>JAPOVX010000014.1 GCA_026707935.1 Paracoccaceae bacterium
AGTCATTGTCATTGTGCGTGACCATGTGGACCACCGGCACAGCGGGTTCGCGCGCAACAACCTGGCCGACGATGTTGTCAGCAATTGAGCGGTAGTCCGCATCGAGCCAGTCCGGCCGGAGATCCCAGCGGAAAAGATTCCCGTTCCGCACTTCCACGCGGGACATGTCGACGCTCAAGGGGATGTTCACGAAATCAAGTTCCCCGGGGAGGTGGCGAAATGCGGGATGGCCGAAATGCGGGTCCGGCGGTGCGCCGGCCCAGACCGCGCACATGTCGGGATACACTCGTCCGGGCAGGGAAATCGAGCCGCCGAGGAACCCGAGTTCTGCCAGGAGCGGCATGGTGTTGTCATTGGCGGAAAACGTGCCCGGTCGAAACCAAAGGGGCTTTCGGTTCATGGCGTCTGACCACATTGCCATGGCCTTGCCGAGAATATCCCTCTGCTCGTCGCGGGTCAGCCCACCAAAATGGGCCTTGTAGCGGCCATCCAGGAATTTCCACGGATGCAGATGCAGACCGAGGCAGGCCCCATCCTCTTCCAATTGATTGAAGAGTTCCTTGTGCTCATGCGTGACTTCGGGATGGATCATGAACGAGACCGGAAAGCCGTGGGACTTGGCCCGCTCCACATAGGCTTCGATGAAGACGGCGCTTTCCTCGTAGTTCCGCGGTCCTGTCGTGGAGGCAGGGCGGTCCGCGGGGAGCGCCTTTTCCACGTCCATAGTCACCAGCACAAAGATATCTTTCATAATCCATTTCTCCTTTATTGGGCCAGCGCTTCCGTTACAGCGCGCGCGGATCGAGAATGTCGCGAAGCGTGTCACCGACGAAATTCGCGGCCAGGACGAACAGCGTGATGGCAAGTCCGGGAAACGTTACGGTCCACCAGGCCGTGTCGATGTAGCTGCGGCCGTCGGAGACCATGCTGCCCCAGGTGGGCGTCGGCGGCTGCACACCGACGCCAAGAAAGCTCAGTACGGATTCCAGCAGAACTGCCTCGCCGAGTTGCAGCGTCGCCATGACGATGATCGGTCCGATCAGGTTCGGCGCGATATGGCGGAACATGATGTCACTGCTGGATGCGCCCATTGCCACCGAGGATTGCACGAAAAGGGCCTCACGGAGCGATAGCACCATGCTCCGCGCGTAGCGCGCGTAGGGAACCCATCCCCAGACGCCGATCACGATGATGACGCTCACGAGGCCCGGCCCGAAGAATGCGATCCAGGCGATGGCGAACAGAATCATCGGCATGGCGAGCTTCATATCGGCGAGCCGCATGAGGAGCGCTCCCAAAAGGCCGCCCCTGTAACCTGCCGTGATGCCGATCAGGGTTCCGATGATCCCGGAGACCAACACGGCGCCGATACCGACGATGATGGAAATTCGGGCGCCGTGGATGATGCGGCTCAAGATGTCGCGCCCGACATGGTCCGCGCCAAGCCAATAGGTCGGACCGTCAAGGCCGAAGGAAGGTTCCTGATGTCGTGCCCGAAGGCTTTGCGCGAGCGGGTCCGCCGGGCTTATCACGTCCGCGCCCAGTGCCAGGAGCATGAACACTCCAAGGATGGTGAAGCCGACCGTGCCCTTCACTCCGAGGACAATCCGCGGCATGCGCGTCAGACCTTCCGAATTCGCGGATCGAGCGCGTAGTACGCGAGATCCACGATGAGATTAATCAGAACGAATATGAGAGTGAAGAGTGCGATACTCGCCATGACGACCGGAAAATCGCGTCCAACCACGGCATGGATACTTGCGCGCCCGAGGCCCGGCCACGCGAAAACCGTCTCTGTTACGACGGTGCCCGTAAGCATGGTGCCCACCTGCAGGCCCCAGATTGTGAGGATCGGGATGCGGGCATTGCGAAATGCGTGCTTGAATATGATGGTCCGCAGGGGCATGCCCTTGGCTCGCGCTGTGCGGATATACGGCTCATTCAGCACTTCGACCATGGCCGAACGGGTCAGTCGCGTCATCAGCGCGTTCATGTACCAACCGAGTGTCACCGCCGGGAGGATCAGTGACTGCCAACTGCCCCGGCCGCTGACGGGAAGCCAGTTCAGCGTGACGGAAAAGAGCAGGATCAGGAGGATGCCGAGCCAGAATACGGGCATGGATTGCCCGAGAACGGCGACGACCGTCGCAATGGTGTCGATTGGCGAATTGCGCTTTACGGCCGCGGCGATGCCAAGAGGAATGGATACGGCCGTCGAAATGATGATCGCGGCGAACGCCAGTTCCAGAGTGGCCGGCAGGGCCGCCAGCACGGTGTCCATCGCCGGCTGTCGAGAGCGCAGCGAAGTGCCGAAATCACCCTGAAGGGCGTTGCTGAGGAAGTTCCAGTATTGGACATGGAGCGGACGGTCGAGGCCCAGCGCGCGGCGCATCTCCTCGATGTCCTGCTCTGTCGCTTCGGTCGGCATCAGCAGCTGCGCAGGGTCGCCGCTGGCGTTCAGAAAGATGAACACCAGGAGGCTCATCGCGATGATGATCGCGGGGATCTGCACGAGCCGCACGAGGAGCAGCCTGAGCATGAGTCAAATGCTCCAGGTTTGGAAGGGGCGGCCGGCGGCCCCTTCCGTGAGCCTGATTCTGTTAGTCGCTTACCGAGACGTCAAACGCCCAGACCATTTCATCCGAGCGCGGCGACCAGTCGACGCGAGCGGTCATGCCATAGAGATCCTCCAGATCGAACAGAAAGATCCAGGGCGTGTCATCCCGCAGCCTGTGCTGGATATCGGCGAGAATTGCCTTCCGCTTCTCGACATCGAACTCGGAAATCTCCTGCACGATGAGAGCATCGATTTCTGCCGAGTTGTAGTAGCGGTTGTAGCGGGCGCCATCGATTCGGTAGCCGAGATGCTGGTCGCAGTCCAGCACCTGGTTGCCGGTCCCGATGTAGTACATTGGGTATTCTTCGGCGAGCCACTGCTGAATGAACTGGGCCCACTCCGGCTGGACGTGCGTGACCGTGACACCAACCTCCGAAAGCATGCCGGCGATTGCCTCCTGCATCTCCTTGTCCTTGGTGTAACGTCCGACAGGACCGATCATGGTCGTTTCGAAGCCGTCCGGATAGCCTGCTTCGGCCAGCAGCATCCTGGCCTTCTCCGGATCGTACCCGAAGGGCTCTACCTCCACGGCACCGAACAGGGTCTGCGTACACACGCTTGCGTTCGAGAACGCGTGTCCGCCCATCAGGACCTCGATCAAAGCGTCCACGTCCACAGCATAGTTCATCGCCTGCCGGACACGGAGGTCATCGAAGGGGGGTTCCTTTGTCTGCATTCCGACAAACATGTTACGCGCGGAATGTACGCCGCCCCACTTCAAATTCGGGTCGCCCTCGATTTCCTGCACGCGTTCGCTGGTCAGATTGGTGATGATGTCGACCTCTCCGTTCTTCAGTGAGGCGAAGCGCGCGAAATCCTCGGGAATGATCCGGACGATGAACTCGCCGACGTCAGGACGCCCGCGCCAGTAGTCGTCGTTGCGCGCCAGCACGATCTGCTGATTGGCATCCCAACGCACAAACTTGAACGGGCCCGTGCCGACCGGGTTGACGCCGAACGCCTGCGCGCCGATTTCCGCGAAGGTTTCGGAGGGCAGGATCGGAACGCGGATCAGTGTTGGCACGACGGTCGCGCGGGGCGCCGGCATGTTCACACGGATGGTGAAATCGCCAATCTTGTCCACGGAATCCACGAAGCCCTGCAGGGAACGGAGCAGGGGACTCGGGTTTTCCTTGTCGAAGAGACGATTATACGAGAACACAACGTCATCGGCGTCGAATGGCTCGCCATTGTGAAAGGTCACTCCCTCCCGCAGTTGCAGCACCATCTGCGTCTCCGACGGGAATTCCCATGATTCGGCCAGCCCCGGGATGAGATTGCCGTCGCCATCGCGCCAAACCAGCGAGTCATAGATATTCATCATGACACTGACACTGGTGATGAGCGTATCGGTGGCCGGGTCGAGGGACTCGGGGTCCACGCCCTGTGCAAGGGTTACGGTTTGGGCCGGTGCGGCTCCTGTGGAGAGCAGGAGAGCCAGCAATCCGGCGCCCGCGGCCCGAGTGCCGCCGGCCTTAAACTGTTGCAAGAGCATTTTCGTTTCCTCCTATTTTTGTCAGGCATCCCATCCGGCGGAGGATGGCGGCCTTAGTTTACGTTCGTTTTCCGAATCGTAGATGTCAATAGACTTGAGTTCGAGCGCGGCGGTCACGAGGGCCCGTGTGTAGGAGTGTTCCGGTTCCGAAAGGATTCTCGTGGCTGGTCCAGACTCCACAACGACGCCTTCCCGGAGGACAATGATCGTGTCCGCCAGGGCCTGGACTACCCGGAGGTCATGGCTGATGAAGAGGTAGGCGAGGTGGTGGCGTTCCTGCAGACTGCGCAAGAGATCGATGATCTGCGATTGAACCGAGCGGTCCAGCGATGATGTCGGCTCGTCGAGCACGAGCAATTCCGGTTTCAGCACCAGGGCCCGGGCGATTGCGATGCGCTGCCGCTGGCCGCCGGAGAATTCGTGCGGGTAGCGCCGCCTCGCCTCCGGGTCGAGCCCGACTTCGCTTAGCGCATCGCAAATCATCTGAACGCGAGCATCCTTGCTGCCGCCGATGTTCTGAATTCGCAATCCCTCTCCGACGATGGTCTCGATGCGATGGCGCGGATTGAGCGATCCGAAAGGATCCTGGAACACGATCTGCATTCGTTTTCGCAGGGGCCGAATCTCCTCGAGCGGCCTGCGTGAAATCTCTTGGCCGCGAAAGTAGATGGTGCCATCGGCGTCCACCAGCCGAAGCAGCGCGCGGCCGAGCGTAGTCTTGCCGGAACCGCTCTCGCCGACGATGGCGACGGTCTGACCGCGCCGCAATTCGACGTCGACGCCATTCACCGCGGTAAAACTCCCGGTTACACGCCGGAAAACGCCGCTCCGGATAGGGAACCGCACCCTGACGTTCCGCGAAGACACGACCGGTTCGGCATCCGGCGCCACCGCGGGCGGGTGGCCGCTCGGCTGGGCGGACAGGAGCATGCGGGTGTAGGAATGCTGCGGGTCACGAAAGACGTTGCGCACCTTGCCTTGCTCCACGATCTCCCCTTTGTTCATGACGCAAACGCGGCGCGCCATCTTGCGCACGATTTCGAGATCGTGGGAGATCAGGAGAAGCGCCATACCAAAACGCTGCTGAAGGTCGGTCATGAGATCGAGCACGCTCGCCTGCGTTGTGACGTCAAGGGCCGTGGTTGGCTCATCGGCAATCAGGAGGTCGGGTTCGTTCGCGAGCGCGATGGCGATCATCACCCGTTGTGCCTGGCCGCCCGACAATTCGTGCGGGTAGCAGTTGAGCCGGCGCTCGGGTTCCGCGATCCGGACCAGTGTCAGCAATTCGAGCGCGCGCTTCCTGGCGGTTTGCCCGTCCATTCCCCGATGGAAGATGAGAACTTCGGCAATTTGTTCGTCCACGGTCAAGAGCGGATTGAGTGATGACATGGGCTCCTGGAATACCATGGAGATGCGATTGCCGCGAATGGGACGAAGCGTGTCGTGTCCTGAGTCCATGAGTTCGGTGCCCCGGAAGCGGATGCTGCCGGAGCGGGAACGCGCGGTTGTCTCGGGCAGGAGTTGAAGGATAGCCATCGCTGTAACCGATTTGCCCGATCCGGACTCACCGACCAGCCCGACTGTCTCTCCAGGAGCAATGTCGAAGGAAACCTGCTTCAGTGCCTCGACGACGTTGTTTCCGTGGAACGAGACCGACAAGTCGCGCACGCTGAGGAGAGACGACGCGGCGACGGGCGAAGCCGGGGAAATCGTGGATTCCGCGCCGGCCGTCACTGGGCGAGTACCGGGAGAATGAGGTGCGAAGCGTCGTTGCCCCCGCGATGAACCGACTGGCGGGCGACCCGGATTTCCGCGTCGGATTCGAACGGCCGGCCGGTGTTGTGATTTCGGTCAAAGGCCGGGAAGTCGGAACTCGTGACATCCAGGCGGATTCGCGAACCGGCTCGGAAAACGATGCCAGCGATCATCACCTGTATCTCGATCCGGGTCGGTTTTCCGGGCTCCAGCGGTGCCTCGCGCGCATAGCCGTCACGGTAGCGCATGCGCTTCATGCCTTGCGCCAGGTTGATTGCAAGCCCATCCTTGCCGACCTCGATGAGCCGGGCAAAGAAGTCCGTATCCGGACAACTTGACGAAACGGTCAGTACACAGTGCACGGGCCCGAGCACGGGAAGGTCCTCTTCCAGTGGCGCAGTCTGATACACGAGGATATCGGCACGGTCACGTAGGGGAGATTGATCGCAGGCGTCCGCCTGTCCAGTCGTTCCGACAAGGCTTGGTACGGGGTCCGACGGATCATAGATATAGAAGTCGGCGAACCGGGCTGTGGGCCTCGTCTTCGATAGTTCCCCTGCGCCGGAGTTCGTATTGGCAGGTCCCCTGCCGGCAAAAAAGTACTTGGCGGGTTTCGCACTGGGCGGAGGCCAACTTCGCATGAACCGCCATTCGTTCTCGTTCAGCATGAACGCGCGAACGGGAGGCTCGTCGGCGAGGCCATTCTCCTGGCCCTTGAGTTCATAGTCGTACCAGCGTGCGATCACTTCGGGCAGATTGAGCGACGCCTTCGGGCCATAGCAGCGTTGCACCGGTGGCATGGGAGTACTCTCAACATCGTGGGTCCAGGGCCCGATGATCAGCCGATGGCGGCCCCGCAGCTCCTTGGGACCGTCTTTCTCCATGCCGGTGAAATGTCCGGCCGCGCCGTTGATCCGGTCCCACCAGCCGGTAAGTGTGCATGTCGGTACGCCGACACGCGGGTGCAACATGTGCAATTTGTAAAACTCGACGGCGATGTCGCGCCAATACTGGCGTAATCGTTCAGCGTCCGGACCGAACAAGTGATCCGGAATGTCCGAGAGGGGAAGCTGCCACATGTGCTTGCCGCGGAGCAGGGCATCCCAATTGTGGAGTGCTTCGATTTCAGTCGCCGGGTACTGGCTGTCGCCGGAGCGTCGACGCGTGGATACCGCCATCTGATGGTGCCAGCGAAGGCGAATCCCGGTCTCGAACACGCCAAACGTACTCTCCAGCGTCGTGACCGGAAAGCCGGAAGTGAAGATGGCCTTCAGCGACGGAGGCTGTGCCGCGGCCATCTGCCAGATGCACCAGGAAGGATAGGAGTTTCCAAAGGTGCCTACCTGGCCGTCCGAGCCGTCGATCCGGGCTGCCCATTCGCAGGCGTCATATCCATCCCGCTGTTCGACCTCGGGCCCCTCGCGGCTAAGATGCCAGGCCCATTCCCCTTCCGAGGAATGCCGGCCGCGAATGTCCTGAACGACAGCGATGTAGCCCCGGCGCGCCAGCTCCGAAGCCATGTAGCGATAGCGTGCGTGGGATTTGTCGTAGCAGGTGCGGCAGAGGAGTACCGGAGACGAACCCCCTTCGCTCGGCCGATATACGTCGGCCCGAAGCACGGTGCCGTCTCGCGTTCTGCAAGACACGTTTCGGGTGACCGATACTTCGCCGATCGGCTCGACACCCTTCTCCTCCCGAGGAGAATTCACGAACTCTCTCGCTTTCGAAGTGTTCACTGCAGGTCATGCATGCGGAAATGACGATCCTTTCACCCTCGAAGGCCGACAAGCTTAGCACCTGAGCCGAGATCCCGCTTGGTTCCTCAATTCAGGCCTGCGTGTTGGCTTCGCCAGTGCCGACCGATTTGGCTGTCAAGAAATCTGTAATTCGGACGAGTGCGGCGGGCGTGGTCTCGACCAGTACCGCGAACAGGGCAGCAGCACAAGCGTCCATGCCTTGTTCTCTTGCCCTCGAACACCGCGGTCGTTGTTGACATAGGTTCCATGTCGCTTGACATAGCCCTACGGAATTCGGTGCCCCATGCCATTAGTCATCCACTTCCCCGAAATCGATCCTGCCATCGTATCGTTCGAACTGTTCGGATTGACGCTGGCGATCAGGTGGTACGCGCTGGCTTATGTCGTCGGCTTCGGACTGGCTTGGCTCTGGGCCATGTATCTTGTCCGAAATTCGCGTATCTGGCGAGCCGGTCAACCGCCACTGATGCCATCCCACGTCGAAAAGTTGATGACCTGGCTGATTCTGGGGACCATTCTCGGCGGCAGATTGGGATTTGTCCTGTTCTACAATCCGGCCCACTACCTCAGGAATCCCCTGCAGGTCGTTCAGATCTGGGAAGGCGGAATGTCATTTCACGGCGGTGCCATCGGCGTGGGGATTGCCGGCCTCCTTTTCTGCTGGCGTCACAGGCTGCCGGTAGCGGGAGTCGCTGACATCGTCGCATGTTCCGTCCCGCCCGGTCTTGGTCTCGGCAGGGTCGCCAATTTCGTCAATGCGGAACTTTGGGGGCGGCCGACCGACGTTTCATGGGCAGTCGTCTTTCCCGGGCGCCAGGCGTCGGAGTGCCCGCCGTGGTGGGCCCATGATGTCTGCAGCCGCCATCCGTCACAGCTCTATGAAGCCCTCCTTGAAGGCGCAATCCTCTTTGCCGTTCTCGCGGTTCTCGCGCTAAGGTTTTCCTGGCTCAAGCGGCCCGGGCAATTGACCGGCGTGTTTCTCATTGGCTACGGCCTGGCACGGTTTTTCGTCGAGTTCGTCCGGGCGTCCGACATCCAGTTCATGACACCCGGGAATCCGTTCGGCCACGTTCTCAGGTTTGGAGCTGGCTCCGACGCCGCTGGATTGACAATGGGGCAAACCCTCTCCCTTCCGATGATCGCGGCCGGGCTGGCCGTCATCGTGCTGGCCAGGCGGGCATCGCGAAATGCATGAGTTCAGGCGCCGGCTCGTCGAGAGGATCCGAAATCGCGGCCCCCTGAGCGTTGCGGAGTACATGCGGGCGGCACTCCAGGACCCCGAGTTCGGGTACTACCGGTCCGGAATGCGCATCGGAAGGAACGGCGATTTCGTAACCAGCCCGGAAGTCAGCCAGGTCTTCGGGGAACTCCTGGGGTTGTCACTGGCTCAATCCTGGGCCGCGCATGGCCGACCTCGCCCGATTGGACTTGTCGAACTGGGTCCGGGACCGGGATCCTTGCTCGCCGACATGCTTCGCGCCACCAGGTTGGTTGAAGGATTTCACGGCGCCTTTCGCAAAAACCTTTACCTCGTCGAGAGCAACGAGGATTTCCGGCGGAGCCAGGCGAACCTGCTTGGAGCGTACGAGCCCGAGTGGATCGACCGCATCGACGACATGCCCGAATTGCCGATGTACCTGATCGCGAACGAGTTCCTTGATTGCCTGCCCGTTCACGTTTTCCGGAAATCCGCCGGCGGCTGGCAGGAAAAGCAGGTCACCGAATGTCGCGGCCGACTCACCTTCGCCTATGGCGCGAGCGACGCCTCGATCGACTTGACCGACTTCCTCGTCAGACCGGATGATCTTCGCGTGGGTTCGATTGTCGAGATTTCACCGCAAACCCGGGAGCTCGCTCTGACAATCGGAAAACGAATCGGTCGCTTCGGAGGGACCGCGATCATCATCGATTATGGAGGTTGGGGCACGGATGGATTCACCCTGCAGGCGGTACGAAGGCACAGGAAATGTCCTCCGTTGGCTTATCCGGGCAGCGCCGACCTGACGGCCCACGTCGATTTTCGCGCAGTCTCGAAGGCTGCCGGCGCGCATGCCCGAGTTTCGGCAATGATCGAACAGGGTGAGCTGCTCAGGAACCTCGGGATCGCCGAACGCATGCACGTCCTCGCAGAGAACCTGTCGGGATCCAGTTTGCAGGTCCATCTTGCGGCTCATCGACGCTTGACTCTCCCGATCGAAATGGGATCGACATTCAAGGGAATATCCATCGTTCCGGACGGCGCGATGTTCGCGCCGGGATTTGGCTGAGCCAGGGCATGACCAGCGACATTGTGAAGTCGGATTTGCTCGAACCCGATCTGCACGGGTTCTTTACCCGAAAGGGGGGGGTCTCGACCGGAGACTATGAAAGCCTGAATTGCGGTCCGGGATCCTGTGACACCCCCGACGATGTCCGGGCCAACCGCAGACACGTGGCCGCCGCTCTCGAGATCAAACCGGAAAACCTGGTTTCGCTCAGCCAGTGCCACTCGAACCGGGTTGCCGAAATTTCGGAACCGCCCGACGCTCCGATCAGGGCTGACGGAATGGTCAGCCGGACACGGGGACTGGGACTCGCCGTTCTTACCGCCGACTGCGCGCCGATCCTGTTCTCAAGTCCTGATTGCAGCGTTGTCGGAGCTGCCCATGCGGGATGGAGAGGCGCACTCGGCGGCGTCATCGAGGCCACGGTCGAATCGATGATCGCCAACGGGGCCGAACGTTCGCTGATTTCAGCTGTTGTCGGGCCGTGCATAAGTCAGAACGCTTACGAAGTCGGCCCGGACTACCGCGACGCTTTCCTGGCCGCCTCGCCCGATTACGGGCGGTTCTTCGCGCCGGGCAATTCCGACCGGTTTCATTTCGATCTGCCAGGCTTCTGCATGAAACGCCTGCTGGACGCTGGCGTTACCAGGTCTTCATGGACGGGACATTGTACCTACGACAACACGGACCGTTTCTTTTCCTATCGGCGTACGGTTCATCAAGGGCGCCCGGACTACGGCAGGTTGGCATCGGTTATCCGAATCCGTTGACTGCGGTTCCCCGCCTTTCCACAGGCCGACCAGAAACGCATGCGACCAATTGCGACGTCTGGCCCGGCCGCGGAATGCAATCATGTGCGGAGGAATTGACGGTATCGTCACCAGGCAGGAATTCCGGCGACGACGGTGTCCGGTTCACTGCAATCCGATGCGTTCCCTCCGGTCGGCCAAATGCGACCGATGGGCAAACCGTTCACCGTTCGATCGAAGCAAATTCCGATGCGCTTCAGACTGCCGGACGTGCAAGCCGCCCGCTATTCAACGTGGTTTCGAAGCCGGGGCGCGGCAGGCGTGGTATGAGGAATGCCAGCCCAAGCGAGATGCATGCCATGGCGGCACCGACCAGGAACACGAACATCCGGCCGTTTTCATCTGCGACCCAAATCAGCCCCAGAATCCAGGGCAGCGTCACGGCAGCAATATGGTTTATGGTAAACGACACGCCCGCAGTTCCGGCGATGTCCTCGAATTTCGCGATCTTCCTGAAGTAGCTCTGGATCGCGATCGCCATCGCGAAAAACAGATGATCGAGGATGTAGAGGACGGCTGCCAGCCATGCCGTCTCGACCATCGCGTATGCAAAGAAGATTCCGATCAGGCCGATGTATTCGAACACGAGGACGGGTCGTTCGCCCCAGCGCATGATGAAACGGCCAACGCGCGGCGCCAGCCACATGGCCATGACATGGTTGGCAGCGAAAAGCGCGACGATCGCTTCGGGCCGGTATTCAAATTTTGAAACCATCAGAAAGGCGGCAAATCCGACGAAGATCTGACGGCGTCCGCCCGACATGAACTCCAGCGCGTAGTATAGCCAGTAACGTCGCCGGACTACCAATGTCATGGATTGGTAGCCCGACTCGGCATATCGCGGAAAGGCCAGCCTGCAGACGGCACCGAGACCTATGGTCGCCACCCCCGCAATGAAATAGACCGCCCAGTAGGGGGACTCGAAAAACTCGAAAGCCACGTAGACGAACCCGTAGGCGATCAGCGATCCGGCAGATGTGATCGCCGCCATCCTGCCGAGCACCAAGGGCAGCATGTCGACCGGCGTCCACTGCATCGCCAGTGACTGCTTGACCGTTGCCAGGAAATGGAAACCTACCGACATGACCATCGTCGTGAAGTACAGTCCCCATACGGTCGGCAGCAGGCCCGTGATTGCCACCCCGAGACCCATGACGGAGATCGCGAGAATCGCGAACGTCTGCTGGCGCCAGATCAGCAGCAAGTAGACGACGGTGAACGCGAGAAAGCCCGGTATTTCGCGAATCGTCTCGAGAATCCCGCGTTCAAGCCCACTGAAATTGACTTCGTCGACGGCGAAATTGTTGATCAACGCCATCCATGGCTCGAATGCGACCGGGATCGAAAGTGCGAGAATCAACAGGAATATCTGGGGATCCCGCCAGCCGTTTCGCAACACGCCTTGCCAGTCTGACAAAAGCATCCGGCTCGAAAACATCGTCGCATCCCGTTCAATTCGCCGATCCAGTTTGGTCAGCCTCGGATCTTGCGGCGGTAATCCAATCCGCGTCCGGCATTCCGGATCACTGCTTCCGGATTGGCAATGAGTCACCCAGAGGAGGGACCAGTCAGACCAGTTGTTCACACAACGCAAGTCGATACGCAATCGGGACCTACGCCATTTGGGTTCGGTCCGCCATGAGTTTGACAACCAGTTCCTGCATTGTCCTTCCGCAATTCAAACGGAATCGCCTTTTGGGAAGTCGATCACCAGACCGGGAAATCCGGCTTCAGCGGGTTTGGCGCGCACAGGGAGGCTTGATACGGCAAGCCTGCGTGTCGGTCGGGGCCGTGCGCCCTCTGACCGGATGGCATTTCAGGGAACGGGTTGTCAGCAGGCGTTCACGAGACGACGGTTGAGGCCAACAGGCGAGCCGGGCCGTCAGATGGACGCGTCCACACCATCGGCTCATCGGCTACCCGCGAACACGTGACGCGATCAAGGCAAGATCGAACCCGACAGGTTTTGACACGCCATGCAACTGCGCTGACCGGTGTTTCCGGTGTCCTTGTCTGACCTTGCACTGCATGGTTGAACAGGAAATTTCATAGTGAATTGTGACACGCAACCATTCGATTTGCCCGCCCGCGAACCAGTTCTGGACGCTCGAGACCACATTCATTGAGCGCTCGTGAACAGCGTGCGCGAAAGGCACAGCCTTGCGGCGGACTGTGCGGATCCGGCATTTCGGTTTCGCGTCCTTCCGGGGCTGTCAGCGGGCGGCCCACAATGGGCGCACTTTCTGCCAGGAGTTTCGTGTAGGGATGGCGAGGTTTCGAAAAAACCTGGGTCGCCGGCCCGAATTCCACGACCGATCCGAAATAAAGGACGGCGATTCGATCACTGATCGCCTCGACCACGGCCAAGTCGTGACTAATGAACAGATAGGTGAGATCGTATTTCTCCTTGAGATCGGAGAGCAGGTTCAGCACCTGCGCTTGAATCGACACGTCCAGCGCCGAAACCGGCTCGTCGAGGATAAGGATGCGGGCGTCGGCTGCCAGTGCACGCCCGATGACGATTCTCTGGGCCTGTCCACCGGAAAACTCGTGTGGATAGCGGTCGAGACAATCCAGGCGCAGGTTCACAGCGGAGAAGATCTCGGCGATCCTTCCTGCGCGCGCCGCTTTCGACATGCCGTGCAGATGCTTGAGCGGCGCTTCCATGATTTGACGGATGGTCTTTCGTGGATTGAGGCTGCTGACCGGATCCTGGAAGACGTACTGGATCCTCCTTCCAAAGGCTACCGGGTCAGCGGTGCTCAAGACCTCTCCCTCGATCTTGATCTGCCCGCCGCTTGGTTCCTCCAGCCCCACCAACATCCTCGCCAATGTCGACTTGCCGCAACCGGATTCCCCGACGATGCCCAGCGTTTCTCCCTTGTTGATCGTCAGCGTGAGAGGTTGAACTGCACGCACATGCGCTCGCGGCGGCCCTATCAGCCGTTTGCCGACCGCGAAGGTCTTGTGAAGTTCGGTGATCTCGAGTGCAGCGGTCATCGGGTTGCGTTCGTTGCCAGGCGTTCGGGGTCGATGCAACGCACGGCCCGCTGACCGGCAGTTGCCGAAAGAACAATGTCACCGGTACGGCAGGCTTTCTTCGCCTTGTGGCACCGTTCGGCGAAAGCGCAACCTTCGGGCAACCCGTCCAGGACGGGCGGCAGCCCTGGTATCGCATCCAACCTGCGTCGACCTCGCCCCAGTTCCGGAACGCAAGCCATGAGTCGCGCCGTATAGGGGTGCGCCGGCGCATTCAGGATGGCATCGGTCGGACCCTCCTCGACAATGCGGCCGGCATACATCACGGCAACCCGGTTGCAGAGCTGTGCGACGACGCCAAAGTCGTGCGTGATGAATATGATCGCCAGCCCGCGCTCACGCTGCAACTCACTGAGAAGAGAAAGGATTTGAGCCTGCACGGTTACGTCGAGTGACGTTGTAGGTTCGTCCGCGATGATCAGTTCGGGATCATTTGCCAGCGCCATTGCAATGCCGACCCGCTGCCGCATGCCACCCGACATTTCGTGCGGGTATGCGTAGCATCTCTCCTCCGCATTCGGGATACGCACGGATTCGAGGAGCCCGATGGCGTGTTCACGGGCCTTGGCTCTCGGCATCGCGTGGTGCGCGCGGATCGCCTCGACGAGCTGCGCGCCGACGGTGTAGAGCGGGTGGAGCGTAGTCAACGGATCCTGAAAGATATACGCCACGCGGTCACCTCGCAGACGCCGCAGCGTTTCGTAGTCTGCTCCGATCAGTTCCTGCCCAGAGAAATGCACCGAGCCGGCCGTGATCACGCCCGGCGGCGAGGCAACCAGCCCCATTACCGAAAGCGCGGTAACCGATTTCCCCGAGCCACTTTCACCGATGATTCCGACGCACTCACCTGATTTCACGTGCAGGTCGACACCGCCCACAGCCTTGTGGACGTGGCCGTTGGAGCGGAATTGGGTCTTCAGACCGTCGACCGCCAGGAGCGCCGGGCTTTCCGTTTCGGGAACGGACTCCTCGCGCCTGACAAGGGTGCGGGGCATCGGGCGCCGCAGCGCACCTGATCTCAACCGCGGATCCAGTGCATCGCGGACCCCGTCGCCCAGCAGGTTGATTGACATGACGATGATCAGGATCATCGCTCCCGGCACGATAGACGTGTGAGGGTTTGTGATCAGTGCGGAACGCGCCTCGCCCAACATCGAGCCGAGGTCGGCCTGCGGCGGTTGGCTCCCGAGTCCAAGAAACGACAGCCCTGCGGTTTCGAGGATCATCCAGCCGACGGTGGTGGACATGCCGATGACGATCACCGGAATCACGTTGGGCAGCACCTCGGTCAAAATAATCCGGGCATCGCCCATTCCCGAAAGCCGTGCCGCATCGACGAATTCGGTATGGGCTATGCTTACCGTCACACCCCGGATGTTGCGTGCGAAAAAAGGAATGTTGACCGCGGCCACGGCGATCAACGCGTTCATGAGCCCCGGACCGAGAGCGGCAACGATTGCCAACGCGAGGAGGATGTAAGGAAAGGCCATCAGCATGTCGACACCGCGCATGATGACATTGTCGGTTCGGCCACCATAGAAACCCGCTACGATCCCGACGGTTGAGCCAATCGCGGCGGCGACCAGGGCGGAAACGAAACCCACGGCAAGCGACAGTCGAACACCCCAGAAAAGCCGACTGAGAAGGTCTCGACCAAGATGATCGGTGCCAAGCGTGACGCTTCCTGCGAACGGGCGCTTGAACCGATCGGCGGTGTTTGTCACATCAGGGTCGGCCAGTGGCAATAGTGGCGTGACCAGCGCCAGAACAACGATCACCAGCATGACCACCAATCCGGCAAGCGCCAGCCTGTTACGGACGAGGAGGCCGAAGAAGCTCATGTCTTGATCCTTGGATCAAGCAGGCTTTGCGCCACATCCACCAAAAGGTTGAACAACACATAGCAGGCCGCGACGAAAACGACTCCGCCCTGCACCAGCAGGATATCGCGCTTCAGGATCGCATCGACCAGCATCCGGCCCACACCGGGCCATTGAAAGACGATTTCCACATAGACTGCGCCCGAAAGGACGAACCCCGCCTGCACGCCCAGCACGGGAATGATGCTGACCATCGCCGCGCGAAGTGCATGCCGCCAAATGACGCTGCGTTCATGGACGCCCTTGGCGCGCGCGGTCCGGATGAAATCCTGGCGCAAGACCTCCAGCATGGCGGATCGCGACAAACGGGCAATGACGCCTGTCGCAACCAGTGCAAGCACCATCGCGGGCAATGTCAGATGGCTGACCAGCGACGGCAGGTCGCGCGCTCCGTAGATCGGCCACATGCCCGACACGGGAAACCAGCGCAAGTTAACCGCGAAGACAAGAATCATCATCATTCCAAGGAAGAATGAAGGGATTGAAATGCCCAGGAGCACCGCGAATGTAATCGCCTTGTCAGCCAGCCCGAATTGGCGCGCGGCCGAAACGGTGCCTGCCGCGACCCCGAGAACGGAACAAATGACGAATGAGGTGCCGGCGAGGACGAGCGTCGCATTGAACCGCTCCAGGACTTCGTGGAGCACGGCGCGGTTCAATGAGAATGACCGCCCGAAATCACCGACCAGCAAATTGCCAAGCCAGATGAAATACCGCTGTACCAAGGGCTTATCGAGACCAAGATCGCGGTTCAGTTTCTCGACATTTTCAGGGGTGGCGTAGGAGCCGAGGATGGCCATCGCAGGATCGCCTGGGATCATGGCCATGATCAGGAAAACAATGATCGAGATGCCCACAAGCACCGGGATGGCCGAGACAAGCCGTTTGAGTATGTAGCCTGCCATTCACGCTCCCGGGGGGACAGGTTGGGCAGCCACGACGTCCGCGCCGCGGCTGCGCCATTGTGCTTAGTTCTTGGTTACCTCGTCAAGCAGGAGGAAGAATGACGGCTGGAGCGAGAAGTTGCCGACACGGTCAGAAGTTACGGCGTTTTGCTTCCAGTTCGCAACGAAGACCCATGGTGCATCTTCGTGCACGATCGTCTGCATTTCCTGGTACAGCCGGGCGCGTTCGCTCTGGTCGGTTGAGACCCGGGCAGCTTCCAGGAGCTTGTCAACTTCGGGGTTGGAATAGTAGCCCGAGTTGAAGCCGCCCTTGTCCGGCCAAGCCTCGGTCCTGAGCGCGAGGAACGGCAGAGTGTCAGGGTCATTGGTCATCCAGGCCATTTCGGCCATGTCAGCCTTTCCCTCGAGACCCGGGTTCACCTCGCCGAGGAAGGTGTTCCATTCGTAAGTCTCGATGGCGACTTCAAACCCCACAGCTTCCAGATCGGCCTGGATGGCGGTACCCATGGCAACCGGATCCAGCATGCCCGACCCGCCTTCGGTTACGAAAAAGGTCAGCTCGGCCCCTTCGGACCCAGCCTCAGCAATCAGTGACCGCGCCTTGTCGGGATCGTAAGGATACGGTTCGAGGCTTTCGTTGTAGGCCCAGGCAAATGCCGGTGGGGTCGGACCCGCGGCAACGGCTGCGGTGCCTTCCAGCACATCGTTGACAATCGCCTCCTTGTTGATTGCGTAGTTTGCGGCCTGCCGGATGCGGACGTCGGCAAAGGGACCTTCCTTTGCGTTCAGGATGAGGAACCAGACGTGGGGGCCTGCCTGCTCATGAATCTTGAACGCGTCGCCCTGGAATTCCGACAGAGAAACGGGGGGCACTTCGACCATCAGATCAATCCCGCCTGCCAGCATTTCGGCTGTGCGCGTGTTGGCATCGGTGATCGGACGGAACACCACCGCCTGAAGTTCCGGAGCCCCGTCCCAGTAATCGGGGTTGGCTTCGATCACGACGGCCTCGTTTGACCGCCATTCGACGAACGTGAATGCACCGGTACCGGAAGGATTGCGGCCCACGTCCGAGCCATGCGTCTCCACGGAGGCCGGGGAGACGATCAAACCCGTCGGATAGGCCAGGTTCGACAGGAATGGCGCGTACGGTGCGTTCAGGGTGAATTGCACGGTCATCGGATCAATGACTTCGACCGAGTTCACCGCCGAAAAGAAGAAGGCCAAAGGAAAAGGTCCGGTGTCATGATAGGGATGGTTTTCATCGAGCATCCGGTCAAAGTTGAACTTGACCGCCTCGGCGTTGAAATCGGACCCGTCGTGGAACTTTACCCCGTTGCGCAGGGCAAATGTGTAAACCGTGCCGTCGTCGCTGATGGTCCAGTCGGTTGCCAGCGCCTGTTCGACCTCGAGCGTGCCATCCTTGTAGCGGACGAGTCCGTCAAAGACGTTCATCAGAATGCGAAAGTCGTTGACTGCTGTCACCGCGGCCGGGTCGAGTGCCTTGGGTTCTGCAATTTGGCCGACGATCAGCACGTTCTCCGGTGATTGGGCCTGCGCCGCTGCAGCGCCGAGGCCGAGAGCCGCTGCCGTCGTCACCGCCAGCAGCGTACGGCGAGTCATTTCCGAATGTTTCATTGGATGATCCTCTCTGTTACTGGTCGAAATTATCATGATCAATTATATTTCTCAAATTATCATGACAAATTCAATGGGAATGTTACAGGGGTGTCGGCATGACCTATTCGATTCTGACATTTGACCGGGAAACAGGCGTATTTGCCGCCGCCGCGGCTACGGGCAACCTGTGTGTGGGCGGCTGGGTGCTGCGCGGAGACATTGAATCGGGATTGGTAGCCTCTCAAGGTACGGCACCCAGCACCTTTTGGCGCGACGAGGTCCTGCGCAAAATGCACAATGGCACCGATGCCGGCATCGCGATCGCGAATGTCGTCCGGACCGACCCTGGCCGGGGGCATCGGCAGATCATCGCGCTGGACCGAAATGGTGGCGCAAAGGGGTTCACCGGTGGAGACAGCATCGCTTTTGCCGATCACGTGTGCGAAGACGGATTGGCGGTCGCAGGAAACATGCTGGCAAGCCAGGCCGTGCTTGACGCCATGATTTCGGCAGCTCGAAACAGCAGGGTGAGTGTCGTCAGCCGGATGCTGGCGGCCCTGGCGGCCGCCGATGCGGCCGGTGGCGACAAACGTGGGTTGGTTTCAGCAGCACTTCTGATCCTCGATCCCCACCGTCCCCCACTCGACCTGCGAATCGACTATCACGTCAATCCACTGACGGCGCTGAAGCGGCTTTGCGACAGGGCACACGGTCTCCACTATCACAAATGGCTGGGCAAGGTCCCTGTTCTGGTCGACAGGTCGAGGCACCCGTAGACCTGCAAGAGTTCATTCGTCCATGAAGTTCCGCATGAGTTGGGCTTCCCGGGCTATCATGATCTTTTCTGCGCCTTTCATGTGAGACCCCATGATCGCCCTTGCCTTGTCTGAATCGCCGTCACGAAGGGCCAGGACCAACTCCAGCTGATGCTCGCGGCCTCGTTGCCAGAGTTCGGCGCTGGGAGGATCATACAGGCGACGGTAAACCGTCAGATCGGTCAGGATGCGGGCCATGAACCCGATGACGAAACCCAGAAGCCGGTTTCCCGAAAATTCCGAAAGCCGGGCATGGAATGCAAGCGAGGAGATATGCTGTTCCATCTCCTCTTCGGGGCTGCCCGCCGGTTCGGGGTGGCGTTCGGCCAGGAACTGGAGTTCGTCCAACTGAACGTCCGTCAGTTTCCCGGCGAGACTAGCTGCCAATTCCGGTTCCAGCGTCTTGCGCATTTGGTAGATGTCGGAAATCGACAAGTCCTGGAAGTAGAAATAGTTCGCCAGCAGCGATCTGGCCCGCTCCGCGGAAACCATGTTGACAAAGCTGCCCCCACCCGGTCCGGTGCGTGTCACGATCAAACCCTGAGCCTCGAGAAGTCGCATGGCTTCGCGCACGGTGCCCTTGGACACCGAAAACAATTCGATCATCGCTGCCTCGTTCGGCAGCTTGTCGCCCTGCTTCAGGTCTCGCTCGACAACCCATTGCTTGATTTTGTCCGCTACGCGAACAGGTCGCGACTGTTTCGGACGGGTTATGAATTCGCTGCGTCCTTCCATTTCAGGCTTCTTTTCCTGTCATCATGAAAACATAGACAAGGGTGGTGTGAATGTGTAGGGCGATATTTATCATGATAAATTGGGCCTGATATGGATCGGGGCAATGGGGCGCACAGGCGGCCAATGCAAGCATCCAAGTGCAGTGCCGAGGGTGAGAGGGTCAGACGGACCCGCCCATGGCGCATTTCCGATGCCATCGGGACCGGCGGCCAATCCGTCGCGTGCGGAGTGAACCTGGGCGTCGGCAGAATACGGTATCGCCGAGAAAGGGAATTGGCGACAAGGCCAACCCGTTGTACGGATTGACTGAAAGGAAATACCGCCCCCCTTTCATCGAATCCCGTCGTGGAGCACAAGACATGCTGCATTTTACACCAGAGGAGTTCGCCGTCCGTCACGGCAGAATGGAGTCCGAACTGGATAGCAGGGGGCTCGACGGAATGCTGATCTTCGCGCCGGAAAGCCAGTACTGGCTTACCGGATACGACACGTTCGGGTTCTGTTTCTTCCAGTGTCTCGTGATCGGGGGAAACGAACCCGTACTTCTGACCCGGTCCGCCGACCTCCGGCAAGCCGAACTGACGTCGATCATCGGGGACATCAGGATCTGGAAAGACGGCAGGGATGCAAGGCCGGAGTCAGACCTCGCAAACCTGATCAGGGAACTCGGTCTTGCGAACAAGCGACTCGGGATTGAATTCGATACCCACGGACTGACATATCGAAACGGCCTGAAGGTTTCGGAAGCCCTTGCCGGGCTCGTAGAACTCGTGGACGCCTCGAACCTGTTTCCAGCGTTGCGTCTCGTAAAGTCCGAAGCGGAAATCGCCTATGTCCGAAAGGCGGCTGAACTCGCAGATGACGCGCTGGAAGCGGGCCTCGAGCACGTTGTTCCCGGCGGGTCGGAGAGTCGCATCCTCGCGGCTATGCAGGGTGCGGTATTTGCAGGCGGTGGCGACTATCCTGGAAACGAATTCATCATCGGGTCCGGAGAGCACGCCCTGTTGTGCCGCTACAGCTCGGGCCGCCGGAACCTGTCTCCGGTCGATCAGCTGACACTGGAGTGGGCAGGTGTCTACCGCCATTACCACGCCGCGATGATGAAAACTGTCGTTGTCGGTGAACCGACACCATATCAACGCTCGCTTCACGCGTCGGTTCGGGAGGCACTCGCCAAATCGGAAGGCCGGCTGGTTCCAGGCGCCAGGATGGGAGACGTCTATGATGCCCACAGGCTGTCCCTGGACGCGCACGGGCTCTCGGAGAGCCGCCTGAACGCATGCGGTTACTCGCTTGGAGCGAGATTCAGCCCGAGTTGGATGGATCCACAGATGTTCTACGAGGGAGCAAAAACTGTAATCCAGCCCGGAATGGTCTTCTTTCTGCACATGATCGTCATGGACAGCGCGAATCAGACGGCCATGTGTCTCGGCCGAACATCTCTCGTAAACGCGAACGGCCCCGAACCGCTCTCGTCATATCCACTTGACCTGATCGTGAGATGAAGCCTTCATGTTCGGCTTCGGCCGTCGGGCCGCGCTGGAACGCCGTGGGCAGGAGCGCGCTGCACGGCGCCCCGGGAACTGCTTCCGGGGTTTCGTGTCCACGCCGGACGCTGTAGGTGCAGAGGTCACCGCCAAGACCAAAATTCAATCCATCCGAAACGGATGACGCCGTGAGCCAGACAATCCAAACACGACTGCTGATCATCGGGTCCGGCCCTGCCGGTTATTCGGCCGCGATCTACGGCGCCAGGGCAATGCTGGATCCCGTCATGGTGCAGGGTCTGGAACCGGGCGGCCAGTTGACTACGACGACCGAGGTCGAGAACTGGCCTGGTGATACCGAAGTCCAGGGTCCCGACCTGATGACACGCATGGAGGCCCACGCGACAGCCGTTGGAACACGGCTTGTCGGCGACATCATTTCCGAGCTGGATCTTGGAACGCGACCGTTCGTTGCAAAGGGCGACAGTGGAACAACCTACGTTTCCGACGCCGTGATTCTTGCAACCGGGGCGCGTGCCAAATGGCTCGGAATCGAGTCCGAATCCAGGTTTCGGGGGTTCGGAGTTTCCGCGTGCGCGACCTGCGACGGCTTTTTCTTTCGCGGCCAGGAAATCGTGGTCGTCGGCGGCGGGAATACTGCCGTCGAGGAAGCACTGTTTCTCACCAGGTTCGCCTCAAGGGTGACGCTCATCCACCGGCGTGATGAACTCCGCGCCGACAAGGTCCTGCAGAAACGCCTGTTCGACAATGACAAGATCGTGCCCCTTTGGTTTCATGTGCTCGAAACTGTCAATGGAACCGAAAACCCGACAAAAGCCGTCACTGGCGTTATCGTCAAGCATGTCAAGACGGGCGCGATTCGCGAGATACCCTGTTCTGGCGTGTTCATTGCGATCGGGCACGAACCCGCCAGCGAACTGGTTCGAGGGCAGCTCGAGACACATATGGGCGGGTATGTCGTGACCCGGCCCGGGAGTACCGCCACCGGGATTCCCGGGATCTTTGCCGCGGGTGACATTACGGATCACGTCTATCGGCAGGCCGTGACCGCAGCAGGTATGGGTTGCATGGCTGCCCTGGAGGCGGAGAAATTCCTCGCCGGGGCCGAATGACACCGGCGAACCCCCTCGCGCGGCGGTGACAATCGTCCATGGACCATCCGGAGGCATCCCGCCCTCGTGAGCCTTCTCCCCGGACTCTCGGCATACAAACGTGAAGACTTGCTTGATCCGGCCCGCAACCGTGTTCGCGACGCTGTGTCCGTTCTGACCTAACCGCCAGAACGACTCCTGCGACCCCGGAATCCGATAGACATCGGTCCGCCAAATGCAGATAGTGCGCCATCAAGGAACTCAACGGGACGCCGGTGCTCAACCCGAGGCCGCCTGATTGATCGTCCGGTTGAGAATGACAGAAAGGGGAGTTATGAGAAAATCCATATTTTCGTACTTGGGAGTCATTGCAGGACTCGTACTCGCAACCGGCACGGCCCAGGCAGACAAGCTCACGTACTACTGCAGTGCCCAGGAAGACTGGTGCCAGCTCATGGCACGCAGCTTCGAGGAAGCCACCGGCATCGACGTCGACATGACGCGAAAGTCGTCGGGTGAAACCTATGCCCAGGTCAGGGCCGAGGCCTCCAACCCGAAGGGTGATGTCTGGTGGGGAGGAACGGGAGACCCGCACCTGCAGGCGGCCGAGGAAGGATTGACCGAAGAGTATATCTCGCCCATGCGCGACCAGCTTCACGGCTGGGCCATCGCCCAGGCCGAAAGCGCCGGAAACAGGACCATTGGCATTTACTCTGGAGCGCTCGGGTACGGGTACAACACCGAACTCGTCGCGGCCAACAACCTGCCTGAACCGTCGTGCTGGAAAGACCTGTTGAAACCAGAATACAAGGGCCACGTGCAAATGGCGAACCCGAATTCCTCGGGAACTGCCTACACGACCCTTGCCTCGATGGTGCAACTGTTCGGCGAGGACGAAGGTTTCGAATTCATGAAAAGCCTTCACGCCAACATCAACCAGTACACCAAGTCGGGTTCGGCACCGATCAAGGCGGCAGGTCGTGGCGAAAACACGATCGGAATCGTGTTCATGCACGATGCCGTCAAGCAGGCCGTCAACGGGTTTCCGATCAAGGTTGTCGCTCCTTGTGAAGGGACCGGATACGAAATCGGTTCGATGTCCATCATCAAGGGAGCCCGCAATCCTGAATCGGCAAGGAAATTCTATGACTGGGCGCTGTCGGCCGATGCACAAAACCTTGCGTTGCAGGTCAATGCGTTCCAGGTCATGTCGAATATCAGCGCCGAGGCGTCACCAAGTGCGCCCGACATGTCGACCATCAAGCTCATTGATTACGACTTCAGGAAATACGGGTCTTCGGCAGAACGCAAAAGGCTCCTGAAGAAATGGGACGAAGAAGTCTCCACACTTCCACAATGAAGCGTGCAAGAGACTGATCGTCGATCAAAGGCCCGCCCGACTCTGACCTTCTGGATCATCGTCGGGTGGGCCGGGTTTTGCCTCCTGCCCTGGTATGCCGTCGACGACGGCTTCTTTTCGTTCGCCTGGTTGTTTGAAGGGTACCCGATCGATCCGGACTACGCCCCTGCGGCAATCCTGATCTCACAAGGGGAAAAACTCTGGCTGACGCCGCTTTTGTTGCCCCTCTTGATGACGCTGATTGCCCTCGGAAGACGGCAATCAGACGCGGCCACCGCGGTTCTCCTCATACTCACGGGAGCTTTCGGATTCGCCTGGCTGATGGCCCAGGGCTTCGGCATCGGAATCCGGGGATTCAGTTTCGATTGGCTGACCGCACTTTTCGGTGATCTCGGAGACCGCCAGTTTGGCATGGGCTACGGAGCCCTGCTTCTCGCAACGGCGTTCCTGTTCCTCTTCACGCAGGGCATTGCCATGCGGGGCGCGATCGGCGGAGATGTCTTCGTCGTCGGCGCCATCGGGTTCGTCGTCGCCATCGTAACCATTTTCGTGTTTTTTCCGATTGCCCGCATGCTGGTTTTCGCCTTCATCACCGAAGACGGCGCCTATTCGCCGACTGTATTTGCCTCGAAGTTCCTCGATGACCGGATCTGGGGACTTGGTTGCCTGTTCGGCACCCGTTGCGGGGCTGCCTGGAATTCGATCTTTCTTGCCGTCCTCGTCGGGACACTGACCACGGCGCTGGGCCTTGCCTTCGCCTTGGTCGTCACGCGAACCGGCTTTCGTGCGCGACGGCTGCTTCGCGCACTTACGGTTCTCCCGATCATCACCCCGCCCTTCGTCATTGGCCTGGCGCTGATCCTGCTGTTCGGGCTTTCGGGAACGGTTACCGTGTTTTTTGCGGACGTATTCGGCGTGCAACCGACACGCTGGCTGTACGGCCTTCCGGGGATCCTGATAGCGCAGACACTTGCATATACGCCGATCGCGTTCCTCGTGCTGATCGGAGTCGTCGAGGGCGTGTCGCCATCCATGGAGGAAGCCGCCCAGACCTTGCGCGCCGACCGATGGCAGACCTTTCGGACCGTTTCATTACCCTTGATGCGTCCCGGGCTGGCCAACGCCTTTCTGCTCGGGTTTATCGAAAGCATGGCGGACTTCGGCAACCCCCTGGTTCTCGGCGGGAATTTCGACGTCCTGTCGACCGAGATCTTCTTTGCCATTGTCGGCGCCCAGTACGACCAGGGGCGCGCGGCCGTTCTCGCGATGGTGCTGCTTTTTTTCACATTGACCGCATTTTACGTGCAGCGCGCGTGGCTCGGGCGAAAACAGTACACGACGGTCACCGGCAAGGGGGATGCGGGCGTTCATCCGCTGATGCCGAGGCGGCTGGCGATTCCAACCCTGATGGTTGCCGTTGCCTGGGGGACCTTTACCGTCATCGTCTATGGCATGATCGTGTACGGCAGCTTCGTCGAACTCTGGGGTGTGCGGAACACTTTCACGTTCAAGCATTACGTGACCGCCTTCTCCATTGGTGTGAACGAACACGGAATTCACTGGTCAGGCGCCGCCTGGGACAGTTTCTGGACCACGATCTACATCGCGGCCATTGCGGCTCCCTTGACCGCAGTCGTCGGGCTGACGACCGCCTACCTGCTTACCCGTCAGGACTTCGCCGGGAAAAACACGTTTGAATTCGGGACCATGTTGAGTTTTGCAATACCCGGAACGGTCATCGGGGTGAGCTACATTCTGGCGTTCAATGTCCCGCCGATCGAGATTACCGGAACGGGCATCATTCTGGTGATCAGTTTCATCTTCCGTAACATGCCCGTCGGAATCAGGGCCGGAATTGCCAGCATGACCCAGATTGACCGCTCGCTCGACGAATCTTCGCTGACGTTGGGGGCAAACAGCTGGCAGACATTCCGCAGGGTGATTCTACCGTTGCTGCGGCCAGCCATCCTTGCGGCGCTGGTCTTCAGTTTCGTGCGCGCCATGACCGCCATTTCTGCGGTGATCTTCCTCGTTTCCGCAAAATATGACATGGCGACGAGCTACATCATCGGCAGAGTTGAGAACAACGACTATGGCCTGGCAATCGCTTACTCAACGACCCTCATCTTCGTCATGCTGACCGCCGTCGGAATGTTCCAGCTCCTTGTCGGCACAACCCAGATTGGTCGGCGAACACAATTCGCACGTTAAAGGAGGCCAAGTGGCAAGAACCAGAATAACGGGAAAGGCCGCGCCGGTCCGGTTCAGCAATGTCTCGAAGGTGTACGGTAGCGACGTCATCGCGGTCGACAGCATCGACCTCGAGATCGAGGCCGGCAAACTGGTGACACTTCTGGGACCGTCGGGGTGTGGCAAGACAACCACTCTTCGACTGATCGCCGGGCTAGAATTCGCCAGCTCGGGTCGAATCGAGATTGGTGACCAGGATGTCACGCGTTTGCCTCCAACCGAGCGTGACGTCAGCATGGTCTTTCAATCCTATGCACTCTTCCCGCACATGACCGTGTTGCAAAACGTCAGCTATGGATTGAAATTTTCCGAATTCCCGAAGGCCGAAGCGCACGATCGGGCTGTTGCCGGCCTTGAACTGGTCGGGCTCAGGGGATTTGACGACCGCCTGCCGAGCGAGCTGTCGGGAGGACAGCAGCAAAGGGTCGCTGTCGCACGGGCGCTGGTTCTCGAACCACAGGTTCTCCTGTTCGATGAACCGCTGTCCAACCTGGACGCAAAACTCCGCCGCCAGGTGAGAGAGGATATCCGCGCAATTCAGCAGGACCTGCAATTGACGGTGGTGTACGTCACCCATGACCAGGAAGAAGCGCTCGCGGTCTCGGATGAAATCGTCGTGATGCGAGACGCGGCGATTGCGCAGACGGGATCACCGAGACAACTCTACAATGAACCGGTCAGTCAGTTCGTCGCGGACTTTATCGGTGAAGCCAACATCGTACCCTGCGAAATCCTGTCTGTCCGCGGCGAAACCGCCGCTGTCTCGGTCGCGGGATATCGGTTTTCACTGGCATCGCGCGGACTGGCGCCTGGCCCGGCAGTCATGGCCGTGCGTCCGTCCCATCTCCAGATCGGCGCACCGAAGGGATTCAAGGCACGCATCACCAAGTCGACCTATGTCGGGGTCCGAATGGAGTACACGATTCAGGCGGATTTCGGCGAGCTCTTCGCGATTCAAGACGACGTACAGTCGCCGCTCGACGCCGGGGATGATGTCCACCTGGGGTTCGCGCCATCGGGACCGGTCCTGATTCCGGAGGATTGAACAGGACCAGGGCAGGGCCTTACCCCGGCATTCGCTGTCGCGAACGCGACGATCTTGCCCTGGCACCTCAAGGGAAGGACTCCAACCCGTGTCACGGACAGCCTTGCCAAGCGCAATGATCTTTGACGTTTTCGGTACGCTTGTCGACTACCGGACATCGGTCGCCCGGGAAGTCAGGCGCGCATTCGAATGCTGCGGGCAGAACGTTGATTCACTGGCCTTCGCCGATTCATGGCGCGCCGCGTATGAACCGTCGATGGAACCGGTTCGGAGCGGCCGTCGCCCGTATGTTCCTCTGGATGTACTCCATTACGAGAATCTGTGTTCGGTCTTGCGGCAGTTTGAATTGGCCGGAATTCTCAGTCATGACCGGAAAATCGAGCTATCGCGCGCGTGGGAGCGTCTGGACCCCTGGCCGGACGCAGTGGCCGGCCTGGATCGATTGAAAGCCGCCACGCTGATCGCGCCTTGTTCCAACGGGTCGGTCGGACTCATGGTTCGTCTTGCCCGCCACGCAGGATTTTCCTGGGATTGTATTCTCGGGGCCGATATCGCGAAAACCTACAAGCCGGATCCGAACGTATACCTCGCATCGTGTGAAGCGCTCGGTCTTTCACCGGGACGTGTCATGATGGTGGCCGCACACAACCAGGACCTTGAAGCCGCCGCAGCGGTCGGTCTCCAGACCGGCTTCATTTCGCGCCCGACCGAGTTCGGCCCAGGGCAGACAACGGACCTTTCCCCCGCAGGGGACTGGACGGTTACCGCCGCCAACGCGGTCGACCTTGCGGGTCAATTCGGATTGTGAGATCGAGTCCGGCCGGTCGGTCGTCTTCCTTCGCAACGGCGGGCAAAAGGCGTACCCCGTCTTTCCCTTGGGGACATCCATGCGATCGCGGGAACGCCTTCTCCCTCATTGCCAATGAAGCCGACTTTCGGATATGATCAATCAAGATCAACTCGGGAAAGGACCACACCAAATTCCAAATGACGAATGTGCTGAATATGCCCCGTGAGGAAATCCTCAGGATCGAGCTGGAAACAAAAAAACGAGAACATCGCGACCTCGACGAAGCCATCGCTGCCCTTCACGAGAACACGCGTCCCGACATGTTGACGCTTCAAAGACTGAAACGAAAAAAGCTGGCACTGAAGGACAAGATTCGCCGGCTGGAAAACGAAATCACGCCTGACATTATCGCCTGATGTCGGGAAACGCCCGGTCTGCAGCAAGCGGAACAGAAATGTCGAATATTCAAGTCGGTATCGTCATGGGAAGTCAATCGGACTGGCCGACCATGCGCGAAGCGGCTCATATTTTCGACAGCCTGGAAATCGGCTATGAGACGCGAATCGTCTCGGCACACCGGACTCCCGATCGACTCTGGGAATATGGACGAACGGCCGCGGAGCGCGGTCTGAAATCCATCATCGCGGGGGCCGGTGGAGCTGCGCATCTTCCCGGAATGCTTGCATCAAAGACCCGTATCCCCGTCATTGGGGTCCCCATCCAGACATCAGCGCTCGGCGGAATGGATTCCCTCTATTCGATTGTCCAGATGCCCAGAGGATTCCCCGTCGCGACAATGGCAATCGGAGCAGCCGGGGCCACAAATGCAGCGCTGATGGCGGCGGCGGTGCTCGCCTTGAACGACGATGGGGTCGCTGCCCGGCTCGAAGCCTGGCGAACGGCGCTTGCCGAATCGGTCGGAGAGATTCCCGTTGACGGCTGACCCGCTTCCGACCGGCTCGACGATCGGAATTCTCGGAGGCGGCCAACTCGGTCGAATGCTCTGCGCAGCAGCGTCGAGACTCGGCATGCGGACGCACGTCCTTGCCGACGGACCCGACCCGCCTGCCGGTCAATTGGCGAACCGGGTTTCGATTTCCTGTTACAACGACCTCGAAATACTACGCCGGTTCGCGAAAAGCGTCGATGTCGCAACCTACGAATTCGAAAACATACCTGCCTCGACGATCGATACAGTAGCCGGGTTCTGCCAGGTCCGGCCGGGGCGGTCGGCGCTGGTCGCATCCCAGGACCGGTTGGTCGAAAAGTCGTTTCTTCGGGACATCGGGGTCGATGTCGCACCCTTCGTCGGCATCGAAAACCGGAGTGAACTTCTAGATGCCGCCAAGGCCATCGGTTTTCCGGCCATCCTGAAGTCCCGCCGGCTCGGTTATGACGGCAAGGGGCAGGCCCGGCTTCGAACCGTGCATGACGTTGAACGTGCAATGAACGCCGTCGGGAACAAGCCCGCAATACTGGAACAGCATGTCGCGTTCGACCTGGAAATCTCGGTCATCGGCGCCCGGGCGGTTCGGGGAAGCAAGGTCTGTTACAACCCCGGTGAAAACGTCCACGAGAACGGAATACTGCGAACGACCCGCGTTCCTGCAAGGATTTCAAACGAGATCGAAAACCGTGCGGTCTCGATTTCCGAGACGATCATGGACATGCTCGACTATGTCGGCGTTATCGGGGTGGAGTTCTTTGTTTCGGGCGAGGAGCTGCTCGTCAACGAATTTGCGCCGCGTGTCCACAATTCCGGCCACTGGACGCAGAACGGATGCGCTATCGACCAGTTCGAGCAGCACATCCGGGCCATCTGCAACTGGCCGCTCGGCGACGCAAGGCGACACGCCGATGTCACGATGGTCAACATCATCGGCAAGGAAGTCACAACGGTGCAGGAACTTGCCCGGAAGAGCGATCATGCTATCCATCTGTACGGCAAGTCCGAAGCCAGGCCGGGCCGAAAGATGGGTCACGTCAACAAGATCTCGCCAACCTCGGGCGGCTGACGGTTTGTGCCCGCGTCCATGCGCGAACAGTTGCCGGCGTACCGGATTTGATTTCCTTGAGTTTCGCGGTCCGGGCAAAAACCGTCGCCGATGGCGATAATCACTGCGCCGCCGATCATGAAGACGTAACCGGGTATTGCTCGACGGCACGCTGTACCTCGACCGGTGCCGGAGCGACGAGGTCGCCAATCCGAGCCATGTCACATTCCCACGTTCAGAAACCTGTCCGCGATTACCTGCTGAACCTTCTGTCGAGCACCTCCCTTTCAGCGGATACCCTGAAAGCACACTCGCGCACCAAGTCGACAACGATACTGAAAATCCGACATCCTGAGGCGCAATGCATGGCGATCAGTCGCGTAAAGACCTGAACGCTGCGCGGACGAGGCCTCATACCACGAATACGAAAGCGACTTTCGACTCCTCGTGCCCGACGATATGGTTCAGCATGGGTTTGAGATGGCGGACCCGGGATGAAGACCACCCTCAATCTGGACGATCGGGTACTGCGGCAAGCCAAGGGACGGGCGGCACGGGACGGAATCACGTTGACGAGATTCGTTGAAGACGCGTCGCGGGCGCCGCTTGCAGTGGCGGACGTCCCCAAGGAACGATTCCGTTTGCCGCTGCAGACCGTCAAGGGGGATCGGCCGCCCAATGCCTACGCCTGCGACCGGGACGCACTCTATCACGTGATCGACCGACCGTGATAGCGGTTGACAAAGGCATTCCGAGTTAGCTCATCTTGCCGAGAGCGAATTGCACGAGGCCGCCGCATCACGGCTCGTCGCTCTTTGCGAAGGAGTGGAACGATTGGCGCTCCCAGTGTTCTGCGTAACGGAGTTCATGCGGGTGGTGACACACAGGCGGGTGTTCAACCCGCCGTCGAAAGTGGTGCAGACCACAGAGTTCATCAAAGGCGTCACGGCGACTCCAGGCTGCGAGGTCGTCCACCGGGGGCGGAGTTTCTGCAACGGCGGCGCGCGACGGCCCGAGAAGCGGTTTTTCGCGGAAACCTGATGTTTGATGCACGAATTGCCGCTGTGTGCTGGGGACACGGCATTGACGGGAGTCTCACGAACGACAGCGATTTCGCGCGGTTCGAGGCGGTGCATGCAAACACTGGTTGAGAATCGGATTTCCGATTGAATGCCAGGCTGAATTCCGGTCCGCCTCGTCGCGGTATCGGAACTTTGCCCTTGGCCGCTCAAAATTGACAGGAGTTTGGGCGAACATGTGCCGTGGACGACACGTTCCGAATTTCCGCGCTCCAGTGTCGAGCCGATTTGTCGGCGAACATTTCCGGATCAATTGCGGCCTTGCATCAGGTCATTCCAGTCGCAGGCACCCGCGGGTCTGAGCCTCCGCGCACAGGTTGGCGCGGGAGAGCATTTCAGTGGCCAGTCACTGGCATCGTCGGCATCTTTTCCGCAAAAGACCTGTTCGAGGCAAGGCTTCTTCAGACAAGGCAGAACCGCCGAAGAAATTTCCCGACACCGTCAATGGGGCGTTCCCAAAGAGGCCAAGGTACATGGGGGTACATCTATTACGATGGCCGCCGATGGCTTCATGCCGAAATTACGCAGGGATGCGAGGGTACAACGACAGGGGCAGGAGTTTTCATAAAGTTACCAAATGAGACCGCGCAGAACTTCCGCAATCGCCATAATCCAAAAGATCTGACAACCCTTCACGACCCAACGAACCACCCGATACCGATCGCGTTATCCGTTCGCCGGATCAGGCAACAACCGGCCAGGTGCCGTTTTTGCAGCAGAAAACTGTATTCGGTTGATCACAGGTTCCACGCTTTCGTGTATGGAACGCAATTTATTCATCTATTGCAGCGTATTACGGGATTGACATGGTAGAAAAAGTTTCGGTTTAGCTCGGGAAATCGTCGGGAAATCTTCTGATCTCCCGACGATTTCAGCATCAGGTGCTTACATCATGCCGCCCATGCCGCCCATGTCCGGCATCGCCGGTGCATTGGTTTTCGGCTCGGGACGATCAGCAACCATCGCCTCGGTCGTGACCAGGAGCCCGGCAATGGAGGACGCATCTTCCAGCGCCGCCCGGACCACCTTTGCAGGATCGATGATTCCGTCGGCAATCATGTCGCAGTACTGTTCGGTCTGCGCATTGAAACCGAAGTTCTGGTCGTCGCTCTCACGAACCTTTCCGGCAACGACCGCGCCGTCCACGCCGGCATTCTCGGCGATCTGGCGAAGCGGAGATTCGAGCGCCCGACGCACGATCGAGATTCCGGCATCCTGGTCGGGGTTCTCTCCGCTCAAACCGTCGAGCGCCTTCGCCCCCAGCATCAGCGAAACGCCGCCGCCGACAACGACACCTTCCTGAACCGCGGCACGGGTCGAGTTCAGCGCGTCGTCCACACGGTCCTTGCGCTCCTTGACTTCGACCTCGGTAGCACCGCCAACGCGAATCACCGCAACCCCGCCGGCAAGTTTCGCCAGACGTTCCTGCAGCTTTTCACGGTCGTAGTCGGAGGTGGTTTCTTCGATCTGGCTGCGAATCTGGGCCACGCGGGCTTCGATTTCCGCCTTCTCGCCGGCACCGTCGACGATGGTCGTATCGTCCTTGTTGATCGAGACCTTGCGGGCGCGGCCGAGCATATCCATGCCGACGTTTTCCAGTTTCATTCCGAGGTCCTCGGAAATCACCTGTCCACCCGTCAGGATGGCGATGTCCTGCAGCATTGCCTTGCGGCGGTCACCGAAACCGGGCGCCTTGACCGCCGCGATCTTGAGACCGCCGCGGAGCTTGTTGACGACCAGCGTGGCGAGGGCTTCGCCTTCGACGTCCTCGGCAATGACCAGAAGCGGCTTGCCTGCCTGAATGACGCTTTCAAGAAGCGGAACCATGGCCTGCAGGGAAGACAGTTTCTTTTCGTGCAGGAGAACGAGGCAATCCTCGAGTTCGGCAGTCATCTTGTCGGCATTGGTGACAAAGTACGGAGACAGGTACCCGCGATCGAATTGCATTCCTTCGACCACATCCGTTTCCGTTTCGAGGCCCTTGTTTTCCTCGACCGTAATCACGCCTTCGTTGCCGACTTTCTGCATTGCATCCGCGATCTGATCTCCGATCTCGGTTTCGCCGTTGGCGGAAATCGTTCCCACCTGGGCGACTTCGGCCGAATCCTTGACCTCGCGCGACATCGACTTGATTTCGGATACGACCTTGCCGGTCGCGAGATCGATTCCGCGTTTGAGATCCATCGGATTCATTCCGGCGGCGACCGACTTGAGCCCCTCTTGAACGATTGCATGAGCAAGTATCGTTGCCGTGGTTGTGCCGTCACCCGCCGTGTCGTTGGTCCGTGACGCAACTTCGCGCACCATTTGTGCGCCCATGTTTTCGAACTTGCCTTCGAGTTCGATTTCCTTTGCGACGGCCACACCGTCCTTGGTAATGCGCGGTGCACCGAAGGACTTGTCCAGAACGACATTGCGTCCCTTCGGGCCGAGCGTCACACGAACTGCGTCGGCCAGAACCGACACGCCCTCAAGCATCTTGTTGCGGGCATCCGTGCTGAATTTTACGTCTTTGGCTGCCATTTTTCAGTTTCTCCTCAGTGTAATGGCCTTGTCCCTCAGTCCTCGAGAATTCCGAGAACATCGGATTCCTTCATGATCAACATCTCTTCGCCGTCGATCGTGACTTCGGTTCCGGACCATTTTCCAAACAGAATTCGGTCACCTGCCTTGACGGACATCGGAATCAGCTCTCCGCTGTCCTTGCGCGCGCCTTCACCGCACGAGATGATCTCTCCTTCCGATGGTTTTTCCTTGGCGCTATCCGGGATAATCAATCCACCAGCTGTTTTTTCATCGCTCTCGATTCGACGAACCAAGACACGATCATGCAAAGGCTTGAATGCCATCGCGTCGCTCCCTACATGGTTTGCATTCGAATTTATCTTTGCCCCTCAAAATTCGGAGCACTCGACTGTTAGCACTCAACCCTTTCGGCTGCTAACAGCGGGTCAAATAGGTCCGGGATTGCCGATTGTCAAGAGAGCGCAACCATGGAAATCGCGATTTTTCGACCTGATCTTCCCGTACGCGGAAAACGCGCCGTCACGCCAACCGTGGAGGCCGCCTCGACCGCGGCCTCGAGATAAACCCGTTCGCGACGGGCAAAGGCGATCGGGGAGTCGCAGCCCCTGCCCCTCAATTGACGAAATGTACCCTGTCGAATTCCTGGCGCCATTCGGCCACTTCAGCGGCGAGCGCCCCGGGATCATCGCGTCCAAGGGCACCGGCAATCAGACCGGCCATCCTCTCACAGTCTTTCGGCGTCACGCCCCAGCGGACCAGTTCCGGCGTGCCGATCCGAAGCCCGTTCAGATCGTCCGGAACCTCTTCGATCGGCAGCCCGATGCCGCAGGCGAGGAATCCCGCGTTGCGCAGCTTCCTGGATCCGGCCTGCCCACCTCCGAATGGCGCCGCGACGACCGCAAACTGATGTGAGCGCGTGAACCCGTCCGCGCGGGCAAAGACCTGCAATCCGGCTGAATTCAATGCCGCCGCCAATGCTGTCGATGTCCTGATCATCTCCCTGGCGTAAGCGCGCCCGTGTTCTCTCCAGTCAAGCATCGTTATCGCCAGCGCCGCCGACTTCGCCGCATCGAAGTTCGCGGTCATGCCCGGAAAGGCGATCGCGTCGAGGCGTTCCGCTATCACGGCATCGTCAGAGACGATCAAACCGCCTGCGGGACCGCCGAGGCTCTTGTAGGTGCTCATGGTCATGAAATGCGCACCGTTCTTCAAAGGGTTCGGCCAGGCGCCGCCAGCGATGATCCCGCACTGGTGCGCCGCATCGAACATGACATATGCGCCGACATCGTCGGCGATCTCGCGAACCTCGGAAACCGGATGTTCGAACAGGTTCAGGCTCCCCCCGACTGTGATCAGGCCGGGCCGGTGCCGCCGTGCCATTCCGGCCAGGCAATCCAAGTCGACCGTGTACTTGTCGGCACGGACAGGCGCCTGAACGACGTTCAGTCCGAACAGTCCCGCGCATCCGGCAAGATGATGCGTGACATGGCCGCCGATACTCGCCGGAGGTACAATGATCGTATCGCCGGGCGTGCAGGTCGCCATGAACCCGAAGAGGTTCGCGACGGCGCCGGATGGCACGCGGATCTCCGCGTATGCCGCATCAAAGATTTCCGCGCACAACCCGGCACAGATCACCTCGATCTCTTCGATGGCCTCGAGGCCCATCTCGTACTTGTCACCCGGATAACCCAACGATGGCCGTGATCCGATTCCGGAAGCCAGTAACGCCTCTGCCCTGGGGTTCATCACGTTGGTCGCAGGGTTCAGGTTGAAGCAGTCGCGTTCGTGGATTTGCCGGTTCTTCATTGCCAAGGCGTTGATCCGTTCCAGAACATCTTCCGAACTCTGCAGGGCGGTTTCCCGTGAGATCGACTGAACAAGGGCTTCGCACTGCGCCGGAACCCAGTCCCTGTATTGCATTGTCATGGTTTGCACCCTTCTCCACGAGTGGATGATCGGCAACGAGGCCTCGGGACAGGCCGAGAGTTCCGTCCCCAGGCCACGGTCGTTTTCCTGGCTCCCCTTCCCCTGGTTCCCCGATTCGTTCTGTTTCCGGCGCCGTCACGTGCCCGACGACAGAAATCGACGGAGATCGAGGACGAGTCACGATCATATCGACCTCTTGGCGACAATCTCACGTGATCATCGCTGCCGGACCGCTCCGGCATCCGGTACGGTTCCACCGACACCGGAAGACTCTCTTGCAGTTCCCGCGCGTCATGGAAAGCGCACGATGCCCTCGCCCGAAAGAATAGTGGAGTGATCGAGCTTCCGGCCGAAACTGACAGGGAATCTTCCGTCCACGCACGTGCCGCTGTCGCCTGGCACGTGGTCTGGATATTGGTTCAGTGCTCATATAGACAGCGACCGGAAGAGGTCTGCTGCTCCAGCTAGGCCGGACCGCATGATCTTGCTTTCTCAATCGGACATTCCGTTGTGACTACCGTTATCGACTCGCTTGACGAGATCTCTTGTCGCTTCGAAGCAGTTTTTTGTGACCTTTGGGGATGTCTTCACAACGGAATAAGGCCATTTCCGTCGGCTGTCCAAGCACTTGATCGATTCCGCCGGCGAGGCGGTTATGTCGTCCTGCTGACCAACGCACCTCGCTCGCGCTCCGGGGTTGTCCGGCAGCTCGACCAGATCGGAGTGCCCCGTGGCCTCTACGATGATGTTGTGACAAGCGGTGATGCGGCCCGCCGTGCGCTTGCGCTTGGAGAGTTCGGCCGATCTGTCCATCACATAGGACCGCGGAGGGATGAGACTTTTTTCAATCATGAGAATGAGGAAGGTCTCGAAGGACTTGGCGAAATCATGCTGACGACGCTGGAGGCCGCACAGGGACTTGTTTGTACAGGACTCGTTGATGATACGACCGAAACACCTCAACAGTACCTCGGCCTGTTGCAATCTGCCCGGGACCGCCGCCTGAAGATGCTGTGCGCCAATCCCGACCTCATTGTCGACCGGGGCAGGAAACGCGTGTTTTGTGCCGGAGCCATCGCTGCCCTTTACTCGGAAATGGGCGGCCATGTATCGCTGTTCGGCAAGCCGCACAAACCGATTTACACGACTGCGCGGCTCCGAATGTACGCGGCATTGGGCCGGATCATCGAAGATTGTCACATTCTCTGCATCGGCGACGGAATTCATACGGACATCGAGGGAGCCGCACGCGAGAATCTTCCAAGCCTGTTCGTCACGGGCGGACTGTCCAGGACTGCAACGGCCACCACCCGCAATCCCGACCGCAATCGCCTGGAGTCCTTCCTAGCCGAACATGCATCGCAGGCCAGGCCTGACACGGCAATCGGGCACTTGCGTTGAAAGAAACGTGACCAGGTCAAACCAGTGGCGCACAGCCACACCCGGGTCCAGCCCGGGTTGGGCGCATTGGATGCTCCGGGTTCTTGAATGAGTGGATTTGCACCGGCCGGCAAGGCTAGAACCATGGACGCCTCGATATGACCGATCAGAAAGGACGCCTCCGAAATATCCCCGTAGGTACGATCTGCATCGAAGATCTCGAACTCGGAATGTCCCGTTCGATTGCCAGGATTTTCACTGATGCCGATACCGCCTCCTTTTCCGAACTGTCTTTGGACTTCAATCCGATACACCACGATGAAGCCTACGCAAGAGAGACAATATTTGGCGGCCGGATTGCCCACGGCATGATGTACGCTTCTTTGATCTCCGCGGTCATCGGTGAACAACTTCCGGGTCACGGGTCGGTTTATCTCGGGCAAACTCTGAAATTCCTCGCGCCTGTCCGTCCCGGTGACCAGGTCGAAGCACGTGTCACGGTCAGGGAGATTGATTACGCGAAGCGTCGCGTAACGCTTGATTGTGAATGCAGCGTCGGGAATAAGGTCGTGCTCGTCGGCGAGGCTCTTGTCCTGGCGCCGAGCCGGAAGTTCGACTGACGATTCAGACCATCGATTGATGCGCATGCACATTGTTCGGAAACATGACGACGTTCCAAGTGGATGTCTCGGCGCAACCGTGGCAATCGGAAACTTTGACGGAGTCCATGTTGGCCACCTTTCGGTATTGCGTTGGGCAACCGAGGTGGCGGGTAACCTCGGATGCTCGGCAGGTGTCATTACGTTCGAACCGCATCCGCGTCAGTTCTTTCAACCGAACAAGCCGGCCTTTCGGCTGATGACACGTGATAGCCGGGCCAGACGACTGCAGATGCTCGGATTCGATGTCGTTTTCGAGATCACGTTCGATGCCGGTCTTGCCAACGCGACGGCCGAGGAGTTCTCACGATCGATTCTTGCTGATCGTCTGGAAATATCTCACGCAATCGTTGGGGCGGACTTCAGATTTGGCAAAGCGCGCGCGAGCGACGCGAGCGACCTGTCGAGATTTGGCGAACGGTTCGGTTTCGGAGTCACGGTCCTGCCGCTCAAGATCGATGGAGACATCGAATACTCGTCGACGGCAGTACGCAAGGCGCTCACGGACGGACAGGTCGGGAAAGCAACATCGATTCTCGGACATCACCACAGAATCGAGGGGCGCGTCATCCATGGGGAGAAACGCGGGCGCGACCTGGGAATTCCGACAGCAAATCTCTCGCTGGACAATCTGTTCGTGCCTGCACATGCCGTCTATGCGGTCTCGGTTGACATCATTGACGGGGAGCACGCCGGAAACTACGGCGGTGTCGCGTCGATCGGAACAAGACCGACGTTTGGAGTTGGCCAGCCTGTCCTTGAGGTCCATGTCTTCGGGTTTGACGGCGACCTGTACGGGACCCGATTGTCGGTCGCGCTCCTGGATCATCTGCGCCCCGAGACCAAATTCGACAGTGTCGACAAACTGGTTGAAGCGATGCACGCAGATTGCGTGCGCAGCCGGGAGGTACTCGCCGCCATCGCGGAATCTGGCAGCCGGGACCGGGACGGGAAACCCGCAACAGGCCTGTAGACCGTAGTTTGCCCTTTCATTGGCAACCGAATTCCGACAAGAGTGCCGAATGCGTAACCCAAAGAATGGCGAAAATCTCAGACCGGGATTCTGGGATGACCTTTCCCTCGAAGAACTCAATCCTTCAGAATGGGAGGCGCTGTGTGACGGATGCGGGAAGTGCTGCCTGCTGAAACTCGAGGATGCGGATACGGGAGAGGTACACTATACCGGCGTCGCCTGCCGCCTGTTCGATCATTTCCATTGCCGTTGCCGAAATTACGCGCAACGCCTCGACCTGATTTCGGATTGCATCCTGTTCACCCCCGAATCCGTCGCGGAGACCTCCGGATGGATGCCGGAAACCTGCGCGTACAGGCTCCGCCATGAAGGGAAACCCCTGCCCGCCTGGCACTACCTCAAGTCCGGAGACAAGGAACTTGTTCATAGCCTGGGCCATAGCTTGAGGGGAAAGAGAATTCGAAATGAGCGGGGTGTTCCAGCATCCCGCCTCGAGGACCATGTTCTGGACGACCCTTCGGCCGGGACCATCGAATGAATGTTCTTTGCGTCCGACAATTCCGGGCCGGCCGCGCCGCAGATCATTGACGCGCTCGTCGCCGAAAACCATGGCTATGCCAGCGCCTACGGCAACGACGCAACCATGCAGACTGTCGCTGAAAACATTCGAACGGCGTTCGAAGCCCCCGATGCGGCGGTTTACCTGGTTGCAACGGGAACGGCGGCAAACGCCATCTCGATCGCGACGCTGACACGTCCCTGGCAGACGGTTTTCTGTCACGAACACGCACATGTCGAGGAAGACGAATGCGGCGCCCCGGAGTTTTATGCGGGAGGAGTCAAACTGACGACCGTGGGCGGTGCCGACGGAAAGATCAAACCTGAATTGCTGATCGGGGAAATCCGAAAGACAGGGTGCCTCGGCGTGCATGGGGTCCAGGTCGGGACCCTGTCGATTACCAATGTCACCGAGCGCGGCACGGTCTATTCGCCCGAGGAAGTCCGAACCCTGACCGGAATTGCCCGGAACCACGGGATGCATTGCCATCTCGACGGCGCCCGGTTGGCCAACGCACTCGTGGCGACGGGATGCACGCCGGCCGAAGCGACCTGGAAATCAGGAATCGATGTCGTCAGCCTCGGGGGAACCAAGAACGGTCTAATCGGAGTCGAGGGTGTCGTCCTGTTCGATCCCGAACTCGCGTGGGAATTCGAGCTCCGGCGCAAACGCGGCGGCCACCTGTTTTCCAAGCATCGATTCCTGTCGGCCCAGATGAAGGCCTATTTTGAGGACAGTCTGTGGCTGGAACTTGCGGGACGTGCAAATGCCGCTGCGTCGAGACTGGCCGAGGGGCTCGCGAAGATCGGAACGGCGCATTTCGTCCACCCCGTCGAAGCCAACATGATCTTTGCCGGGTGGTCACGTTCGGGCCATGAACGGGCGCAATCCGAAGGTGCCCAATACTACCTCTGGCCCCCGCACCAGGATTCGTCTGACCGCGACAACGATGTTCTGACTGCCCGCCTGGTGTGCAACTGGGCGACAACTGACGATGAGATCGACAGGTTCCTGGAGCTCATTGACGACCAGAACACATGAGGCCGCGGCGGTCGGCTTGTAGAACCCCGGTACCGGATTGCAGTCCGGGCTCCGGCTTTGAGCCTCACGCAACCGCCTTCATGTTCGCCGGCCTCGAGCCTGGCATGGCAGATCCCTGGCCGATTTTCCGGCGGATTGCCTCTAGGGTAGAGACAGCCGCGGCATCGGCGGTGCCTTGGTCGCGGAAGTCCGCATCACCCTGCCCCCGCGGGAAACGAGCCGAAGCGCAAGAGAAGGATGCATCCAGACGAGCGATCGTTCGCGAAAGATGCCCATGAATTCGTTGCTGTTACGGTTTGAACCCGATTGCTTCGCCCCAGGCCAAAGCCGCAAGTGCGCCCGAAGCATCTTTCCATTCGTCCAAAGTACGTTGCCAGTCGTCGAATTGCGCATGCGTCGCAAGTCCGTGTTTCACCGCCACCTCGACGGTGTCCGAAGCGAAGAACCAGCCGGTCGCCAACGCGTGGAAAAAGGCGATGTCCTCGCCTGTCGCAAAGGTCTCGAACGACCCGCTGATCTCCAGGTCTGAGAAACCGGCGTCGATTAAAATTCCTTTCAATTCCTTGCCGATTTGGGGATGGCCGCCGTTCGCGGTCAGAAGACTCTGAAATGTTTCCCATACGTCTTCAAGACTGCCGAGAGTCGGTTTCAAGAATGAAGAGTCACCGATCAGTTCCCGGGCCGAGACGAACCCTCCCGGCTTCAGCACCCGCTTTGCCTCGGCCAGCGTTGTCCGGGTGTCCGGAACGTGCATGAGAACGGCGTGGAAATGGACGACATCAAAGAAATCGTCCTCATAAGGAAGATCGGTCGCGTCGCCCGTCCGGAAAGATGCGTTGTCATGTCCGCCGGCAACGGCCGCGGCCTGCGCCATCTCGACCTGCGACTCTTCCATGTCGACACCGTGCAACTCTCCGGGTTCCACCGCCTTGGCAAGTCCCACCGAGATCGTTCCCGGACCGCACCCGAGGTCGAGTACGCGAAGGCCAGGCTTCAGGCGCGGGAGCAGGTGAAATGCGACATTCTCCGCGTTTCGGCGTTTGAGCAGCGCCAGAAACTCGTCGCTGTAACCCATCGTGTAGGTCGGATCACTGCCGTCCTGCATCTCTTTTCCCTTCATTGTTCGGCTTCCTGTCCCCTTACCTTGCCTGCCAATCATGTGAGGATGCAAGCAATATCGGTCAACGAGGCCTCATCTTCCCTCCAGAAAACGAGGGTGGGCACCGGCACTGCATGGACCACACAATCGGGGACGTCGCCCCGGGCTTCAGGCTACCCGCAACCTCCGCCGCAATACGGCACGGCAACCTCACCGGATCTGCCAGGGTGAAGCCCCGGGGGTCCTGACGAGAACGGCGTCCGCGGTCGTCATCGCCTCCCCGGGGAAACCGGGAAATCATCGTCATGCGCCTTCAAGTTGAAGTGAAAGCAAACCGGTAGCCGAAACCGATCCCGAACACGAATTTCCTGCAAAGCCGGAAACACGTTGGAAGAAAGTCGGAATCACCTGCGAAATACTCCGAATGATTCACAACGACTCAAGCCAAGGTCCAACACCCCGCAACGGGATATTTTCAGTCACCAACTTCCCGAACGACTGTCCAGCCAGGCATCGAGATAGGTCAGCCGGTCCTGGCCCCAGAACAACTGGTCATCGACGAGATAACTCGGCGCCCCGAATACTCCCCGTTCCAGTGCATCGTCCGTATTGCGTTCGAAGGCCTCCGCCGCTTTCGACATGTCTTCCTTCAATACCGATTCCGGAAACCCGTTTTTCTCTAGGCACTCGGCGAGGACATCGTGTTCGGAAATGTCCTTTTCTTCCGCCCAGCAAGCCCTGAGAATCGCGTGCACAAGCGAGCCGATGTTTCCTCCGCCAACCTCGCCGGCGACGATGATGGCGTGGCAGCTCGGCAATGGATCAGTCGGCCAATGGGCAGGCTGCAGGTTGATCGGAACGCCGTTCATATCGGCGATCCTTCGAAGTTCCTGGAAGCGATAGGCCTGCCGCGACGGATGCCGGTCCTTCGGCAATGGCGTCCCGGTTTCCGAAAAGACCTTCAACAAATGGAACGGCCGGTAGGAAATTCGTACATCGTGCTTCCGCGCGATCGCTTCGAGGCGCTCTCCTGCGAGATAGCAAAACGGAGAAAGCGTGAAGAGGTAATAGTCAATGTTCCGCATCAATGGATTCCTTCCCGACGACTCCTGGGACCGAAATCAGACTTTCCCGGCCATTTCAACTCTTGCCATGTCATCGACTGGCATCTTCGAAAACCTCGACGCGTCAAGGTGTGTCTTGTCGGTTGCCAGCGGACGGGTGCCGGGATTGCCCTGTCTCGGTGCGCGCGCGCCGTCCGAACTGGCCATCCGGTCACATGTCGTTCCCGAACCGCATCCTGATTCAGGTCTTTGTGACATCCGAAACGTACATTTCCGCCTCGGACAGTCCCAATCCCTGTCCGGCCTCGAGAATCTCCCGCCACTCCGCTTCGTCGATCTCGATTCCATTCGCGTGCCGATCTTCTGCTGCCTGCCTCTCCGGATCGCCTGCGACACGTACAGGCCCGAACTGTTGGGCGGCGGGCGAAGATTTGACGTATTCGATCAGTGAATCGAGTTCCCCGGACAACCAGGACGGATCGGCAAACTGCCTTGGATCGACAACTACGGTGAACATGTTGTTCAGGATGCTCCCGTTTCGCGGATTGCCGGGTTGTATCGTACCGCCCCCCGACAATCCCCCGGCGAGCAACTCGCACATGAGTGCAAGACCTGAACCCTTGTGCTCTCCAAAAGGCAACAATGCGCCAAGCGGATCTGAAAACAAGGTGTTCGGGTCCGTGCACTGCCGCCCCTTGGCGTCCACGATGTTGCCGATGCCGACGTCCTCACCACGCGTCATGGCGACGCGCGCCTTGCCGAGAGCAATTCGACTCGTCGCCATGTCCAGCAGGAGCGAGGGTGTTGTGTCGGTGCCCGGGACAGCGATGCAAACGGGATTGGTGACGAAACGACCGGTTGAACCGCCCCACGGTGCGACCAGTGGGGCATGATCGACGACGTTGACAAAGTGTATCGAAATCATTCCGGCGGACATGGCGATCTCGCCATACGCGCCGATCCTTCCGAGGTGATGCGCACTCTTCAACGTCATCACGGCAGCGCCGGACTGGCGGCACCGGCCAACCGCTTCGTCCATCGCTTCGCCACCGACTCGTCGCCCGAAACCCAGGTTGCCATCGAACTGGAGAACAACCCCTGCATCCCTGATTTTTGAAACCGCTGTTGCGGGCTTCAGCATGCCGTCAGCGAAATGCCGGGCGTAGGTCGGGATCATGCCGACGCCGTGGCTGTCATGGCCCTTGAGGTTGGCGTCGACCAGAGACCGCGAAACGAGACCGGCCTCCCAATGCGGACTGCCCATTGCGCCGAAGATCGCCGTGCATGTCCGTTCCAGATTCTCGTGCGAAACGCGCATTGTCCCCCCGTTTGGGAATCGAACCGGTCGGATGTCATGAACCGGGAACTCCGGGGACAGGTTCTGGACCGGCCGCCTCCCTCTTCGCTGACCGAATCGAATACTGCCGAACGCTACGCAATCTGTCGACCCGGTTGATCCGGTTTTCGCAAAAGGCCGGGCGTGTCGGACTTGGCAACAGGAACGATCACTTGCAATTGAAACGGTCGGTGGTATTCGGTCGTCAGCAACTCGGTTTGCGGACTCCGATCATCTTCTGAAAAGGAACAGACATGAAGCGGACCGTCGAACCCAAGTTGATTGCCGGAAATTCCAATCGAAAACTGGCTGCCGCCATCGCGCGGTGCATGTCAATGAACTGGGGCAAGACCGTAAAACTGGTCGAAACCCGGGTCGAACGATTCAATGACCAGGAGATCTTCGTCGAAGTCCATGACAATGTCCGGGGCGAGGACATGTTCATCATCCAGTCGACGTCAAACCCGGCAAACGACAATCTCATGGAACTCCTGATCATGGCGGACGCGCTCCGCAGGTCGTCCGCACAGCGGATAACCGCGGTGATCCCATACTTCGGCTATGCCAGGCAGGATCGACGCACCCGCGCCCGGACCCCGATTTCGGCAAAACTGGTCGCGAATCTGCTGGTCGGAGCCGGGGTCGAGCGGGTCCTGACGATGGACCTTCATGCCGGCCAGGTTCAGGGGTTTTTCGACATCCCGGTCGACAACCTCTACTGTGCGCCGGTCTTTTCGCTCGATCTGCGCAAGCGATTTGGGGCGGACTTCGAAGATATCTGTGTTGTTTCTCCCGACGTCGGTGGCGTGGAACGCGCGCGCGAACTCGCCAAACGGGTCGGTGCGGAACTTGCCATAGTCGACAAGCGACGATCGGCCCCGGGCGTGGTCGAAGATATGACCGTGATCGGGGACGTAGCCGGCCGGCTCGCCGTCATTGTCGACGATATCTGCGATACGGCAGGAACATTGTGCAAGGCTGCCGACACGCTCATGGAAGCCGGCGCGAGGGAGGTCAGGTCCTACATAACCCACGGCGTTTTTTCCGACCCCGCAGCCGAGCGGATTTCCCGGTCCGGCATGACCGAACTTGTCGTGACCGACTCGATCGTTCTGAACGACGCGGCGCGGGCATGCGAAAAGATCCGCGCTCTTTCGACCGCGCCGCTACTGGCGCAGGCCATCATGAATATCGCGAACGGAACTTCGGTTTCGTCACTGTTTGACGAGGAAGTTCTCAAGCCGATCTACGAAGGCGCCGCCCCGATTACTCTGTGAGATCCGGCCGGCGGTCATGCCTGGGTGCCGATTGCCCGTTCGAGGGCAGCCATGTCGCTCAGGTACTTGTCGGCGAGGTCCTTTTCGGGTCCTTCCAGACCCTCGGCTTCACGCTCGGCCGACTCGATGACCTGTTCGAGCATCTCCCTGGTTACATGCGCCCTTTCCACGGCCTGTTCCGCCAAAACGATCGCCGCATCGGCCGAGATTTCGACGTAGCCGCCCGTCACCACGAACTCCGAATTCTCGTCCCGGGAATCACGGACCCGCACGATTCCCGGACGCAGGGACGAGACAAGGGGCATGTGATTCGGAAGCACCGTGAAGTCCCCTTCCGTTCCGGGAAGCTCGACCTGGCTTGCTTCGCACTGCGCAAGCCGCCGGTCGGGAGCCAGGAGTTCAAACTGCATGGAACTGGCCACGGTCCGCCTCCGTCAACCCGGGCCCGTCAAGCTGCCTCGACGGCGAGGCGCTGGGCCTTCGCAACCCCGTCGTCGATACCTCCTACCATGTAAAAGGCGGCTTCCGGGAGGTGATCGAATTCTCCTTCGACAACCCGCCTGAAGCTGTCGATCGTGACTTCGAGCGGAACCTGGATGCCCGGGAAACCGGTGAAGACTTCGGCCACGTCAAACGGCTGAGAAAGGAATCTCTGGATCTTGCGCGCCCGAGCCACTGTCAGCTTGTCCTCCTCGGACAATTCATCCATGCCCAGAATGGCGATGATATCCTGCAATGACTTGTAACGCTGCAAGACCCCCTGGACGTCACGCGCGACCTTGTAGTGTTCTTCGCCGACCACCGCGGGGTCCAGGATTCGGGAATTCGAATCGAGCGGATCAACTGCAGGATAAATGCCAAGTTCCGATATCGCGCGCGACAGAACGGTCGTTGCGTCGAGGTGTGCGAAAGAGGTCGCGGGCGCAGGGTCCGTCAGGTCGTCGGCCGGGACATAGATCGCCTGAACTGACGTGATCGATCCGGCCCGGGTCGACGTGATGCGCTCCTGCAGAGCACCCATATCGGTTGCCAACGTCGGCTGGTAACCGACGGCCGACGGGATTCTCCCGAGCAGCGCCGAAACTTCCGAACCTGCCTGGGTAAAGCGGAAAATATTGTCGACGAAAAACAGGACGTCCGTCCCGGACTGATCGCGAAACTGCTCCGCGAGGGTCAGGCCGGTCAGGCCGACCCGCGCCCGTGCCCCGGGCGGTTCGTTCATCTGCCCGTAGACAAGCGCCACCTGGGAATTTTCCAGGTCGTCCGGCTTGATGACACCGGATTCGATCATCTCGTGGTAGAGGTCATTCCCTTCCCGGGTGCGCTCTCCGACGCCGGCGAATACCGAAAACCCGGAGTGAACCTTGGCGATGTTGTTGATCAGTTCCATGATCAACACGGTCTTGCCGACTCCTGCGCCTCCGAACAGTCCGACCTTCCCGCCCTTCGAATACGGCGCAAGGAGGTCGACAACCTTGATTCCAGTGACAAGAATCTCCGTCTCGGTCGCCTGGGCGTCAAAGTCGGGGGCGGGCCTGTGAATTTCCCGGCGTTCGTCGCTTTCGACCGGACCTTTCTCGTCAACAGGTTCTCCGACGACATTGAGGATGCGCCCGAGCGTGGGCGTGCCGACGGGAACCGTGATCGGTCCATTCGTGTTGATCACTTCGGTGCCCCGAACCAACCCTTCGGAGGAGTCCATCGCGATCGTACGCACCGTGTTTTCGCCAAGATGCTGCGCCACTTCGAGAACAAGCCGTTGCCCCTTGTTTTCAGTTTCGAGCGCATTCAGGATTTCCGGCAGCTCTCCCTCGAACTGCACGTCCACAACTGCGCCGATCACCTGCGTGATCTTGCCGCGCGCATGAAAGTCTCCCTGGTCTTTCATATTGTCTCTCCGGTCCTACAGCGCCTCGGCGCCTGAAATAATCTCGATGAGCTCCTTGGTAATGGCAGCCTGCCGGGAGCGGTTGAACTCGATCGTCAGCTTGTCGATCATGTCACCGGCGTTGCGAGTCGCATTATCCATCGCCGTCATGCGCGAGCCCTGTTCGGAGGCGGCATTCTCAAGAAGCGCGGCAAAGATCCTGGCAGTCAGGGCCCGGGGCAACAGGCTCGCGAGAATCTCTTCTTCTCCAGGTTCGAACTCGTAGAACGTCGACGCCTCGGCGTCTTCCGGCTTCGGCAGCGCGGGAATCAGTTGCAACGCCGTCGGTTCCTGCGCGATTACCGAGCGAAATTCGCTGAAAAAGATCTTTGCGACGTCGAATTCGCCGTTCTCGAACCTGGTGACGATATCATCGGCCACCGATGTCGCTTCGCCGTAGCTGATCGTCTTGGCATGAGACAGGTCGATATGACCAACCAGCTGCTCCTCGTACTCCCTTCGAAGCTGTTCGCGGCCTTTCTTTCCCACAGTCAGGATCTTGACGGATTTTCCATCATCCATGAGTTCGCGCGCGTGTATGCGGACCAGCCTGACGATGGCGGAGTTGAAATTTCCGCAGAGTCCACGTTCGGCCGTCATGACGACAAGGAGCTGCTTCTGGTCGCTCCCGGTTCCCCTGAGCAGGGGCGGCGCGTTTTCAGCATCCTTGAGAGAGGATGTCACGGTACCGATGATCCGTTTGATCCCCTCGGCATAAGGACGGGCATTCACTGCCGCTTCCTGCGCCTTGCGAAGCTTTGCGGCTGCGACCATCTGCATGGCCTTGGTGATCTTGCGCGTATTCTTGACGCTTTCGATCCTGAGCCGGAGGTCTTTGAGACTTGGCATTTTGTCGCGATCCTCGGAATTCGGTGCGGCAAACGTCGGGAAATCAATCAGAAACGGTCAGGAGAAACCCTTCAGGAAATCCTCGACAACTGCCTTCAACCGGTCTTCCAGTTCACCTTTCACCTTCCGGTCGTTCGCTGTGATGTCCTGCAACAGGTCCGTGTGCTTCTGCCTCACGTAATTGAGCAAGCCGGCCTCGAAACGGCTGACGTCGCCGACCGAAATTCCATCCAGATACCCCTGCGTGCCCGAGAAGATGACCACGACCTGCTCCGCGTTCGTCAGCGGTGAGTACTGCGGCTGCTTGAGCAGTTCGGTCAGACGTGCACCCCGGTTGAGCAAGGCCTGCGTCGCGGCGTCTAGATCGGAACCGAACTGCGCGAATGCAGCCATTTCACGATATTGGGCCAGCTCCAGCTTTATCGAGCCCGCGACGGATTTCATCGCATCGGTCTGGGCCGACGATCCCACCCTGGACACAGACAGGCCCGTGTTCACCGCCGGTCGAATCCCCTGGTAGAAAAGTTCGGTTTCAAGAAAAATCTGTCCGTCCGTGATCGAAATCACGTTTGTCGGGATGAAGGCGGACACATCGCCACCCTGCGTTTCGATGATCGGCAGCCCGGTCAGCGATCCTGCCCCATGGTCCGGGTTCAGTTTTGCAGATCGTTCCAGCAACCGGGAATGCAGGTAGAAGACATCTCCGGGATAGGCTTCGCGCCCGGGCGGCCGACGTAACAGCAGCGACATCTGCCGATAGGCAACCGCCTGTTTGGAAAGATCATCATAGATGATCAGGGCATGGCGGCCGTTGTCGCGGAAGTATTCGGCCATCGTCGTTGCAGAATACGGAGCCAGGAACTGCATGGGAGCCGGGTCCGACGCGGTGGCAGCAACGATGATGGAATAGGAAATGGCGCCGGATTCCTCCAGCTTCTTGACCAGCTGGGCAACCGTCGATCGCTTCTGGCCAATGGCAACGTAGACACAATAGAGCTTCTTGGATTCGTCGTCCCCGGCGGCGTCATTGTACGATTTCTGGTTCAGGATGGCATCAAGGGCGAGAGCGGTCTTGCCGGTCTGGCGATCGCCAATGATCAGTTCGCGCTGCCCCCGTCCGATCGGAATCAACGAGTCGACCGACTTCAGGCCGGTCGCCATCGGTTCATGCACGGACCGCCTTGGAATGATCCCGGGCGCCTTGACATCCGCCTGGGAGCGCAACTCGGTTTCTATCGGACCCTTGCCGTCGATCGGCTGCCCCAGGGCATCGACGACGCGCCCCAGGAGCGCGTCTCCGATCGGGACGTCGACGATCGCGTTCGTCCGGCGGACCGTGTCTCCCTCCTTGATGTCCCGGTCAGTCCCGAAAATGACGATGCCGACATTGTCGACTTCGAGGTTGAGGGCCATTCCCCGGATTCCGCCGGGAAACTCGACCATTTCGCCCGCCTGGATGTTGTCCAGACCGTGAACGCGCGCGATTCCGTCGCCCACGCTCAACACACGTCCCACTTCCGCGACTTCTGCTTCCTGACCAAAATTCCTGATCTGGTCTTTCAGGATCGCGGAAATCTCTGCTGCCTGGATCGCCATTAACCGACCTCTTTCATTGCATTCCTGAGCCTGGCCAGCTTCGATCTGATCGAGCTGTCAACCATTTTCGAACCAACCCTGATCACGAGCCCGCCTACCAGGGATTCGTCGAGTGTCTGTTCGACCTTTACCTTCTTCACCTCGCTGCCCAGGACCTCGCCCAACTGGGAACCAAGGCGTTCCACCTGATTCCCGGACAAGGGCTTGGGCACCGAGACCTGCGCCGTGACCTCCCCGTTTTCCGCTGCAACCATGGACTGTACGAGGTCAATCAATTGAGGCAGCGCGAACAGGCGCCGTTTCTCGGCCATCACACCCAGGGTTCCGGTCACGACGGGGGTGAGTTCCATGTGTCCTGCCAGCGCCGTGATCGCCGCGACCTGATCGTCGCGCGCGTAGATCGGCGATGAAATCAGATCACGCAGATCGGGACTCGCCTCGAGTGCCCGCTTCAGGGCATCAAGGTCGTGCTCGACCGCAGAAAGTTCCGCGGATTCTTTCGCGAGCTCGAAAAGAGCGGTTGCGTAACGCGAAGCGACCCCGGCAGAAAACGAAACCGTTTCTGGCACATTGTTCCTTTCGATAGAACACGGCGCCAAGCAGTCCCCCCGGAAACCGTCTCGGAAGAATCGATCTGCGACGCTTGCACCGCAGCGGCCCATCCGCCGCCCAAAATCGGCATGCTGTTAGCACATGGCTTTCGCCGGAAGCAACAAGCGACACTCAGATTTCGGAGAACGTCCTTTCAAGGTACCGGTTGTCGGAATGTTCGCCTCAACGCTCTTCGCAACACCGGCCACACCGGTCGTGCCGCCAGAATTGCCGCGCCGGGCACACTCCGGACGCGTCGGGCTTGCCTCGAACATGAAGTCGCGCAAATTCAACCGGCGTCTTGCCGGACCGGCCGGCGATTATTGCGGCCCGATACCGAATCCTTTGCCGGCCTGATCATGCCGTCAAGCACTTCCAGGGGTTTGCGGACCGCTTCACCTATTCCCTGGATCGCAGGTGAATGCTGTCGTTTCGAAACCTCCACGATCAGGACGCCTGCCGCAATCGGCACCGGCAACTGGTGACTGAGCCTCTCCCAGTATCTTGCCGTTCGAAGCCAGAACGGCTTGTGACTGGGCAGCATGTACAATGCGGAGATGTGTTTTTCCGGGGTGAACTGGTGGTCCTGCAGCAGCGATTCGAGTTGCATCAGGCTGTATGGCCGGCCAAATCCGAACGGGGTGGCGTCGCGCCGCGCCCAGAGCCCGGACCGGTTCGGGACGACAAATACCGCCCGTCCTCCCGGACCCAGCGTTCTCCAGATCTCTTCGATCAGGGCGGTCGGGTTGTCGCTCGTCTCCAGCCCGTGCAAGACGACAAGGCGGTCGATGAAACCCGTCGCGACCGGCCAGCGCGCTTCATCGACGAGAACCGATCGATTGCCCTCTTCCCGACGAGACCGCGGCCAGGAAACGACACCTTGCTGTGCCGGCATCAGGCTGAGCACGCGGCGAGACGACGAAAGAAATGAGCGAAGGACAGGAGGCGTAAACCCGAAGCCGGCGATGGTCTGGCCCCTTGTATCCGGCCACAACTTCATTATTTGATCTCTCAGCGCCCGCCTCGCGATGCTGCCGAGTCCCGTCGCGCTGTAGAAATTTCGGACCTGCTCGACGTCCAGATGCATTGCCTTGACTCGTGGTATCGACAGGAAGATTGTTGAAATCCGGACCATAACGACAGGAGGATCGAAACTCCATGACCCTTGAAGTCAACGTTGTCCCGTGCCGTTCCGACAATTACGCCTACCTGATCCGGGAGACGACGACCGGCCAGACCGCGGTGGTCGACGTTCCAGACGCGGCACCGGTCCTATCTGCCATCGATGAGAAAGATCTGAGGCTCGACCGGATATTTCTCACCCACCATCACCATGACCACGTCGAAGGGGTCGAAGCCGTGCGTTCCAGGACCGGCGCGAAGGTCGTCGGAGCTTCGAGCGACGCGTATCGGTTGCCGGCGCTCGATGTCGCGGTTTCCGAAGGTGATTCGGTTCGACTCGGCGAAGCCGTTGCGGAGGTGATCGATGTATCTGGACACACGGTCGGGCACATAGCCTATGTATTCGGAACGGAGAACTGGGCGTTCACCGGGGACAGCCTGATGATGATGGGTTGCGGCCGGGTATTCGAAGGCACATTCGAAATGATGTACCAAAGCCTTGCCCGGTTCCGGGACATGCCCGACAACATGCTCATCTGTTCGGGTCACGAATACGCGGAGTCGAACGCACGATTTGCACTGAGCATTGAACCGGACAATCCAGATCTCCTGGAACGTGTTGCGTGGATTCGTCGTACCCGCGCCGCGGGTTCGCCTACCGTTCCTTCACGTCTTGGTATCGAACGCCTGACGAATCCGTTTCTCCGGTGCGAAGTGCCATCGGTCAGGTCGGCTCTTGGCATGGAGTCGGCTTCGGGCGCGGAGGTCTTCGCGGAACTCCGAAAACGCAAGGACAGTTTCTGATCGCACGGCTGCGATTGATCACAAGTGCCTGTCGAATGCATGCGGTTATTCTTGTGAAAAGGACACTGCTGCTGTTTTACGGCCCGTTCGCCTTTCTGTTCGTGGCACTGGCACCCGTTTTCTGTTCCCGCAAAAAGGGGTTTCGCGGCTGGTACTGGCGTGTCGCGCGCCGGTTGATCAAGGTGCTTCTGGACGCATTGAGCATCAGGGTGGAGATCGACGATGAAAGCCGGGCAAGACTGGCCGACACAAGCGGCCCCCTGATCGTTGCGAACCACAAAAGCCACCTTGACGGCCTCGCCCTGGTTTCGGTGACGCCGGACAGCCGGCACATTACCTTTGGCGCCAAGATCGAGTTGACAAGAATTCCCTTTTTCCGCCGTGGCTTCGCTGGCGCGGGCATTTTGATCGTTGACCGGATGGCCGGGAAATCTGCGTTGCAGAGCTTGATCAGGGAATATCAGGAAGCCGATCCAAGGGTTTCGCTGGTCCTGTTTCCGGAAGGGACACGGGTAAACGAGAGGGGTTTGGGAAAGTTCAAGGCCGGTGCCGTTGCAATCGCGCAGACGCTGGGAAAGAACATTCAGCCGGTGTGCATATTTGGAACCATGGATCTCATGCCACGTGACAAGATGATTCCGAAGGCGGGCACCATACGGGTGCGCGTACTGGACGACTTTGCGATTTCCCGGGAACTTCCTGTTGGCGACCAGCTGCCCAAACTTCAATCCTACATGTCCGATCGATATGCCGAACTTGAAATGCGCCTGAACGCCGAACCGTGACAGTCCTCGCGGAATCGCAGTATCTTCGATCCGGAGATACCTCTGCCATACCTGCCGTTCCTTGAACGAACGAACAGCAAATCCGACCGCAACAAAACGCAGGCGTTTTGCTCAGGGCCCGATATGCGCATTTTCCACGCCGCCGCCAGAATCTCCGGCCAATTCGGGGGGTGTAAATTCACCATGGCGACGTTATTGGGCTCATGCTGCGAGGACCTGTCGGGTTGGATTTGCGTTGTCATTTGCCGCACGTGCGGTCCACGCGCGGTCGAACCGGCCAGAGAGGATCAGTGCCCGAAAGGTCATGATCGCCTGGCCGCCCTCCATGCTCCAACGCATGCCTGAGCCCTTGAATCTTTTTGTCACGATGCTCTCAAAGTTGGGTGTGAACACTACTGTCCCAATAAAATTCTCTCACCACACTCTAAAGCTCTGATGTAAATACACAAATTTGACATTTCGGCTGTTACCGACTTGAACCCGCCGCACACGCTCTTCACACTTCCTCACTGTCCTGCACCGTCAAGAGGAAGAATGCGATGGGGAGCGATTCGTGAGGGATTCCTGATGCAATGTACTCCGGCAGCCTGGTTTTCGCTCAGATCATGGAACACCTGCCATGGCACACCTTCCGCCGCTGTGTCTCTCGATACGACGGAAATCGCTACGCCAAGGCGTTCACCTGTGCCGATCAGTTCCGGTGCATGGCCTTCGCCCAACTCACCTACAGGACCAGTCTGCGTGACATCGAAACCTGCCTCCGCGCCCAGCGCAACATGTCGCTACCATATGGGCATCCGTGGCGGGGTCTCCCGCAAGACACTCGCCAATGCCAATCAGGCCCGCGACTGGAAAATCTACGCCGACTTCGAACAATATCTCATCCACATTGCCCGGGACATCCACAGCGATGACACGCTTCCCGGTCTCGATGTTCACGATACCGTCTACGCGCTCGACTCCTCGACCATCGACCTCCGCCTGTCGCTGTTCCCATGGGCGCGGTTCCGCAGGACAAAGGGCGCCGTCAAGGTGCACACACTCCTCGACCCGCACGGAAATATCCCGGCCTTCATCCACATTTCCGACGAAAAACTCCATGACGTCAACGTCCTGGACCTGCTGCTTCCGGAAGCCGGCGCGTTCCATGTCATGGACCGGGCCTATCTCGACTTCAAACGCCTCCACCACCTCCATCTCTGTGGCGGCTTCTTCGTCCTGAGAGCAAAATCAAATACCGGGCTCCGCCGCCTCTGTTCCCGGCCGGTGGACCGTAGTACCGGCCTCATCTGCGATCAGGTCGTGCGGCCGGGCGGCGTCAACAGCGCGACCGATTTCCCGGACAAGCTGCGCCGTATCAAGTCCCGCGACCCGGAACGCGGCAAGACCCTGGTCTTTCTCACCAACAACTTTACCCTGCCGGCCATGTCAGTCGCAGACATCTACCGTTCGCGCTGGCAGGTCGAATTGTTTTTCAAATGGATCAAGCAGCACCTTCGGATCAAGTCGCCATGAGGGATTCACACCCAATTCGGGTCTGGCCGAATCCTCGTTCACGGAGTCTTCCTGCCGGGCCTCGCTCCGTGTCATCGAAGACCCCCCTTTCCCGTATTGAGCCGGCACATGTCGACCGGTTGCAGGAAGTCCCGGGGCCGGGACATCACCGAAATTTTCCGTGATTTGCGGAATCGACTTCGAGGCCGTATCCTGTTCGATGAGGTTCAGAAACAGCGACCGCGTGGATGAATGGGGCTTGTTCATCGGTTGAGGGTGGACGACGAGAAAAGGGTTCACGACATGCCGACGTTTTCATCGAGTGTTGAGGCCGCCATTCACACGGCATTCGCCTATGCCAACGCACGTCGTCACGAATTTGCGACGCTGGAGCACATGTTGCTGGCGCTCGTCGACGATCGAGACGCTGCACGGGTCATGAAGGCCTGCGATGTCAGCCTGGCCAGGTTGCGCCAGACCCTGATTCATTACCTCGATGGAGAACTTTCGGACCTCGTTTCCGGAGCCGAAGGAACCGAGGCGTCACCGACCCGCGCCTTTACCCGCGTCATCGAAAGGGCGATGACCCATGTCGACAATTCGAACCGGGACGAAGTGACGGGCGCGGACCTGCTCATCGCCATTTTTTCCGAACGCGAGTGCCACGCGACCTATTTCCTGCAGCAACAGGACATGACACGTTACGATGCGGTCAACTTCGTTTCGCACGGTATCGCCAAGAAGCCCGGATTTCGCGATGTCAGGCCCGTAGCCGGGGCCGGCGAAGTCGAGGAAATTCCGGCGTCGACCGAGGACGCCGGGCAAGCCGAACCGGGAACCAGCGAAATCGAGAAATTCTGCGTCAACCTGAACCAGCGGGCCCGCGACGGAAGTCTCGACCCGCTGATCGGGCGGAACCACGAAATCGAACGATGCGTCCAGGTCCTGTGCCGCAGACGAAAGAACAACCCAATCCTGGTCGGGGACTCGGGTGTCGGGAAGACCGCGATTGCCGAGGGCCTGGCATACAGGATCGTCTCGGGAGAAATCCCCGACGTACTTTCCGACACGACCGTTTTTTCGCTGGATATGGGTGCCGTCCTGGCCGGTACCCGGTACCGGGGAGATTTCGAACAGCGCATGAAATCCGTCATCTCGGAGCTTGAGAACCATCCGGATGCAATCCTTTTCATCGACGAGATTCATACGGTCATCGGCGCCGGCGCCACGTCCGGAGGGTCCATGGACGCTTCGAACCTGCTGAAACCCCCTTTGCAGAATGGACGGCTCCGGTGCATCGGATCGACGACGTACAAGGAATACCGTCAGTACTTCGAAAAGGACCGTGCACTGTCACGCAGATTCCAGAAGATCGACGTGAACGAACCAAGTTCGGAAGACACCATCAAGATCCTGATGGGGCTTCGTCCCAGCTTCGAAAGTCACCACGGAATTCGATACACGACCGAGGCGATCAAGCTGGCCGTCGACCTGTCGGCCCGACACATCCACGACAGGAAACTTCCCGACAAGGCCATCGACGTGATCGATGAGGCGGGAGCCCGGCAGCACGTCGTGCCGCGAAGGCGAAAACGCAAGACCGTGGGCGCCAGGGAGATCGAGGAGGCGGTCGCCAAGCTTGCACGCATCCCGCCAAAACGCGTGTCAAAGAGCGACAGCGAGTTGCTCGTAGACCTCGAGGGGACCCTCAAGCGGACCGTATTCGGTCAGGATATGGCGATCGAGGCACTGGCGTCGGCCATCAAGCTTGCGCGTTCAGGCCTTCGGGAACCGGAAAAACCCGTCGGCAACTACCTGTTTACGGGTCCAACCGGGGTCGGCAAGACGGAAGTCGCCCGCCAGCTGGCGGAGGCCCTGTCGGTCAAGTTGCACCGCTTCGACATGTCCGAGTACATGGAACGGCACGCCGTTTCGCGGCTGATCGGAGCCCCACCGGGATACGTCGGGTTCGACCAGGGGGGATTGCTGACCGACAGCGTGGACCAGCACCCGCATTGCGTGCTGCTGCTCGACGAATTCGAAAAGGCTCATCCCGACGTCTACAATATCCTTCTCCAGGTCATGGATTATGGCAAGCTGACCGACCACAACGGCCGCACAGTCAACTTCGGGAATGCCATTGTCATCATGACCTCGAACGCCGGGGCCGCGGAACTCGAAAAGACCGCCATCGGTTTCGGCCGGGACAGCAGGGAAGGCGAGGATACGGCCGCCGTCGAGAGAATCTTTTCTCCCGAGTTTCGCAACCGCCTCGATGCGATCATCAGTTTCAACCCACTCTCGCGCCCGGTCATCCTGAAAGTTGTCGAAAAGTTCATTCACCAACTCGAGGCGCAACTCATGGACCGGAACGTGGAGGTCGTTCTGTCTGCGTCAGCCGCCGACTGGCTTGCGGAGCACGGTTACGACACGAAAATGGGTGCGCGTCCACTCGCCCGCCTCATCCAGGATCGGATCAAGAAGCCGTTGGCCGACGAACTCCTGTTCGGCAAACTGGTCAAGGGCGGAACCGTCAAGGTCGGGGTAAAAGACGGCGAACTGGTGTTTACGTGCGAGCCGCCCCGAAACCGGCAGTTGTCGCAAGACGAGTCGCCCCTGCTGATCACGGAATGATTTACCTGCGCGTGGAGGCGCCCCGCTCCGACCTTGCACAGGGTCGCCGCGTTCTTGACGTTTAGCGCTCGGTGAATTTCAGTTCGATCCTCCGGTTCCGGGCAAGGGACTGCGGGTCGTCGCCCTCCGAGATCGGACGGTGTTCGCCGAACCCGGTTGCGGCCAGGCGATCGGCAGGAATCTCCAATTCGTCGATCATGTAGCGAACCACCGAGAGCGCCCGCGCCTGGCTCAAGTCCCAGTTGTCGTCGAAAAACTCGTTCTCCCGAACAGGCGTCTTGTCCGTGTGGCCGTCAACCCGGAGAACCCAGTCGACATCGGGCGGGATCTTCCCCGCGACATCCTTGATGATCTCCGCGACACGGCGGATCTCCTCCTTCCCCGTATCCCCGAGAACATCGGAGCCAACCTCGAACAGGATCTCCGATGAAAACGCGAAACGGTCCCCCACAATGCGCACACCCTCGCGTTCACCGAGCACATCCTGCACCTGGGCCAGGAACTCCGAGCGAAAACGCCGGAGGTCCCGGGCCTCGGCTTCCAGGCGCCTGCGTTCCCGCTCCTCGAGGTCCGCGCGCTTCTTCTGCTCCGCAGCCGCACGGGCAAGCGCCTGGTTGAGGTCCTTCCCCAGGCTGGCAATCTCGACCTGTGCCTCCACGTCCTTCGCACTCGCGGCATCGAGCAAGCCCTGAAGCTCGTTCAGCTGTTCACGGAGTTCCAGGATCTGCCGGTTCAACAGCGCCACGGACCGCGTACGCTCCCGGGAAACTGACCGCTCTTCCTTGCGCAGGTCGCGGGCAATGCCGAACTGCTCCTCGAGCCGGGCCAACTCCGTGCGGGTCGCCGATGCGTCGGAGCGGGCATCCTCGGCAGAGGTCTCCGCCGCCGCCAACTTCGCCAGAACCTCTTCAGCCTTCTTCCGCTCCTCCTCGAGCGCCAGCGACATGGCGGTGAGCTCGTCCTCGGAATCCCTGAGCCGGCGGCGAAGGGCCTCCGCGGCCGCAGCCTCCGCCAGCCTCGCCTTCTCGGCCTCGCTCAGGCCTTCCAGTGCCCGGCGCAGCTCCTGGCGCGTCAACCCGGTCGTCTGCCGTGCCTGGTCCCGCTCGGCCTCGGCCGCCCGCACCGCCTCCCGCGATTCAGCCAGCGCCGTCCGGCTGTCGGAAAGGTCGGACTTCAGCGACCTGACTTCCCGGCTGAGCGCGACAAGCTCCTCCTCGAACGCGGTCAACCTCTGCTTGAGTTCGGCGAGTTCGTCATCCCGGGCCGCGATGGTCGATCGCGCCGTGTCCAGTTCGCCGTCACGCTCGGACAGAACCGCCAGCAGTCTTTCGATATGGTCCTGGCTCGAGCGGGCCCCGGCACGGGCCTCCGAGAGTTCATCGCGGGCACTCGTCAGGTCCGCCCGCATGTCGGCGAGGAGGCCAAGCGTCCTCGCCAGCTCTTCGCGGACTTTCCCTATTTCATCCAGGGTGTTCTCCAGGTCCGCCTGCGAAACCGAATACAACGCGCGAACCGTCGCGAGATTGCCCAATGCTTCCTCGACCTCGCCCTGTGACTGGCCGAGTTCGCTCTGGGCAGCCGTCAACCGGGCTTGCACGTTCGATGTTTCCGCACGCGCCGCCTCAAGTTCTTCCCGGGTTCTCTCCAGGTCTGCCAGTGAAACCGAGTACTGCGTACGAATTTGAGAAAGTTCCTCCAGGGTTTCCAACAGTTCGTCCCGTGACAGGCGGAGATCACCTTGGGCGGCCACCAACCTGGTTTCCACGTCCGATGACTCGGCACGCGCCGCCTCAAGTTCTTCCCGGGTCTTTTCAAGGGCTGCCTGCGACACCGAGTACTGCGCGCGAATTTGAGAGAGTTCCTTCAGGGCTTCCCGAAGTTCGTCCTGCGACAGGCCGAGGTCACCCTGGGCGGCCGTCAACAGCGCCCGAACGTCCGTCGTTTCCGCACGCGCCGCCGCCAGGTCTTCCCGGGTTCTTTCCAGGTCCGTCAGTGAAACCGAGTAACGCGTGCGAATTTGCGAGAGTTCCACCAGGGTTTTCAGCAGTTCGTCCTGTGACAGGCGGAGGTCGCCCTGGGCGGCCGCCAACCGGGATTCAGCGTCCGATGTCTCTTTGAAGGCTGCCTCCAGTTCTTCCCGGGTCTCTTCAAGGGCTGCCTGCGACACCGAGTACCGCGCGCGAATCTGCGCAAGTTCTTCCAGGGATCCTTGAAGTTCGCCCTGGGCGGCCGTCAACCGGGTTTCAGCATCCGTCGTTTCCGCGCGCGCCGCCGCTAGGTCCACCCGGGTTCTTTCCAGATCCGCCAGTGAAACCGAGTACTGTGCACGTATCTGCGCGAGTGCTTCCAGGGTTTCCTGAAGTTCGTCCCGAGAACGGCCGAGTGCGTTCCGGGCAGCCGTCAACAGGGTTTGTACGTCCGCGGTTTCCGCAAGGGCCGCCGCCAGGTCCACCCGGGTCTTTTCGAGGGCTGCTTGCGACACCGAGTACTGCGCACGAATTTGCGCAAGTTCTTCCCGGGATTCCGTCAACTCGCCCTGCGACTGGTCGAGTTCGCCCTGTGCAGCCGTCAACCGGGTTTCCGCGTCCGTCGTTTCCGCGCGCGCCGCCGCAAGGTCTTCTCGGGCTCTATCCAGGTCTGCCCGTGAAACCGAGTATTGCGCACGGACTTGGGCAAGTTCCTCCAGGGTTTTCTGCAGTTCGTCCCGGGAACGGCCGAGTGCGTTCCGGGCAGCCGCCAACAGCGTTTGCACGTCCGCGGTTTCCGCAAGGGCCGCCGCCAGTTCTTCCCGGGTCTTTTCAAGGGCTGCTTGCGACACCGAGTACTGCGCACGAATTTGCGCAAGTTCTTCCCGGGTTTCCGTCAGCTCGCCCCGCGACTGGCCGAGTTCGCCTTGAGCAGCCGTCAACTGGGTTTGCGCTCGTGTAGCTTCCGTACGGGCCGCCGTCAGTTCATCCCGTGTTCCCGCCAGTTGTTGACGAATCCTCTGGAGATCTGCCCGAATTGCAGACAGCGCCTGGCGCGTGGCATCGAGCCTCGCCCCAAGTTCAGATGCCGACGATCGGCTGGCATCGAGTTCATCGCGTGTCTGGTCCAGGGCCAGCTCGAGATCGGTCTCCGACTGCCGACTCTGGGCAAGTTCCTTCCTGACGGCTTCAAGCAGGGTCTCAAGCGCGGCCATCCTGCTCCGGACTTCCGTGATCTCCAGCCGTGCTTCCCTGAGTCCGGCTTCCAGGCTGGTCGCTTCAGCATGGCTCTGTTCCAGTTCGGACCGGGCCTTGGTCAGGCTCGCCTCGAGCTCGGCAACCGTATTTTTTCTACCTTCCAGTTCGTTTCGGGTAACGGAAAGCAGGGTCTCGAGTTCGGCAACGTTTTTCCTGTTACCTTCGAGTTCGCTACGCGTATCCGACAACAATGTTTCGAGTTCCGAAATCACGTTCAGGCTGGATGCAAGTTCACTCCTCGTCTCCGAGAGATCGGACTCCAGCCCGGACACAACCTGTCGCGCCGACTCCAGTTCGGTATTCGAACCGGCAAGCAATCCGAGCGCCTCTTCCAGCGACAGTTCGTTCTCATGAACTTCGGTACGCAGTTCGGCAATGAGCGTTTCAAGCGCCTCTCGGCGCGCCGCGGCCAGGCGCGCCTCTTCAGCCTGAACGTCGATTTCCTGCCGAGCCTTTGCCAGTGCAATCTGGAAGGCTTCATTCTGCGAGATTACGGTCTGTCGCGCACTCTCGAGGACGTCCATCTCGGCGAGCAGTTGGTTGTTGCGACCTTGCAGGCTCTTCCTTTGCGCGATCAGGGAGGCGACCTGTTCTTCAAACGATACGATGATCGTGCGCAACTCGAGCAGTTCTTCCGACTGCTCGGAGTTTGCGGCGAGGAGCGCGTCGATTTCCCTTTCCTGGGTTGCGGCCCTTGCGTTGGCCTCATCGAGCGTAGACTGGAAGAGAACGAGTTCTTCCTGCAGCCGGTTTTCGTTTCCCTGTGCGAGTCCCAGTGCCGTGGACAGTTCGTTGACCTGTCGGGACAGGCTGACGAGTTCCTCGTCCTGCCCGGAAATCGTTTCCTGCAGAACAAATTGCACGATCATGAAAATCGACAGGACGAACATCAACAACAGAAGGAGAGCCGTCATCGCGTCCACGAAGCCGGTCCAAATGGTATTCGTCACACCGTTTCTGGATTTTCGTAACAGAGCCAAGGCCTAGTCCCTGATGTTGCCCTCGACGGCTTGCCTGAGCGTCTCGATCAACACAGCAATATCGGCCCGGACGTCCGCGATAGAGTCCTGACGTCCCACGGACATGTCTTCGAGTATGCGAAGAAGATGGCTTTCAATGTTTCGAAGGCGCGAGCGGGTTTCAGCGTCGAGCGTGGTTTCTTCGGCACTGCCTCTCGTCAGGGCATCCGCGATCCTTTGCTGGCTTTGCGCAAGCGACTCGAGTATTTCGTAGTGGTTGACAGGAGATTGCTCGTCGGGTTGGCTTGCCAGTTGTTCGACAAGCTGGGCTATCCTGTCGACCTGCCGTTCAGAGGCCAGATGCCGTTCCGAAAGTTCGCTCAGCACGCCGTTCAGGGTGCCGACCAGGATTCCCCATTGCGCCTCCGTGAGTGCAGAATCCGCCACGACGGGCGACGGTATCCCCCTGCCAGTGATCGGCAATCGGCTCAGTCCCGTTTCAGGATCAGGCGCGGACACACCGATCAGCGTGATCGAGGAAATCCACTCTTCCAGTTCACGATAAAAGCGGTTCTGGCCGTGTCCGGCGAAGAGATCCAGAAGCCCGACCACAAGCGAGCCAGCAAGCCCAAGAAGGGACGATCCGAAGGCGGTTCCCATTCCGCCCAACTGTCTTTCAAGACCGGCGATCAGGTTCTCGAATACCTGAACACTGCTCTCGCCGTCTTCTGATGGCGCCAGGGTCCTGATCGTGTCGACAACCGCCGGGACGGATATCGCGAGGCCGTAAAACGTTCCAAGAAGGCCGAGAAAGATCAGCAGATTGATGATGTAACGGGTAATTTCCCGGCCTTCATCGAGTCGGGTTGCCACCGTATCCAGGATCGAACGCGCCGAAAACGTCGTCAGCGCCGTGCGGGCTCCCTCGGGCCTCAGCAGTGCCGCGAGGGGTAACAGCAACCCTGGAGGCCGCACCATTTCGTGGCCCGGCCGGTCACGGACAAATCCCTCGATCCAGTTGACCGAGGTAAACAGCGAAAACACGCGACCGAAGCAGGTCAACAGGCCAACGACGAACACCGCAACGATGACGCCGTTCAAATAAGGGGATTCCAGGAATACTTCGTCCAGGGATGGATAGATAAGGTAGACGCCGACCGCGACCAGGCCTGTCAGTACAAGCATTGTCAAGATCTGGTTCACGGGAAGCGTGAATCGGTGGCTTTGGATTTCTTCTCCGATCATTCCGAAGATCGTCCTATGTTGCCCGCAAGAAGGCGATTATGTCACGGCGGATACATTGACAAGTCGGCGCACGGTTTCGACCGGCACCGCGGTTCCCGCTGGTTGTTGCCTCGAGGTCGTCACCTGTCCTGCCGGACCTTTGGGCAATGGCAAGCACGCGCAGTGCCAGACCGACCGTGCCGACTTCGAATTGTATCAAACGGGCTGCATTCACGGAGTTAACGTATTCCGGGCAATTCCGGTCATCAAATGTGGTCATCACGGCCCTGCGAGGCGGACAATCCAGGGCATGGAGTTACCTGTTCTTCCCGATCCTGTCAGCGATCCGGTCGGGCGACCGCGCCGGCGAGTTCGACAAGGTCCGAATCAACGATTCCGAGCGACTCCAGGCGTTCACAGGTGCGGAACAGGTATTCGCGATTGTGGCCCCGTTCCCCGAATGACCGTCCGATTATGTCCGCCTGCTCCTCTATGGACAGTTCGCCACTGTAAAGCTCGTGACCGGTGTCGACAACATAACAGACAGCTGACACGCGTCGTTCGTCTTCGAGTTCGACGGTTTGCCATTCCTCGCGATACGCGGACGCCATGAGTTCGCGGTCCCGAAGAACTTCCAGGACAGCGTCACCGTGACTGGCCTCCACGCGGAAAGCCAGTCCCCTGCAGAACGATCCGGGCTGCGGCTTCAGGGCCAGAACCAGACCCGGTGACCGCCTGGAACCACGATAGTGCACGGACCACATGCAAAAGCTGCGGGCGAAGCCATGAAGAGTTCCAGGAACCGATTCGACGAATTCGAAACCGGGCTGCCAAATCAGTGACCCGTATCCGAATACCCACAGGTCTTCGTCTTGCTCATCCGGACGCATATGTGATCCTTTTTCCTTGACAGCCCGCGCCGTTCACGGACTAACGAAAGTCGGGCAAACGAAACAATGCGAGGTACGATGGAAAGACTGGCGCTGTTTCGGGCTGGCACCCTGGCCATGGTCATGAATCTTACGGCGGCGGGTTGGTCAACCCCAGTCTTCGCCGACACCTCCGGAATTGCTTCATCTTCGACAAAGTCTGGCGTCACGGCTTCGAGCCAGGTGGATTCGTTCGTGCTCCACGACGAATTGTACCAGTTGGAGTGGGACCTGGATTCGATCAGGATTTCGACAACAGGCGATTTCCAGGATTGGAGCCAAGGAGTCGCGGCCGCGCTCTTTGCTTGCCGCTGGTTTGCGCGTTCCGCCATTGCCTCTCCACGATCGGAAAACGAGCCTGGAGAAGTTGCGAAACACACCGTGATTCTGGACGACCTCCTGGGCGAATTCGACTTCCAACTGGACAACAACGGCGGCCGCTGGTTTTCGCTATTCAGTGCTGGTGCCAGGCTAATCGGCTTGGGCGACGGGATCGGAACTCCCTGTCATCTCGTCAATCCGCATGCCGATGTCCGGAGGTCCGGGACGGGGCCGTACGATTACACGGCCGAAATCGCGACCGAATTCAGTAGCAGTGACACTGTTGATCGCGAACGACCCGGAGGTGCAGACGAGAACTCTCGCGTCAGTGAATCCGGTGCCGTGAACGGGATCAATGTCAGGACCGATGCCAAATTCGGCATTCAAGAGCCCGGCTGCAGACCGTGGGTGACTCAAGTCATCCTTCACGACGTTTCTTTCTGGAGTGGCGCCACCCATATCAGGATAGACGGGGCCGTTGACCTCGACGCCTCGGGGATCCTGTCCGGATCGATCAACGTCAGCCTGAATGTCGAACGGTCCTTCGTTGAATTCGTCGAAAACAGCGGAATATTTGACGACCCGGTGACCGCAAGGGTTGTCGGGGCTGTTCTTGAGAGCGGAAGCGGAGACTACGAACTCAGGTGTGAGGATGGCAGATGCCGCGTATACGGGATCGTCGCACCTTTCTTTCCCATCGGAGATGCACCGCAGTTGCAAAGGACGTGTTGACGACCGGCGTGCGCAACAATGTCGTGGATCGTGCGCGTCTCGTAACACTTGATGACCACCCCGACCGGGGCATCCTTGAGTTGGACGTCCCGCCGCAGGGCCTTCGGATGGCGGCGTCTCGGCCCGCGGGGTCTCTTCCCTTTGCGGCCCACCTGCCCGCCTTGCTCTGGGCGTCCGTTTTCGCGGGTTTTGCAGCGTCGGCTGCCTCGACCACGGCGGCCATGTCGCTCGGCCTCATCCGGGGATGCTTGGGCAGATTCCTGAGCGTCCGGCCCCCGTCCCACAGCAGTTGATCTCATCCCGCAGGCCGACGATCTGCTCGTCTCGTTCGGCGAGGCGATCAACGGCTGAAAAAAAGAGCAGCCATCTCCTTTCGCGCCGTGGTGTCGGAACCGGTCTGAGCGTCTGCCCGCGAATCACTCATACCCCCTTGGAATCACAAATCGAGTCCGAAGGGAATCCCTCAAAATGCGAAAGACGCAGAAAGCCCCGGAACGGGAGGAGACGGAGAACTTACCGGGAAAATTGCAACCAAAAGAGGTCAGCCCGTATCTGAGAAGTTACCCCCTAACGTACATTGACTTTAGCCGTCTGCCGGGCAATACTTAATGGAATGGAACCATACTTAATGGAACTGAAACCATTAGTCAGGAGATGCACATGAAAATCACATTTAAGAAATTCGGAATCTGGGTGATCGCCGCATGTCTTGGCTTGGCGCCGGTTGGTGCCGTGTCCGAGGACTGGAAGTTCGCGATCGAGGAAATTCCAGGCTCAATCATGGACGCCTATGCGCAGGAGTTCAAAACCCGGATCGAAGCGGCCACGGCTGGCGATGTCACGGTAACAACCTATCCGATGGGCACGCTTGGCACCCCGACCGAAACGGTCGAGCAGGCTGCGGACGGCATTATCCAGTTCACCAACGTGTCGATTGGCAATCTCGGCACCATAGTACCGGAAAGCCAAGTGTTTCTGCTGCCCTATTTGCTGCCGTCCGATCCGGCTGCGACATCGACAATCCTGAGCAGTTCCGAAACCATCTATGGCGAACTGAACCAGGACTTCCAGAGACGAGGCCTGGAAGTCATCACGATGTATTCCGAAGGACCGCAGGTCTGGACCACGAACCGCGAAATTCGCACGCCGGAAGATTTCAGCAATTTCAAGATGCGGGTCATGGTGTCGCCAATTCTGCTGGAAACCTACCGGAACATGGGAGCAAGCCCGACACCGCTGCCATTTGGAGAAGTGTTTGGTGCCTTGCAGCTTGGCGCGGTTGACGGGCAGGTGAATCCGATTCCGACCATAGAGGAAATGAAATTCTACGAAGTCACCAGCCATCTGGTCTGGGCTGGCGAACAGGAACTAGTCACGGCCGTCTTGGCGGGATCCGACTGGTTTGAGACCCTGTCGCCCGACCGCCAGAAGCTGGTACGTGACACAATGGCAGGAATGACCGGCTTCATTGACGGTGTCGTCGCGGATTTCAACCAGAAGCGTCTGGACGTGATCACCGCGGCCAAACCGGAAATCAACCTTGTGGTGCTGACCGAGGAAGAACGGGACGCTTTTCGTGCCCGTTCGGGTGATACTGCCGATGCCTACGTGGATACTGCCGGTTCACGCGGGAAGGAACTTCTTGACGCTCTTCAGGCCGAGATCGCTTCGTTCAACTGAAAACATCTTCCCCCGGTCCTCGTGCTCTGATGCGCGAGGACCGGAAAACAGGAGGAAAGCATGAACGACGAAAGACCGGTGCGTTTTGGTCTCCTCGGCAGGATTGATGTCGTCATAGGAAAGGTCGAGGCGTTCATTCTGAGTTGGGGCATCATCCTCATGGCAATCAATACGATCGCCAACGTTCTCGGAAGATATGTATTTCATCAGTCAATCTATTTCTCGGAAGAGCTGAACGAGTTCCTGATCGTGATCGTCACGTTCATGGGGCTCGGGTATGCCACGCGCAAGGGCATTCACATTCGCATGTCGGCCATCTACGACGCCTTGCCACAGAAACTTCGCAAGACCCTGATGATCATCATCACGGCAACGACAGCTGTCATGATGGCGGTCCTGGCATGGTACGCTCTCGAGTATGTACAGAAGGTGGCCGCCCGCGGACGGATAACTCCAGCGCTACAGGTGCCGCTTTACCTGACATATGTCTGGGTAGTTGCCGGGCTGGCACTTACCGCGTTGCAGTACTTGCTGACGGCCATTCGCAATCTCGATTTCACCGAGGATGAGATCTACGTATCGTATGTCGAAGTCGACAGCTACGAAGATCCGGCCACGACCATCGCGCTCGAGCGTCATGCTGCAAGCGAAAAGGAAGACCCCCAATGACCGAGTTGATGCTGGGTGTCATGATTGTCCTGCTGCTTGCAGGGTTCCCGATGAAAATGCCGCTGATATCGGCGGCGATGCTGGGTTTTCTCATTTTTTTCTCGAACATGAGTCCGCAAATCCTCATCCAGCAGATGATCGGGGGCGTAAAGCCGTCGGCACTGATTGCGGTGCCGATGTTCGTCCTTGCCGCAGACATCATCACGCGAGGGCATTCCGCCAATCGGCTGATCGACGTGGTCATGGGTTTTACTGGCCACATCCGGGGCGGGCTGGCGATCTCGGTGACCAGCGCATGCGCGCTGTTCGGCGCAGTTTGCGGATCAACGCAGGCGACCGGGGTTGCAGTCGGCGGTGCAATGCGGCCACGAACGCTTAAATCGGGCTACAGCGACAGTTTCACGATCGGTCTGATCGTGAACGCAGCGGACCTGGCGTACCTGATCCCGCCATCGATCGGCATGATCATTTACGGTGTCGTGTCCGGCACATCGATTTCAAGGCTCTTCATTGCAGGTATTGTTCCAGGACTGCTGATCGTTGTGCTCTTTTCGATCTATTGCATGTGGTATGCCTGGAGGCACGACATCCCGGTCCTGCCACGAGCCAACTGGCAGTCCCGCGTTGCGGCGATGCGCCGCGCCCTTTGGCCAATGGGATTCCCCCTGATCATCGTGGGCGGCATTTACGGTGGCATCTTCTCACCGACGGAAGCGGCTGCCGTTTGTGTTTTATATGCAGTAATTCTCGAAGCGCTGGTGTTCCGCTCAATTCGCCTGCGCGATCTGCCGGAGATCGCTCTTTCAACGGGCGCGATCACGTCTGTGATCTTCATCCTGATCGCCGCGGGGGCTGCGTTTTCGTGGACGCTTTCCTTTGCGCAGGTGCCACAGGCAATCATTCAGGCGCTCGGACTGGCCGATGCCGGACCGCTGAAGACGCTGTTGGCGATCAATCTTGCCTTCTTCATCGGTTGCATGTTTGTGGACTCGATCGTCGTCATCCTGATCCTGGTCCCGATCTTCGCTCCGATGATCAAGGCCACCGGGCTCGACCCGGTGCTGGTTGGCGTTCTCATCACATTGCAGGTGGCGATCGGGGCGGCGACCCCGCCTTTCGGCTGCAACTTGTTCACGGCAATTGCAGTGTTCCGGCAACCCTTTGTCGATGTCGTCAAGGGTGTTCCTCCGTTTCTGGCAGTCCTCCTGCTTGTCACCGGATTGCTTATCGTCTTTCCCCAGATCGCCCTGTTCCTACCGGAACTTGCCTACGGATAATCGGAGCCTTGGACAGGCGTGTTTTCCTTTCCGCGCTTGGTCGATTTCTGCCGTCTGCGGCCCGCATCGCAAACAAACAACGACCGATGGCGGGGGCCTTCAGGCGGGCCGCCGGAACCCGGCAGAGTAAGCGCTTACGCAGCGGCCGCAACGCACGCGGGCACACGGAAGAATGGACTGGCAACACAAGCCCGGCCGAAGGATCGCGAACTGGGCAAGCACGGTGTTTGTCTAGAAACTCAACAAAGTGGGCAAGACCCGTTCGGCCAGGGGCACGGTTGAAGAACCCGGCAGGAACGTGGCGTCGAAAGCCGGCCTGAACCGCGAGATACTGGCGACAGGCTGGTATGGCTTGAAGGCAAAACTCGCCTACATATGCACCGTGGAGGGGGTGGACCGCGCATACATGACGCTGACCTGCACTGCGCGCGGACATGTGGACAAGGTATCGCGGCGCACGCAATCAGACTCTACATGCGTGGCATGTGACCACGCCGACGACGCGGACCGCAACATCATGACCTCCGGGATTGGGCATTCTTCGCGGCGAGGGGCATTTGCATTGGCTACCCCTGTGACCCGTGACATCGATCGAAAGCTGAAAGCGTGATGCGCTGTCAATTTGTCGATATCATTCCCGTAAATTTCGAGTCTCAACCAAGGCCAAGAGAGGCGGTTCCGATCGTCTTGCCTAACAAAACGGTCGCCCGAGAGATACATCGCATCTGCAAAGAGCCGAGGACAAAATCCGACAGACACCCGTTACGGACGGCAAAACCGTTCGATGTTCCCTTCCACGGGGTTCGGCGGTGCGATTCCTTCTCAAACCGCTGTCTCTGGTTCCAGCAGCGCCTCCGCCCTGGCGCGGTCCGCGGCGGAAATGGCGACCGTTG
>JAPOVX010000017.1 GCA_026707935.1 Paracoccaceae bacterium
TCCGTTCCGGGGTCGAGCGGAGCAATGCCCGCCTCAAGGACGAGTTCGGCGCCCGCCATGTGCGTGTTCGGGGACACGCGAAAGTTTGTTGCCATTTGATGTTCGGGGTGCTTGCGCTGACGGTTGACCAGTTGATGCGCCTCGTTGTGCCTCCCTGACGCGCCTCCCCGTCCTTCGGGACGGTTCCGGCGTCCTCGATCACCTCTGGAAACGCCCTGAAAAAGCCGGCGAACGGTCAAACCCGGCCTGCGCTCCGGTTATTTCGTCTGCTTTTCCCGCGAATCGGGAGGGAATGCCGAAAATCCGGGGATTCCGGGGTTTTACGGTCGCGTGCAAGCCCACGCCGGATACCCGGCACTGTTCAGCGGCTGGTCAATTCGATAATTTTGCAAGAGGCTCTATTGGTAATATTTTTTACTTTTGATAATCTCCTGTCAAGCAGTGCAAATGAAGGAGGTCGTGCTGCCTAGGAAAGCTGAAATCGACATTGCTGTGGGGCGTTCCGTCAACCGGCTTCGGCTCGATCGCGGCATGACCGTCACGGCACTTGCGAAAGGAGCAGGACTTTCCGGCAGCATGATCAGCCGTCTGGAGAATGGGCAAGTCTCAGCGTCGCTTGGCACACTAGCGGCGATTGCCGATGCTTTGTCGGTTCCGGTCATGGCATTGCTCGCGCAAACGGCTGGCAAGGCCGATGTCTATCACGTGAAGGCCGGCAAGGGGATTCAGGCGCACCGGATCACGGCAAACCACACCCATCAATACATGCTTCTCGGCAAACACAGCGGCCCAAGTGGCGATTTCGAGGCAGCCCGTGTCCGGATCAGCCGGGAAAACGCCGGTGAATTACCAAGGTATATCCACGACGGGTATGTCTTCCTGACAATGACATCCGGCAAGGCACGCTACATTTGTGGTGGGTCAGAATTCGAACTCGCGCCAGGCGATACGTTGAGCTTCGACGCAATGCTCGAACACGGTGTTTCGGAAATCCTGAGCCGTGAAATCGAATTCATCACGGTGTTTTTCCGGCGGGACTGATGACGACAGGGACTTGCATGCAGAGGCAAGTGCATCCGTCGGCTCCAATGACAATCACGTCCGACAGATCGATGCCTTCCGCATGGTCATCTCGACCGAAACCGTGAAGCAGGCGGTATTGGGACTGGATCTCTCGAGGCCAGCGGTCAGCCGTGTCATCGCAGACCTGGAGCGGGAAGTCGGTTTCAAGCTCTTCGACCGCTCCCGCAAGGTACATTCGTCCCAACAGAAGAAGCGCGTTTGCATGTGCAGGTGCGTCAGACCGTTGGCGGCATAGAGCGAATCCAGAGGGCTGCTCAACGCATCGTCGTATTCGGACATGCCCGGTTGCTATTGCGCAGTTCCCACACATGTTAAACTCCGAATTCGGACATAACCGGCGGAAGTTCCGTCTTCGACGGGCGGAACCTTGTGATACTCAGGATACCGAACCGGGACGGGTACCATGGAAGCGGGAAATGTCGATGCTGTTCGATGCGACATTCGGGACTGAAGAGATTGTCCAGATTCTCGACCGGATGCAGCTCAACTGCGCGTGCCCTTATTCGAATTCCCGGCGGCGCTGGCCGTCAATGCGTTCGGTTTCTTTCTTCGCCGGCACGATGCAAACATCGACGGCAGCGACGGCTGCCATATAGGTCAATGCGTGGCGTGCTCCGCCGATGTGGTGACTTTTCTTTTGTGGCGATGGCAGGGGCGCTACAGTTGCGGTCCGTGACCCGGGTGCAGCCTGTCGGAAATCCCGCTTTTGAACAATCCGGGCGGCAACCGATAGACAGCCGGTGAAGTTGAACGAACATTGTCGGGACAAAGAGAAGTGGTGCCGTCGTGTTGAACTTCAGCGATATCTCAAAGTCCCCGGATGAGAGAGCGACCGATAACATCGAGATGCGGATTAAGCCGAGCGACAAAATGCGCATGTCACGGGCGGCAGAACTGAGCGGCGTCAAGCTCACGACCTTCCTCCGTGCATCGGCGGCCAGGGAGGCCGAACGCATACTGCGCGAGCATCAGGTCACGACACTTTCGGAGCGCGACAGGCAGGCGCTGTTGGAGGCACTGGACAATTCACCACCGCCGACGCAGGCAGCCCGTGATGCGGTTCGCGACTACCGGTCCCGGATCGCCAATGACCGTTCACGACGTAAGTCAGAGCGTCCCCCGAATCGTCATCGAAACATTCGATCCCGGCAGGTATGACTGGTCGGGCTTTTCCTGCGGAACCGATCGCCGATCGCCTCAACAAATTTCTGAGGCTCAGCGCCGGGAAACACCAAAAGGACAACGTTACGCGGGTATTTGTCGCGGTGGCCGAAGGATCGTCGGAAGTTCTCGGTTACTATGCGCTGAACGCTCATTCCGTGGCGACAGAGGAGTTCGGAGAGGACAGCCCCAAGCGAGCGCCCAGAACCGGTAGCATTCCGGCGCTTTATCTCTCGATGATAGAGGTGGACGGACGGCGTCAGGGCAAGGAGCACTGGACCGGATTTGCAAACGGTTGAGAGACGGCAGGATCGGGCGGCGATTGGCGTCAGCTGCGCGGACAATGAATGCGACAACGGTGCGCTGGTGGTGCTTGCTGAAAGGAAACTCGATGTGCCCGCGGCCGCGTGGGCCAGGAAACGTTTCCGAAACGAGGCGCCGCGCCGCCTGAGGGATCTGTGGTTGGTTTCGGGACGTGGAACGAGGCTGTGTTCGACTCGCTGTCGCCAGAATTTGCGGACTGTCTGAGATGACTCGGGCTGTGGTTCGACTTTCCCAGGCAATTCCGGCATGAGCTCAAACATCATGTTTCGCCCTACGTGCGTGGAAACGTGGTTCCGGAAAGGGAGTTGCCGGAATACGGTAGGATGCGCGAACGGATCGCTTGGTCAGAGTGCACCTTGCCGATCTGCACAGGTGCCACGTCATTCCCTTCGATGCGTCACTTTCCTTTTGCGCCGTTCTGGTTTGGTCGCGGGGACAACCGCTTTCGGTGGCTGCGGAGGATTTCCTCTCAGTCGCGCGGACACGCCCATCCCGCGCCAAAGGCATGGCAAACGACCCATTTCGGCTTATAGTCGATTAACAAAACATTGACGGGAGCAATGGAATGCCGGGTATCTCGGATCTTCCCATCATCGACTACAGCGATCCCGACTATCAATCCGAGCCCTTCCGGTGGCTTGCCGAGAAAGCCAGACAATTCCCCATGGCCCGCAGCGAACGGGGCGTCGAGATCCTGGAATTCCAGATGTGCCGGCGGTTCCTCGTCGATCGCTCGTTTGGCACGGACCACGGCAATCTCGTCGAGAAGATGGAGCTGCCACCCGGTCGTGCGCTCGATTTCAAACGGCGAATGATCCTGACACAGAACCGGGGCGAGACACGCAAGAGGCTGCGCGGCATCCTGACCAACCTGATCGGTCCAGCTTACGCCAGGGCCATGCGCCGTGACATTTCCGGCGTCGTTTCAGACCTCCTGAAAGGTCTGCCGGACGATGTGCTCGACCTGAAATACGGATTAACCGACCTGGTGCCTGCAGGCGTCTACTGCACCTGGGTCGACACGCCCCTCGGCGACGCCCGGTTTGTCGCGGACAGGTCCGAGGACGTACTGGCGATCTTCAGGCGCGACCCTGACCTTACGCCGAGCATTGTCGATGCCTATGACCAGCTCTTTGGCTACGTGAAGGCCCAACTTGCGAGGCGGCGCGAGAACATGGGCGACGATTTTCTTTCGAGGCTCATCCGCGTCCGCGAAGCCGGGAACCTGAGCGAAGACGAGCTCGAGGACTTTGCCGTCATGCTGATCGAGGCGAGCACCGATAACACGTCCAACCAGATTTCCATCGCCGTCGACCGCCTAACCGCGATGCCGGACGTCTGGAAGGAAATCGGGCGCGACGCATCGCTTGCATCCGCGGCAATCCGTGAATGCATGCGCCTTTGGCCGCGATCGATCTCGACTTCACGAACGGCGCTGACCGACACGGAAATAGACGGGGTCAGCATTCCGGCGAACACGTCGGTGTTCGCCAGCTTCGGCGCCGCGCATCGACAGGCGGACAAATTCAGCGACCCGCACCGATTCGACCTGACACGTCCGGTCCAGCCGCCACATTTGAACTTTGGTGGGGGTGCGTTTTCCTGCCTCGGCCAGTTCGTCGCGACAATCGAGGTCGAGGAAGCCGTATCGCAACTCGCCCGGCGCTATCCGAACCTCTCGATGCGCCGTGTCGAACGGGAGTTTACGGCGATGTTCCAGACAATCACGGTCATTGAAGCGGATCTGCGCGGGCACGCCGCTGCCATGGTCTAGGCCTGCCCGACCCGCCTGCGCTCCAGGCGTGAAAACAGCCGGCTCAACCCGAAGCAAACGATAAAGTAGAAAGCCGCGGTCGTAATCCAGGCCTCGAAGATCATGCGCGACGAGGCGACCATCTCGACAGTCTTGTATGTCAGTTCCTGTACCGAGATCAGCGAGATAATCGAGCTGTCCTTGATGAGGGAAATGAACTGGTTGGCCAAGGGCGGAACGACCCTCTTCATCGCCTGAGGCAGCACGATGTACCACAATTCCTGGAATCGGTTCATGCCGATGGACCGGGCTGCTTCCCGCTGACCTTTCGAAATGGACTGGATTCCTGCCCGAACGATCTCCCCGACAAACGCACTCTCGAACAACGCGAGCACGATCACGCCGGAAATGATCGAGGGAAAGCGGCGCATGTCGCCGAAGAACAATTCCCAGAGCCAGATATCGTCCTGCCGGGCGATGCCACGGGACCACCTCGCAAGGTCAAGTGCATCGATCAGCTGCTGCGACAGGAAAAAGAAAAAGATGAAGACGACGACAACCGGCGGGATGTTGCGCAGGAGTTCCAGGTAGGTCCGCGCCAGCATCCGTATCGTCAGGTTTTTCGAACATCGCGCGACACCGAGAATGGTGCCGAAGATCAGGGCCAGGATGCTCGCGTAAATGCTGATGCGTATCGTAGCCGCAAGGCCCTGGAGCAGGATATTGGCAAAATACTCTTCACGTCCGGTGTGATAGCCGACGATGTAGCTCGGGATCAGTTCCCAGCGCCACTTGTAGTTGAGCGTTCCTTCGATGGTGACCCAGATATACCCGAAAAAGACGAAGAGAATCGCCAGCAGGAGGTAGTCAGGCCACCTCATCTTTTTGATGAATGTGCGCAGTTGTCAGCACCCCTTGGCCCGGAAACCACTGTTTCCGGGCCTTGGTGTCATTGGCTTATTGGGCGACTTGGTCAGCCCATTCCTCGGTCGCGAACCAGTAGTTGTGTCGTGATTCGAGCCAACCGCTCCGCCACTGCTGTGCGATCCAGTTGTTGAAGTAGTTGATGGCGTCCGGATCACCCTTGCGAAGCGCAAAAGCCTCGCCACGCGGATCATAGAGTTCGCCCTCCATGACCATCAGCGTTTCGGGGTTCCTGCCCGCCTCGCGGTTTGGCGTCGGCTGCGCCGCCATCGTCGCGTGGGCGTTGCCGTTCAGGACTTCCTGGGTCGAGGCGCCGTCCTCGTCAAAGAGCAAAAGCTGCGCTTGCGGGAACTTCTCGGCAACCACGACGGCCGGGGTTGCCCCCCGCCGCGTTGCGAAGATCACGTCCGGCGAGTTCAGGTCCTCGATGCCCATGCCGGCGGTCAGCTCCTTGTTCGCGAGGATCGCGAGTCCCGAATAGGCGTACGGATCGGTGAAATTCACCGTGAGATTCCGCTGTGCCGTCACCGACATACCAGAGATGATGACATCGAAGTTGCCTGCAACGAGCGCCGGGATTATTCCGTCCCAGGACGTCGGCACGAACTCCACTTCGACGCCCATGTCATCGGCAAGCTTGCGCCCGACATCGAGTTCGTAGCCGATGAGTTCGCCATTCTTGTCGCGCATCGACCAGGGCACGAACAGCGAAAGTCCGATCCGGATCACGCCGTCCTGCTTGATCTGTTCGATCACGCTTTCGGAAGACAACGCTTGCGTTGCCTGCTGCGCTGCCGCAGGCAACGCAAGGCCCGCCGCCGCGGTTGCGGCCAGGGCATATCCGAGCATTCTGCGCGTAAGTTTCATTTGGTTTCCTCCTTGTTGTTGGAACAGGTTCCTCGTTTGGTCATTGATCAACGGCGTATCTTTTTTCGAGGAACGACACGCCGACCGACAAAATCAGGGTCACCACCATATAGACAATCGCGACGGTGAACCAGATTTCGAAGCTCATGTATGTATCTGCGATGATGTTGCGCCCGATGGTTGTCAACTCTGCAACGGCAATGACGCTCACGATTGCAGACGACTTGATGAGATGCACCATTTCGCCCGTCATGGGTGGCAACATGAAGCGGATGGATTGCGGCAATATGATGTATCGGTAGGCTTGCCCGGTGGACATCCCGATGGACTTCGCCGCTTCCCATTGTCCGATGGAGACGGCATTTATTCCGGCCCGAAAAATCTCCGAGATCAACGCGGAATGAAAGACTGCGAGCGTCAGGATACTGGCGAAGTAGCGGTCAAACTTAAATATCGGTCCGAGCACGTAGTAGAAGAGGTAAAGCAGCACCAGAAGCGGGATGTTGCGGATCAACTCCAGGAAGCCCACGGCGACGGCGGTACCCACGACGAGGCCGGATAGGCGCAGCAGCGCAACGATGAGCCCGAGAAACGTGGCAAGCGCGAAAGACAGAATGCAAAGCTCGATGGTGGCCGCAAGACCGACCATGATCTCTCCCCACTGAAATCCATCGTCCGTGAAGCTGTAAAGGTATTGAGGTACGCGGTACCATTGCCAGTTGTAGCCCATGTTTTGGGCACCGGTGAACGACCCGTAGACGATCAACCCGACAACGATGACGTAGATCGCAACGGCGACCGGTACCGAATTCAGCAGCTGTTGATGCAGCGGAGGTTTCGGGATCGAATTAACGCCGGGGCTGGCCGTTTCGCTCAGCACCATCTCAGTGCTCCAGGATCTGTGCCAGGAACATCCGGCAGCGGTCGCTTGTTGGTGCGGTGAAGAACTTCTCGGGCGGAGCAACTTCGACGATCCGTCCCTCCTCCATGAACACCATGGTATCGGCCACCTTGCGTGCGAAACCCATTTCATGGGTTACGACCACCATGGTCATGCCGGTTGCGGCAAGTTCAACCATGACGTCGAGAACTTCATTGATCATCTCCGGATCAAGCGCGGATGTCGGTTCATCAAACAGCATGATCCGGGTTTCCATGCAAAGTGACCGGGCGATTGCGACTCGCTGTTGCTGGCCACCGGAGAGCTGGGCAGGGTACTTCTCCGCCTGCTCCGGAATATGGACCCGGTCCAGGTAATTTCGCGCTGTTTCTTCGGCCTGATCCCGCGGAATCTTGCGGACCTTCATCGGTCCGATCATGAGGTTTTCCAGCACGGTCAGATGCGGAAACAGATTGAACTGCTGGAAGACCATGCCGACTTCCTGCCGCAGCTTCCGGATGTCCTTCGACCCTTCGAAGACCTCGATTCCGTCGATTTTCAGCGAACCGGAACTGTGATTCTCCAGCGCGTTGAAACATCGGATGAGCGTCGACTTTCCGGATCCCGACGGCCCGCAGACAACGACGCGTTCACCCTGGTGGACTGTAATGCTGACGTCCTTGAGCGCCTGGAACGCCCCGTAGAACTTGTCGAGGTTGCGAACTTCGATTATCGGTTGGCGATTCAAGCGTCCCGCCCTTTCACGGCAGTGGGCGAGCCTAACGGTGAACCAGTGCAGATAAGGCCGCCAACCGGCAACGGATTTCTTCTGCGCTCATTGTGATCAACCGCTCTCCTGCCTTGGAATATCCTCGATCGCATGACCTTGCGGCGCATTGTGAGTGGTATTCGGTCCGGCCATTGGCAGCGACAGCGCAAAATCAAGCGATCCCCTATTCTTGCATTCGGGTCAATGAATTTATTAGTAGTATTGCATGAAGGTGGGCGCAAGGCAAGGATTACAGGTGCCCGGACATCGCCTGCGGCAACATTTGGAGGAGGCGCGATGTCGGCATGGACCAAGAAAACTCCCGTCGAGAACACCGACGAAGCGCTTTCGGAGGCCTTGAGCGTTGCACGGTTGTCTTGCCTTGATGACCGCGAAAACCTTGGGGCGGCCATGGCCAATTTGATGAACCGAATTGCGGGGAAATCCATGCATCTTTGGCCGCCCTTGCCTGCAATCATGATTCCCTCCGCCTTGGCGATGGTCAATTCGCAAGGGGTCGACAGGCTCTGGTGCGGTACCACTCTGGAATACTGATCCAGGAGCGGTGCCGAACCTGGTCCGATTGACGTCTTCAACCAGGCTTTTTTTCGTGGCCGATGTATTGGATTAACCCATGGTGCGGACAAATTGTGCTGCCAATGAATCTTTCCAACACGGGCAAGGCGCCAACCAGAGGCCCCTTGCGGTTGCCGGTGAATCATCACCCGCGTAGTTGGCCGCCGAGGCAAAGTCGCGCCAAGAAATCGAAACCCTTCCCGGATACTGAATACATGCACTTTCCGCGTTCCCGCATGTCGGTGGGCGTTTCGTTCGATGCACCGACACTGCAGTTCTCCGTACTTCGTGCACCTGCGACAGGTCCGCCCGCACTCGCGACAGCCAAACGAAACTTCTTGTGCCGAACCCGAAACCGGTGCCCCCTCTCATCGTTACGTATTCGTCGTCAGTTTCCAGGAACAAGGAAAGCGCGGTCAAATTGACCTCCCGCCTTGATTCCCACCTATCGCTGGCGCCAAGCTTGCGTCCTGGCCACGACTCCTCGCGACAGGACCAGGTGAATGACCCGCGCCGCAACATTCGTGTAAAATATCATCATCCCCATCGCCGCAGCGGGGGCAATGTCGCCGGCGTCGTCCATGTTGAGAACGGCGACGGAAGCAAGCGTGGTCTTGGGCGAGTACAGGAAAACGACTGCCGATACCGTCGTCATGGCGTTTACAAAGAGATAGATCGATATATCCAGGGCGGCTGGTAGACATACTGGGACGGTAACGCGCGCGAAGAGCTTCATGGTTGGTTGCTTCAACGAGGCGGATACCGCTTCGAACTCACGGTCCATTTGCTTGAGTGCCGTCACTGCGGTCAAGTGAGACACCGTGTAAAAATGTGTCACCGTACAGATAACCAGGATCAACATGGTGCCATAGATCACGTTCAATGGGTTGGCCGGTTCGTTGAAGAAAAATATGTACGCGAGCCCCAGCACCATCCCTGGAATCGCCATGGGGAGCATGGCAAACATTTGAAACAGGTTTCGGCCGGTGTGAAAACCGTTCGACTTTTCCACGAGATAGGCGCCGAAGAAAACCACTGCTGTACCTATCGCGGCGGTAAGAAGACCCAACTTGATCGAATTGAAGTAGCTTGCCCAACCTCCGCCATCCATCAGGTCGAACTGGTAGTTGTTCAAGCTCAAGCTGAGGTCGTATGGCCAGAACTTGATCAGTGCCGCGAACTGGCAAACCGCCAGAATGCCGATGATGAAAACCGCAACAATCGAACAATAAGCAAACCAGGCCCGGTCTGCCTGGATATTGGGATTGGGCTGGAAAGGAACCGAGCGCGCCGATAGCTGCGCTACCTGGCGGCGCTGCACAATCCGGTCTACCGCAAAAGCCAGAACGGCCGGGATCAGCAGGACGACCGAGACAACCGCTCCCATTTCGAAATTCTGTTGTCCAATAACCTGCTTGTATATGTCTACGGCCAGCACGTTGTATTGCCCGCCGATGACTTTCGGCAATCCGAAATCTGTGATGACCAGGTTGAAAACCACGAAGGCGGCAGAAACAAGGCCATATCGAGCACCGGGTATTGTAACGGTCCAAAATGTTTTCCAGGGCGACGTCTTGAGGCTTGCCGCTGCCTCGAACAAACGGGCATCCGAGATCGAAAGTGCCGTGGAAATTATCAGAAACGCATGTGGGAAAGTGAAGAACACGGACCCGATCACGATCCCGATCGGTCCATAAATGCTTGCGCCGAACAGTAATTCCTTGATCATCCCCTGGTTGCCAAACAGGTAGACGAGTGCGATTCCCGGAAGCAATGACGGCACGAGTATTGGTGCCATCGCGATCAATCTGAACACACCCTTGTAGCGCATACAGCTACGGTTGAGTGCGTAAGCAAACCCGAAAGCCAGCGTAACGGTGATGATCGTGCTTACGACGGCAATGAAGAGTGAATTCTGTATCGACCGGAAAAGAGCCGGTGTGGAGAAATAGGTGACGAAGTTCTCGAGACCCCTCGCTGACTGGGGACGGAGTTGGACACGCCGGAATTCATTCGATGACAACTCGGTCCACTCGGTACCCGTGGTGAGTGTCGAGCCGACAAGGTAGTTGGCCTCGCCGCTCGTCCCGCGAACACGGTACATGACCGGGCTTCGAAAGCTGAATTCGGGAAAGAACTTCGTAGCGGCAAGCCGGCCATCCGAGCTTGTCGACAGTTCCTTGGTAGAAACCGTTTCATGTTCTTCATTCAAGTCCAGTGCGGAAACCGGCGCATTGACAAATTCACCAGCCTCATTGCTGACCTGGAACTCGAACTGAGCGAGATCAAAGGAATACGTCGATACGGACTTGGACAACATCGCGTAGAGCGGGAACACGAGGGAAATAATCAGGTAGACCGCAATCACGATCATCCAGAATCGCATCAACAAGTCGTCCCGGCTTAGCTTTTGCCGAATGGTACGACCGGCTGGAAGACTCACTGCATGGTATTCACTCATCGGCAACTGTCACCGATTCACGAGCAAATGCCATCAGGCCCGCCTCGGGCACACCCACTGAAATTGTTTGGCCAACCTCGAGTGACAGCCGCCTCACGGCATTAACGGAAAAGTCGGCAATCAAGTCCGCACGTTGAAAATCTTCGCTTTCCAGGTGGCAACGCCAGAACGAGCCCAGGAACTCCATGTCCGCCAGGAGAACCTCGATGCAGTTGCCGTCCTCGGATTGCTCGACGAACCCCGAACCATATGGGATGACGTCATCCGGACGTATTGCAGCGAGAACCGATTCTCCTTGAGCGAAATCATGGGCCCGGCACTGATAGGTTTTCCCGCCAATCATCAATGAGGTACCTGACGCTGCCGTGGCATCGACCTGGTTCATTTCGCCGATAAACCCGGCTACGAAAAGCGACGCAGGATTTCGATAAATCTCTGTCGGTGCACCCACCTGTTCAATAACACCATGGTTCATGACCACGATACGGTCAGCCATGGAGAGCGCCTCTTCCTGATCGTGTGTCACCATGACGGTCGTAACGCCAAGCTCGCGCTGGAGTTCCTTGATTTCATGTCGAAGACGTACGCGGACCTTGGCGTCAAGCGCAGAGAGAGGCTCATCGAGAAGCAACAGTCCCGGCGAGGTCGCGATCGCGCGCGCCAGGGCAATGCGTTGCTGCTGACCACCTGACAGTTGAGCTGGATACTTGTCTCTCTGATCAGGTAACCCAACCAATTCCAGGAGTTCATTCACCCGCGACGCAATCTTGTCGCGGCCGAGGCCAAGGTTCTCCAGCCCGTACGCCACGTTTCGTCGGACCGTCAGGTTTGGGAAAAGGGCATAGGATTGAAACACAATTCCGAAATCCCGTCCTGACGGCGGCAACCTGGATATATCCGCGCCGTTTTGGACAATTGTTCCGCGCGATTGCGGATCCAGGCCTGCAATCGCCCGCAACAACGTGGTCTTTCCGCACCCGGACGGTCCCAGGAAGCAGACAAACTCACCCTCTTTGATATCAAGCGAAATATCCCTCAAGGCGATGAAATCTCCGAACGCCTTCCAGACTCCGCTGATGCGAAGATAACAGCCTGAGTGAGCTTCTTTATCCAATGTCCCCTCATCCATGTCAGATAGGCAAACTGTCGCGGTGGTTCAGCTATCGCTTTTCATGAAGATCATTTGGATGGCGGGGCGCGTCAACGCCCCGCCACGTTGTTTCAGCTTTTTGGTTCAGACTTGGCGTCGTATCGAGATTGCCATTCTTCGAGAATAGCCCTGCGGTTGTTGGCCGCCCACTCGAAGTCATTCTGAATCATGCCGTCCTGAAGTCCCTCCGGAAAGTGCTCCACGGGTTGTGCAAGTTCGGGAATGGCCAGTACTGCGTAGCCAACGTTATACGCAGCCATCGCCTTGTCGGTAACGGACCAGTCGAGGAGAGCCTTGGCTGCCTCGAGGTTATCGGTACCAGCAATGATGCCAGCTGCCTCCATGTCCCAGCCAACGCCTTCGCTCGGCACGATCAACTCCAGTGGCGCACCTGCGGCCTTTGACTTGGCGCCGCGAAATGCGAACGAAATGCCGATCGGAATTTCTCCCGCTGCAGCAAGTTTGCACGGTTTTGACCCCGAATGGGTGTACCGTGCGATGTTCTTGTGCAGACCGTCCATGAAATCCCATCCGCCCTGTTCGCCGAACATTTGAAGCCAGCTGGATACATCAAGGAAGCCTGTTCCCGAGGAGTTCGGGTTTGGCATGATGACGTGCCCTTCGTAGGCCGGATCAAGAAGATCGTTCCAGGACGAAGGAACGGGCAATTCGTGCTTCCCGGCCTCGACCGTATTGTAACAGATCGTGGCCACCCAGGCATCAAGGCCAACCCATGACGGCGGATTGTCACTGTCGACGAACTTTGAATCCAGGCGTTCCACTCCAGCCGGTGCGTAGGGCTCCAACATACCTTCGCTCTTCATCAGAAGAAGCGAGGTCGCTGCCAATCCCCAGATCACATCGGCCTGCGGGTTGTTTTTCTCCGCCAGGAGTTTCGCGGTCACGATACCGGTCGAGTCCCGGACCCAGTTGATATTGATGTCGGGATAATCTTCATTGAATTGGTCTGCGTATCGCTTCAGATCTTCGGCTTCAAACGCCGTGTAAACAGTCAGCTCCGTCTGGGCGAACGCCATGCTGGATGCGACCATGCTTGCCGCAACCGACATTACTGCGGTTTTGAATTTCACTTCACTGTCCTCCTGTGGTTGACTTGAGTTGGACGTTTGGTCGAAACGCTTCAACTACGATTGCGAAAATGTTGCGAAAAGAATGCCGAAACGTCAAGTCCGGCGTGCCTGATCCTGATTGTCCGTCGGATTCGCGCGGAATTGCCCGGATTTGACATTGAATTGAACCCAGGAGGTCTCGAACCGGGCCAGGAATTTCTTGAAATCCAGTCCGACCAAGTCCAAGAGCCGGAAGGGCCGATTTGGCAACGCGTCGAACCAATACATCGATTGGCCTGGTCATGGCTTGAGGGTAATACCGCGTGAAGTTCATCAGAACCATTTTGCGAATTCACGGGTTGTCGGGTCCTGCGCGTCCCAAATGCTGAACGAAAGTGCCCATTGCTACGCAAATCACCGGGTGAACGCCGACAATCCCTATGGTGACATCGAGCGGGAGGGCCAGACCAAGACTGCGCCGGTGGAACGTCTTCCCGATCATGTGCTTGGAGGACGCGAATTTGTGGCATTTCAATATGCCGGGGGTCTGATTCTCCGCCCGGGAGTCATCGGAGAATGCCGTGCCCGCTTGCCTCGCGAAACCGGCCGGGACGACGGTGAATTCCCGGGGATCGGCCAGATCACCGGTCACTTTGGCAACGAGACCGCGTGCCCAACCGACACGGCTGTTTCGATAATGCATCACACCGCGCCACGGCACGCAAAAGGACTGGCATGGAGTTCGATCAGACCAGAGGGCGATCCACGACAAAGCGATGACGCAAATGCCGCCAGTCCGCCCGCCCGCCGACGGGACTTGCGTACTGTTCAGCCGTGACGGAAACCGGAGCCGAACCCGGGCCGGAAAGCCCGGGCATTGCCACGGTTGCATTGTCCCCCGAAACGCGGGTGCAGAACCCCGGTTTCGTGTTTCCGGCCGTCCGGCTTGGACGCCCCCGAATGATCGCAGATGGCTCGTGAACTCACCAGCGATCTGACGGCTGGTCCGATCAGTTCACACCTTCGCTCGCTTGCCATCCCCGCCGCAATCGGGATGCTCTTCAACACGCTTTACAACGTCGTCGACATGTTCTTCGCCGGCCTCCTTTCGACCAGCGCACAGGCCGGTATCTCGCTCGGTTTTCAGGCCTTCTACATTGCGCTGTCGGTCGGGTTCGGCCTCGGCGCCGCAATGGGAGCCATTGTGGGAGTCGCACTTGGCCGGAAGGACCGGCGCACGGCCCGCCGCCTCTCGGCCCAGGGCATCACCTTCGGAACCGTGGCTGCGCTGGTCTTCCTGGTCATCGGCGCCGTGTATGGCCCGGCACTGATCGGGCTTGTCTCGGAGCCTGGTCCCTACCGCGATGCCGGGACGCGCTACTACTTGCTCCTGTCCCTGGCGCTTCCCGGATTCATGGTCGCCTTTGCATGCCACGGCGTCCTTCAAGCGCACGGTGACGGGCGCTCGATGCAACGCGCCCTGATTGCCGCGTTCTTTGCCAACATCGTTCTGAACCCTCTGCTGATCTTCGGCATTCCGGGACTATGGAGCGGAATCGGTTTCGACGGACTGGCGGCATCCACAGTAATGAGCCAGACCGGCGTCATGGCCTACCTGCTCTGGAAATTGCTGAAGCTCGCCACGCTTTCCCGAATACGGCGGCGACACTTCCGGCCGCGCACAGCCGAGTTTCGGGAAATCTTCACCCAGACGCTGCCATCCGCATTCGCCATCCTGATCATGATGCTGTCGGGTTTCGTCGTCCAGTTCGTCCTCAAGGGCTTCGGTGAACATGCGATTGCCGGATTCGGAATCGCCATCAGACTTGAACAGATCCTGCTGTTGCCGGTTCTCGGCACCACCGGGGCATTGCTGCCGATCGCGGCGCAGGCCTTTGGCGCCGGCGACCATGACCGCGTGCGCGCATCGCTCTTTTACTGCTGGAAGATCGGCTTCATCATGACGGCTGCAGCATTCCCGGTCATCTGGATTCTGGGACGCCCGGTGCTTGGGCAATTCACGGACGATCCGGAGGTGATCCGGGTCGGACTTGCATATCTCAGGGTCGAGAGTTTCATTCTCCCGGTCTACATGATGCTCTTCGCAATCAACGCATTCCTTCAGGCACTCAAACGCCCCGTCTGGACCGTCTGGATCGGACTCTACCGGCAGGCGTTCGGCATTGCATTCTTCGTCTGGTTGTTCGTCGGCGTGTTTCAGTTTGACGAGACCGGCGTCTGGTACGGAGTCGCGGCCGCTGTCACGACAGGATTGTTGATTTCGCTTCTCATCGCCTCGCGGGTGGCGACGCAGAGTATCGGCGGTCTCTGGCAGCACCGCGGGATTCCGGTCAAAAGCCGGTAGACTACGCTGCCGTTTATGGTAGTTTCGCAGGTGCGGTCGGACCTTCGGCACAAGGTTCGTTTGGTGACGGGAAAAGCTGGTTTCCCGTCACACGCTTAACACACCAATCACCTGAATTGCCCTGCAACCATGCCGCGCGCCAGTCACGTGTCGGCAGCCGGATGGTGGTTGTTCGCCATGATTCGCAATCAAAACTCCTTGTGTGCCGCAGCATGGAGCATTCCGCGCCGAATGGCGATGCCGATATCCAGGATTGGCCGCGGCGGAAGACGGCTGGCGCCGGGAATTCCCAACTGCAGGCTCAGAAGGTCGCTGTCTTCTCCTTCCATGAAATCGGCCAGCAGGCGCCCCGCGGCGGCGGCGCGGGTCATGGGAGAAACGTCGTTGGTCAGCACGGCGAAAAGACCCGGAGCGTATTCGCCGAAAATCGCGCCATCATTCCAGGTAAACGCCATGGTCCCGCCCCAGCTGTGTGCAAAGGCTGTATCCTTCAGGTCCGGCCAGCGATTGAGCATGCCCTTGCGGTGCAATTTGCCGATTTCGGAAACCCTGGGGGCAGGGGTCGGAGCGTTCGGGGCAAATTCGAAAAGATTGCGGAAGAAGAGGCGCTTGTCATTGGTCAGCCGAATCGTCGCGCCATATTCCGAACTGGCCAGCAGGCCAAAGGGTTCGCTCGTCCCCAGCGCCGCAAGTTTGCCGTCCGAAAGGGGGGCCGTGAGGCTGGCATAGGTCGCCATCGATACATAGCGGCCTGCGGCAATTCCGAACTGGCGGAGAAAAACGCCTGCGGCAAGGACCAGGCGGTCCGCGACGACCTGACCGGTCTCGGTCTCGACAACATAGGCGTCATCATCGGTTTCGAACCCGACGACCGGGCTGACTTCGAAAAGCGAGACGTTCACCGGCAGGTTCCGGGCGAGGCCGCGCATCAGCGCCGCCGGGTTCACCAAGGCGCTGCCCGTCGTATGGAGCCCGCGCCGGTAGAACCGGGTGCCGATTCGGGCTTCCATATCGTCGCGGGTCATCCAGGCGTGCTCCAACTCGAGGCGGTCGAGCGTCTCGGCAATTTCGTCGATATGCTTTTCGCCGTCGGGTCCGGCCGAGCCGTAGATGCGGCCGAAATCGTGCCAGTCGCAGTCGATCTGAAATTCAACTGTCATGCGCCGCAGATCGGACAGCCCGCTTTCCCACAGCCGCATATTGCGGCGCAGGATGTCGATGCGCTTGGGCGGCCCATGCGAATGGACGTTCAGCATGAAGCCCGCGTTGCGGCCCGACGCGCCAAAGCCCGCGCGTTCAGCTTCGATCAGGGCGATTTCGTCGTCGGGGCAGAGCAGGCCCAGCCGGAGCGCCACGGCAAGCCCGCAGGCTCCGGCGCCGACGATTGCAGTCTGGACGCGGTGGCTGCCGGCCAGGAGTTTGGCGGGCGGCGGCGGCGGCAGGGCTTCCCACCAGCCGTTGCTGTCGTCGTGGCGCGGGATAATGGCGGGACGCGGCACAGGCTCAGTATCCACGCTCCAGGTCGACGATGGGAGCGGGCCTGCCGCCGTCCATGGCCAGGCGAATCTGCGCGGCGATGAATTCCGCGGCCGAGCGTTCATTGGTTGGCGCGGCCGCGTGCGGGGTCACCGAGACGGCGGGATGATCCCAAAAAGGGCTGTCCTTCGGCAAAGGCTCTTCGCGGAAGACATCAAGCGCGGCGCCTTCGATCCTGCCGCTATCCAACGCGGCAAGGAGGTCGGCGTCGTTGACAATGGAGCCGCGACCACAGTTGATGATGAAGCTGCCCTCCGGCATCTGGCCGAAGACAGAGGCGTCCAGGATACCGGTCGTGGCGTCGGTCAGCGGAAGCAGGTTCACCAGGATGTCCGCCTCGCTGACGACGGTTTCGAACGCCTCGTCGCCGGCGAGGCAGCGGACGCCCTCGATGGACTTGGGGCTGCGCGCCCAGCCAGTGACCGGGAAGCCCAGATCGCGCAGCCGGATGCAGGCATCCCGTCCGGTCTGTCCGAGTCCGAGGATCGAAACGCGCCGTTCGGCGTTCTCGGGATAGCGGTGACGCAGCCAACGCGCTGCCGCTTGCTGGCGCGCGTAACGGGCGTAGAACCGGTGGAAATGCAAGACCCAGTGAATAATGTGGCAGGACATGTCCAGGACCAGCAAACGGTCCTGCAGACGCACGACGGGCACATGGGCGGGCCAATCCGGATCGAGCGTGATATGGGTGACGCCGGCGCCGATAGAGAAGATGTACTTGAGGTCGGGAAAGGCCTTCAGCCTTCCGGCTGGCGGCGCCCAGACGACAGCGAAGTCGACGTCGGCATGGTCGCCCGGCGCGTCGAAAGTCCGGATATCGGTCCCGCACCCGGCGGCTTCGAAAGCGTCGCGCCAAAGCTCGGGAGTTGCGCCGTCCCAATGGAAAAGAATGGCCATGTCGGGCGGTCTCCGGCTGTCGAGAAGGCCGTGCGGCCCGCCCTGGAGGGCGGGCCGCATGTCGTCGAGCCTATTCGGCCGCCATCGCAGTTGCGATCAGTGCGTCCCAGTCGGCCTGGTTGGCCGCGATCCAGTCCTTGGCGATCTGCTCAAGCTGATGCGGCTCTTTTTCGCCCTCGTTCATGCGCAACATCATTGCGCTGAGGTCGGGAACCGAGATGCGCAGGCCATCGAAAAATGCCATCGCCTTGGGATTGGCCTCGGCAAACTCCTTGTTGACCAGAACGTGATTGTCATTGACCCCGAAACCAGGATTGCGTCCGTCAGGCCATTCCGTATCGGATCCCTGGTCGCCGGGCAGAGACGAGAAAGGCGCGTTCAGCCACACAACGTCGCGACCCTCTTGCAGAACGCCCATGATCCAGTTCGGCGCCCAAGTGGTGTAGAAGATCGGCTGGCCGGCCTTGTAACGCTCGATCGTGTCGGCCATGAGCGCGAAATATTCGCCCTTGTCATTGTTGACGTGGTCGCGCAGCTCATAGGCGTCGAGATGGTGTTCGATCACCTTCTCGCATCCCCAGCCGGGATTGCAGCCGGTCAGGTTTGCCATGCCGTCGCCGTCAGTGTCGAACAGTGCCTTGGTCGCGTCTTCCTTCATCTGCTCCAGCGCCGTGATGCCGTGGGCTTCGGACGTCTTGACGTCGATGAAATAGCCCTGCATGGCGTTCGTGTACATCGGCTTGGCGCGCACCAGCGCGTCGTCGCCTCCGGAATTTGCATAGAATTCGTTGTGCAGCGGTTTCCAGTGCACGGCCGTGTAGTGGGCGTCGCCCTGGCCGATGGAGAGATGAATGGCCGGGTAGTTGCCCGTCAACATTTCTCCGTTCTCGTAGCCGAGCGCGGCGAGGCCTTCCTCGATGACTTCGTAGATCAGCTGGTGGTCGGTCCGCCCCGTGCCGATCGCCGTGATTTCAGTGGCGAAGGCGGTGCCGGCCATGAGGCTGCCGGCGAGCGCGGTGAGGCCTAGCTTGATTGCAAGAGTTTTCATCATGTCCTCCCTGATTGGATTAAGCATTGGATTGGGCCTTGGCGCCGAAGAGTCGGGCGTTCAGCCATCCGACCGGGCCCTGCTCCCAGAGCCCGAAGTTGCCGCGGTCGCGGCGGGTGAAACCGAAGCCTTGCGTGACACGGTCGAAGACGACGGCCAGAAGTACGATGCCCAGGCCGCCGACAGAAGCGCGGGCGAGGTCGAGTTGGCTGATGCCCACCAGCACCAGCCGACCCAACCCGGCAACCGAGATCATCGAGGCAATGACGCTCATCGCCAGCGACAGCATCACGGTCTGGTTGATGCCTGCCATGATCGTCGGGCGCGCCAGTGGCAGCTCAATGGACCAGAGCCGCCTCATTGGCGCTACGCCGAAAGCGTCCGCCGCCTCGACCAGGTCGGCGCGCACCTCGCGCAGGCCGAGATTGGTCAGCCGAACCAGCGGTGGCGTGGCAAAGAAGGCGGTGACGATGACGCCGGGCACATTGCCTATGCCGAAAAGCAGGATAACCGGGACGAGGTAGGTAAAGGACGGGATCGTCTGCATGAAGTCCAAAACCGGACGAACGATGGCCCAGATCCAGTTGACGCGCGAGCAGAGAATTCCAAGCGGAAGGCCCACCAGTGCCGAGATCGAGACGGCAGTAACAAGTACGGCCAGGCTGGTCATCGCCGCGTCCCAGGCGCCGATGATGCCGATTGCCGCCATCGCACAAAACGTCAAGACCGCGGTCGCCCTGTTCACGATCTGCCATGCAAACAGGGTGAAGAAGATCAGGAGCAGCGTCTGCGGCGTGTCGCGCAGCCCGTCTTCGACCAGGTCCAGCGTCCATTTGACCGGCACCTTGATCGCCTGGAAAACACCGCGGTAGTTCGAGGTCAGCCAGCGCATCCCGTCATTGGCCCAATCCGCCAGCGGCATACTGACCGTTACGAACGGATCAAGGAGAGTGGCCCAGTCCACGGCTCAGGCCCCCCTCCTGGTACGTGACCGGGCGGCGCCCAGTGCCTGGACATAGCGGTCAACCGTGATCGCGGCGAGCACGATGCCGAGGCCGCCCACGGTAGCCGACCCGAAATCGAGCCGCCCGATGCCTTCCAGCACGATTCGCCCCAACCCCGGGACGGAGATCATCGATGCGACCACTGCCATGGACAGCGACAGCAGAACGGTCTGGTTCAGTCCCGCCAGGATCGTGGGCCGCGCCAGGGGTAGCTGAATGCCGAAGAGCACCCGCACCTCGCCGGCCCCGAAAGCACGGGCAGCTTCGACGAGGTCCTCGCGCACTTCGCGGATACCGAGATTGGTCAGGCGGATGAGCGGGGTGATGGCGAAGAAACAGGTCACGATCACGCCCGGCGTGTCACCGATGCCAAAGAGCATCACGACGGGCACAAGATAGACGAAGCTGGGGATGGTCTGCATCAGGTCGAGCATGGGACGCAGGAAGAAGAAAAACCGGTCGCTGCGCGCGGCGAGAATGCCAATGGGCAGGCCGAAGGCCACGCAGATCGTCACGGCGGCGATGACGATGGAGAGTGTCGTCATCGCGGGCTGCCAGGCGCCCATCAACCCGATCAACGCCAGGCAAACGAATCCGGTCAATGCCAACCGTCGACCGTCCAGGAGCCAACCGACAATAATCGCGCCGATGATCCCGATGAGGGGCGGGATCGCTTCGAGACTGCCCTGCACGAATTCCAGGAAACCCTGCACTGGAACCTTTGCGGCCAGCAGCGTGGCGCGGCTATGGCCGACGATCCAGTTCAACGCGCTTTCGGCCCAAACCCCGAACGGTATGGAGAAGTGGTCGAAGGGATTCAGGAACTGGTCCATCGCCTCACCTCCGCGCCAGATCGCGGCCGACGGCGGCAAGGATCTCGGACCGCCCGATCCGCCCGATCAGCTTGTCGCCGTCTTTTACCGCCAGATGATCGGCGCCATTGGCAAGTTGCCCGATCAGCGCCGGCAGGGATGCATCCGGGCCGATGGCAGGAGCGTCGGCGGCCACCTCTCCGGCAGCCGCGATTTCCGAGGCGGAAATGAATTTCAACGTCGAGATCGAACTGACGAACCGCGCCACGTAGTCGGTCTCCGGGCACAGCACGATGGCTTCGGGCGTGCCAATCTGGTCGATGCGTCCGTCTTTCATCACTGCGATCCGGTGCCCCACGCGCATCGCCTCGTCGAGATCGTGGGTGATGAAGAGGGTGGTCTTGTGCGCCTTCTCGGACAGCGCGAGGAATTCATCCTGCAGATCCCGGCGGATCAGCGGGTCAAGTGCGCTGAAGGGTTCGTCCATCAGCAGGAAATCGGGATCGGCGGCAAGTGCGCGAGCGAGGCCAACCCTCTGCTGCATGCCCCCGGACAATTCGTCCGGATAGCGGTGCCCCCAGCCTCCGAGCCCGACTTTTTCAAGGGCCTCCTCGGCGGCATCACGGCAGGTCTTCTTTTCGGCGCCCTGTACTTCCAGCCCGAAGGCCACATTGCCGGCGATCGTCTTGTGCGGCCATAGCGCCATGTGCTGAAACACCATGCCGATCTTGCGGGCTCTCAGTGTGCGCAGTTCCTTGTCGGACAGGCTCATCACGTCCTGTCCGTTGACATGGACGGAACCCGCGGTCGGTTCGATCAGCCGATTGACGTGCCGCAGGATCGTGGACTTGCCCGAGCCCGACAATCCCATGATGCAGAAGATCTCGCCCTTTCGGACACTGAAACTGGCATCAGCGACTCCGATGACGCAGCCGAATTCCGTCAGCGCCTCGTCCTTGCCAACCTTGCCCTCGCGAGCCGCAGCCAACACTTCATCTGCGCGCTGGCCGAAGATCTTCCACAGGTTGCGGCATTCGATTGGGCTTACGTCGGGCGATTGATCGTCCATATGTCTTCTTTGCACCTTCTCCACCGCAAACAGTCTTGCACACATATCGGCCGATACGATATTGCAAAAAACTGACCCTGTGAGTAACGTGACGTTACGCCCCTAACCCGATCCGCGCCGCGCCGCATGGTACAAGGGACTTGACGGAAAACTGGCACAGGGACTTCGGAAACTCCCGCCACCCAAGGCACTGATGGCCTTCGAGGCCTCGGCACGGAATCTCAGTTTCACCGAGGCCGCCAAGGAACTGAACGTCACGCGCGTGGCAGTGTCGCGCCAAGTGCGCCAGCTGGAGAGATTCCTGGGTTTCGAGCTCTTCTTCCGGGGCCAGAGCAGCATCGAACTGACCCGCGTCGGACGCCGCCTGTCGCGCACCGTGCACCAGGGATTCCAGTCGATCATCGACGAGATCGAATCGATCGAGAACACCAAGGAAGACAGCCTGATCACGATCGCGACCACCTCCGGGGTGTCGACTTACTGGTTGATGCCCAACATCGGCCGCTACCGGCGCATCGACCCAAAGGCGGATTTCCGGCTGCTGGTGTCCCACGGTCTGGTCAATCTGGTGCAGCACGACGTGGATATCGCGATAAGGTACGGAACCGGGAACTGGCCGGGCGCCACGAGTGTGCTTTTGCAGCGGCAGCAGATCCTGCCGCTCTGCAATCAGGCCTTTTTCGGCAAGTACGGGCCGTTCGAGACGATTGACGACCTTGCGAAGGTTCCGCTGCTGGAGTTCGAATCGGCATTCGACCCGTCGTCGATCTGGACCAACTACTTTCGCGACAAGGGCACGGTGCTCGGCAGCCGGGTCCGCATGAGTTCCTACGACTCGTATATCAATTTCGTGCAGGCAGTCCTGGACGGGCAGGGTATCGGCTTGCTCGGCGCGCCGCTGATGCAGCAGTTTCTCGAAAGCGGCGTGCTGGTGCCCGCCATCGATACCGAGACGCTGCCCCAGCACGGCTACTACCTGTGCCAGCCGGAAGGCGCTTCGCCGACGGGCACCGTATCGAAATTCCGCGACTGGCTGCGAAATGAACTCAGTTCCGAGGCGGAGCCAGGCGACGATTCAGTTCACCAGTACGTACCGGCGTAATCTGACATTTCGCAGAGGGGCAAGAATTAGTGCCGTTGTGCGGACCTTAACGCGGGCGAATAATGCACCGTAAGGAGGTCCCCATGAAACAGGACACGGAATCCGCCCCGGTCCGGCGACGGCACCGCAGCGGCGGGGCTGCCGGGCGCCGCAAGGCGCGGCTCAAGGCGCCACTGGTCTATCCCTCCGCCACGATCCGGAACATTCCCGTCTACGACGTCTTGCCGGTCGACGGGCTGGAGGCCATCGACGACCATGCAATGCGGATTCTCGAAACCATAGGGGTCGAATTCCGTGATGATGTGACGGCATCGATCTGGACCGATGCCGGGGCCGACGTGGACGGCCACCGCGTCCGCGTCCCGCGCGCGCTGGTCCGCAAGCTGATTGGCACGATCCCCGAAGAGTTCGATTATCACGGCCGCAATCCCGACCGCACCGTCCGTGTCGGTGGCCGCCACATGGTCTTCGGCCCCGCTTACGGCACGCCCAACCTGATCGACCTTGACGGCGTGCGCCGGAAGGCCACGGCGGCGGACATGGCGATGCTGATGCGCCTGCACCAGGTGAACCCGGCGCTGCAATACAACGGCGGTTATACGCTGGAACCGATGGACATCGCCGTGCCGCACCGCCACTTGCACATGGTCGAGCAGAGCTTTCTGAACACCGACAAGCCCATCATGGGCTCGCCGCAATCGGACGGCCAGGCGCGCGACAGCATCGAGATGGCGCGGATCGTATTCGGGTCCGGGACGATGGATGAAGAGGTGGTGATGACCGCAATCTTCAACTGCAACTCGCCGCTCGTCTGGGACAAGACCCAACTCGACGCCACCCGTGTCTATGCCGCCGAAAACCAGGCGCTTCTCATGTCGCCCTTCGTGCTCTACGGTGCCTCCACGCCCGTGCACACGCTGGCCGCCACGGCCCAGATCATCGCCGAGGTGTTGGCGGGAATCGCCTTTACCCAGATCATCCGCCCCGGTTGCCGCGCGGTCATGGGCGTGGCTCCGATGGGGGTGTACATGAAAAGCGGCGCGCCGGTCTTCGGATCGCCCGAGGTGTCGTTATTCATGTACATCTTTGGCCAGATGGCCCGCTACTACGGTGTACCCTGGCGGACAAACGGTGCAAAATCCGGCTCGAAACAGGACGACCTCTATGCAGGTTTCGACTCCATATTGAAAGTCTACCCGGCGGTCCTCGGCGGCTGCAACCTGCTGACACATTGTGGCGGCACCATTGAAGGCTCGCTCTGTATCTCCATGGGCAAGCTTGCCGCAGATGCACAGCAGATTCTGAGCTTTCAGACCCTCCTGAACGGTGCCTCGTTCGACGATATCGACATCGCGCTCGACGGCCTCGCCAGGGTCGGTCCCGGCGGGCATTTCTTTGATGAAGACTATACCCGCGAACACCTGCCGTTCCTCGACGAGGTGCAGGACAACGAGCGCTACGAAAGCTGGGTCGCCGGCGGGGCCAAGTCGGTCAGCGAGCGCGGCCGCGACTGGTGCAAGCGGATGCTGGAGCGCTACGAGGACGAGCCGCCAAAGCTGGACGAAAGCATCCGTGAAGCCCTGCGCGATTACGTGGTCCGGCGCGAACGCGAGATTCCGGATTCAATGGCGTGACGGCATCCCCGGGCATGGTATTGATTACAGGTTGGCCGCTCCTGCCGCCCGCCGAGGCGCATCTGGGAGACGCGGGATTCACCATCGTTCAATCCAGCCCGAATCCGGGTCAGGCCGAACTGATCGCCCTTTTGGCCGAAAACCGCCCTGTGGGCCTTGTCGTCCGCTCCGGCATCATCGACCGCGCCTGTTTCGACGCCGCCCCGGACCTGAAGGTCATCGCGAGTCACGGTGCGGGTTACGACGATATCGACGTGGCGGAAGCCACACGCCGCGGCATTCCAGTCTTTGCAGCTCCGGGAAGGAATGCCGTGTCCGTCGCCGAACATGTGTTCGCTCTGTTATTGGCTGTCAGAAAGCGCACTCTTCACCATGACAAGCTGGTTCGCAGCGGCGACTGGCGCCCTGCGGTTCCGCAAACCGCCGAACTCTCCGGGCGGACGATGGGAATTGTCGGCTTCGGGGCAATCGGTGAACGCGTGGCCGCACTGGCCGCCGCTTTCGGAATGCGCGTCGTCGCGGTCGATCCGGAACGCACCTGCCCGTTTCCGCGGCAGATCGTGCAAAGCGCCACCTTGGGCGGGCTGCTGGAAGAAAGCGATGTCGTGAGCCTCCACGTTCCGCTGACGGACGCCACGCGGAACATGATCGACGCGGCGGCGTTTGCGCACATGAAACAGGGCGCCATCCTGATCAATGCCGCCCGCGGCGGGATTGTCGACGAGGAAGCGCTGGTTGACGCAATCGATTCGGGTCACCTTTTCGGGGCCGGCCTCGACACATTTGCCGAAGAACCGCCCGGAGAGTCCTCTGTCGTGGCGCACTGCGACGGTATCGTGCTGTCTCCGCACATTGCGGGCGTAACCCCCGAAAGCGCGCAGCGCATGTCGATGTGCTGTGCGGAAAACGTGGTGCAATTCCTGGTGGATGGGACGTGCAGTGATGATCTGGTGAACGATTCCTGGGACGTTCTTCGCCGAATTTGACTGCCGCAAGCAAAGGCTCGAAACGCCGGAAGCCGACTCGCTTGACGCCGTTTGGAACAGGAAGGATCCGGCGCGAACCACGGTTGAACAGACCTGAAGTTCGGACCATGCCGCGCTCACGGCAACGCGACACAAAATGATGCGCGGCCCGGAATTCGCGTCAGTTGTATAGAGTCGGATTCACTGGTAATGATTTCCGCCAATCATCGACATTCGGACAGAAAGGGAAGATGGAACAGGCGGTCCTGACACCGATCACGCAGGCATTGAAGGAAGGCGCGCTCAGCCGGCGCGAACTCAAGCTGCTCATGCGGCGTTCCAATCTTCCAGGCTTGCTGCACCTCGCAACGTTCGTCGCCGTCCTCCTGTGTACGGGATTCCTGGTCTGGTTCTCGGAGGGGAGCTGGTGGGTGATCCCAGCCATGTTCCTGCATGGCGTGGTCTGGGTCCATCTCTTTGCTTTGCAGCATGAGTGTGTCCATTACACGGCCTTCAGGACCCGATCACTGAACGAGGTACTCGGGAATATCTGCGGCTTCGCCATCATGCTGCCGAACAGGTTCTTCCGGTACGAACATTGCGACCATCACACGTACACCCAGCTGCATGGCAAGGATCCCGAGCTGATTGAGCTTCCGATATCACTCGGAAAATACCTGTCGTTCGTGTCTTCAGTGCCGTTTTGGGGCTATAGATTCCTCGAATTCGGCCGGCACATTCTTGGCCGGTTTTCGGAGGCGGAAAAGAAGTTCATTCCCAGGGAAGACCGCGTCTCGGTCGTTGTCGAGGCCAGGGTCATGGCGATGGCCTATGCAGCAATCCTGGCATTGAGCGCGGTCTTCGATTTCTGGGGCGTCCTCTGGTACTGGTGGCTGCCGTTGTTCATTGGTGAACCGGTGATGCGCGCCATCAGGATGACCGAGCATGTCGGACGGCCCAATGTCAGGGACATGAAGGTGAACACGCGCACCAACCTGGTTTCGCGCCCGATGCGTTTCCTGTGCTGGAACATGAACTATCATGCCGAGCACCACTATGCCTCATCGGTGCCGTTCCATGCGCTCCCCGAACTCCACAGGAAATTGCAAGGATACGTGCATGTGGAGGAACGCGGATACCTGGGCGCCCACATCGACATAGTTTCGCAGATCATTGGCCGGAAACCTCGGCTCGGCACGAGGGCGGTCGACGAAGCGTGAACAGGCAACGTAGCTGGACGGACATCATTACCGTCGCCGAACTGGAAACAGGAGACGTCACCCCCGTACGATTAGGCTCCCGGGACCTTGCCGTTTACGACTCCGTGGACGGGATTTTTGTCAGCCTCGCCCGATGTACGCACGGAGCCGCAAATCTCTGCGACGGTTACTTCGACGGGAAATACATCGAATGTCCGTTACACCAGGGCCTGTTCGACGCCCGAACGGGGGAGGCCAAGGCGCTTCCCGCCCGGCGAAACCTGCGCATGATCGAAGCGCGCGTGCGGGATGGCGTCGTCCAGGTCCTCGTCTGAATGATCCAGGGGGAGGGGGATCCGGCGGCCTACCGGCTTCGCTGCTGTCCCGCGCGGTTCGGGTCAGCGAAGTGCATGGCACGTGGCGGCTGGCCCCGGAGGATCCCGGAAACGTCTTCGATCATCATGTCCTGAATCCGTGCATAGTATGTATCGAGGCCCCCGGCGAGATTGGTCGTGAACAGCACGTTCGGAGTGGTTCGAGCGACCGAAAATGACGGATCCGGCTCCTCCGGTAAAGACATCGGCCGGCGCATGAAAACGCCCGGCCGCCGCGCGTGCGAGAAACGCGTCGATATCCGTGATCTCCGCCCGACTCACGAGAACATCGCTGGCATCATCCTGAATTCGGGACAGGGCCACTCGATCCAGGAATCCCGTGTTTTCCGTTGTCACGCCGGCGGGCAGGAACAGGAATCAGCTTTAACTGATGACGTCACCAAACGAAGCCGGATGAATCGGATGCTTCCGGAGTTCAGATTCCGGCAACCACGGATCATAGGCCGAGATGGCGCAACCGAATGGCCCGAGCAGCGGTACCGGTGATCGCCCGAGATTGCCGAACCCAACCAGTCCGACAACAGCTCCGCAGGGCGTGCCGGCGCAACGATTTCCTGCGATCCCGTTCGCCTCGCGGTGCTCGCGAAACATGCGGTTCGCGTCTGAGAAGCCGCGACCGAGGTTGATCGCCCGGGAAAGACAATATTCCGCAACCGCCCGCGCCATGGCCGGCGCGGCCGACAGGACATGAATTCCAAGGCGCTGCGCTTCCGCATAGTCGATGTTGGGCTCCCAGTTGCCCTTCACGTTCAGGATCGCTTTCAAATTCCTCGCACGGGCGAGCCGTTCCCTTTGCATTCGGGTCTGGCCTACGATGATCGAGACTTCGGGAAGGATCGCCTCGACCAGTTCGTCCGGTGCGCGCGAGCCGAAATGGCACCTGACGCGGGCCTGGGCCCCCAGCGCTTCGGAAACTCTGGGCGGGAAAACCATGGACCGGGTCCGCGGATGCGGGTCCAGGAAGATCAGTGGGTCAAGGGCCATCGACCTGTCGAAGCCGATGAGTAATCCGATCTGGTAGCAACATGGTCAGCCTCATATTCAATTTGTACTCGGTTCTACGATGGAAAGAGGTGGAAATGCCAACAAGGTCGCTCAACAGGCGCTGCTTCCGCGATTTCAAGAATCGTTTTTACATCCTTTCAAAGAGCCACGAAGGGAATCTTCAAAGAATTTGACCTGATTCTCTCGGGCGAAGGTGTCCAGCCCGTGATCGATGGATGTGAAAGTTTTCACGCATGCTGCATGTTGAAATGAACGTAACAAAGTGGACAAACAAGTCGTTGACTGGAGTGGCACGATCAGACGAAATGACCGCAAGCGCAAGTGGGAATCACTAAAGTGGGCCTTGGCTCGGGAAACATAGAAAAACCGATGCGGCTGAAGTTGATAATTGTTGCATTGCGGAATTTGGCAATATGGTTCGGATTTGGAGCGACGAAACAACCATCGCCTGTCCGCTCGCCCGCAGCGAGTTCATCGTCCAAGCCTACGCGGGCAGATGCGGATGACGCGGTCGCGGCTCCCGAGCAACAACTGGCACACGACTCCGCTCGCGGAGACTCGGATCATGATGACGGCACCACAGAAGAACACACTAGCGGCGAACAGATCGACGACGATCAGGAACGCGACCAACCGGAAACCGGTGGGCACTCCGAAGTTGATGAACCCGAAGGTAAGATCGACGACAGTTCAAGCGCGACGAAACCAAAAAAATCCGAACGCAAGCCGCACAGAATAGGGGGAAAACGAGATCCTCAGTCTCCGAGCCCAAAACCCGGACAACGGTTGCAGTCTCCGTCTTCTTGCCCGGATTTGACCCTTCGACGGGTTCCTGCCTCTCAGAATTGGGAAATCATCCTGAACGCGGACAGAGCGTGCCGACTCGCAGTAGTGTTTCTTGATGATGCCCGTTTGGACCACAATACGCAGGAATGTTGCATTCCCATCTTCACCGGTCGCTTGGTCGTTTCTTGCCAGGACGGACAGGAACATGAAATCCCGCTATTCAAAGATGCTCCTCTCATCTTCAAGCTCCCTAAGAACTGGTCGGGCGATGGACGCAAGATCGCCAGAATCACGAACGGGCACTTCATCGTCATCGCGCCAGCTTCGTGGAAACGGGTCGGTCGCGTACCGGTTGAACCGGACAGTTGTGTCGATTCCGCATTCCGGGCGCACTATTTCCATCGGAGCGTTACCACTGCGAGCGATGGCCACGACGGCTTCCTTGGATGGAATGGATCCCTTTTTGCCTCCGGAGTCGAGTTAACCGGACAATGTGTTCTGGATGACTCGGATGAAGGTGACTTATTCGTTGGCGAAGCTCCAAGATTGAAATCCTCACAAAAAGTTGCTTGGGCGCGTGTGGGAGAAGAGACCAAAGGCGGCTGGGGTAAGAACTTCCGGCCGGATGAGCAATCGCTACCGGAAGTCTTGGATGATAAAGAAGGCCGCTTTTTTCTTCGGATATACGATTCAGGAATGAGCATGCTCGACAGTATGGCATTCCGGCGACTGCGCAACTTGAATCGGATCCAGATCAACGGGGCGGACTTTAGTCAAGGCACGGTGATCCTCCCGAAGTCGACGGGATACCCGTCCACGAACGTACGCTTCATCGGTGCGGACGGCTCGACACTAAGCCCCATCCTGCCGGTTGGAGCTCCTCAGAAAGTGGCATCGTCTGGTGTTATCGAGGTTCCGCAGAACCCGAATGCGGATCGCATAACGTGCAACCTTGGATCAAATTCGCGCAGAGTGAATATCGTCCTCAACCTCCCTCGGATTTGGTGGCGGATTGAGTGCGATCACTCCGACCCTAGCGAGTGGCGCGACACCCCACTGGTCATGACTCGGGATGAATTCCGCGAACACGCGTACGCGAATGACACGATGCAGGTGTTATCAAGAGGAGGAATCAGGACGATTCGCGCGGGTTTCGACGATCAATTTGATCAGCCGTACAATTCCGCAGCCAAGGATGACTGTATCGCGATCCCCTTGAGTGATTTCGGCGACCACAAGCAGATTGATTGCCGACTGTATTCCGACACTTATTTCAACATTGAGTGGGGCGGCAAGGTCGTCAGACTGATTCAGATTTCAGCTGAAATACTTCCTGAGATCGTGTCGTTCACGGCGGAACCCGCGACCATTGAAGCTGGTCAGGAGGTGATCCTGGATTGGGCTACACGGAACGTGAGCGATGCCCGTGTCGAGATCGATCCTGGGAGGATCGTCGTGAAGCCTAACGGCAATCTTCGGGTCGAACCCGCCGCGTCCTTGCAGTTCACGCTACGATTAAAACCTTCCGGTATGGATGATGTGACGAGAAAAGTTGCTGTCACCGTTCAAACAACTGGACAAACCCGAGACTTAATGACTCCGATACAGTTGTTGGAGAAGGTTGTTGAAATGCAAGCAGGTATGATTCTGGAATACTATCGAGGACATTTGGGTTCAGATGTCACTAGTGAGGCAAACAGATTGCGTAATGCAACGCAGTATTGGAAAGGTGAAAATGTTTTGAATTTGGTTCAAGGAAAAATAGCGGAAGGGAAATACGCATACTTAGCTATCCGTACTTCAGTTCCAATCAAGGAAGATGCAATTGAAAGGGCGCATATTCTTCAAGTCAGGCAGGTTTCATGACTTCGTCGATATGCGCGATCGACATACGTGATTGGCCGGAAAGAATCCGGCAACGCTATGAGAATTACCTAAAGACTTCGTTCTTTTTCAAGGAGTCCTCTTTGCGGGCGTCCTTCCAGCAAGCCTTACGCGAAGAAGGAAGCCTCCTGAAGGGCCCTTTTCCGGAACCTCATCGAGGGTTTGCACGCGGATTAGGCACGCGAGCACTAACGGTTGAGTGTTTCCCTAACGGGGCCGAAGATCTGTTGCCAGCACTGATCGACGGGCGGCTGTATACGCACCAGGAACGCGCTATTCGTGCCATGCATCTTAATGGCCTGAATGTGGTGGTCGCCACGGGAACCGCCAGCGGCAAGACAGAGAGCTTTCTCTACCCAATTCTGTTTGAACTCTATTGCCAGCATCTCGCCGGGCAGTTGCATGAGCCGGGGGTGCGGGCCATGATTCTCTACCCGATGAATGCGCTGGCAAACGATCAGCGCGAGCGGCTCGGCATGATTTGCCGGAACCTGAGCGAGGCGGCGTCCGGGTTCCAGCCAACATTCGGGCAATACATCGGACAGACGCCGGAAAATGCCAAGGACACATGGCGTAACGCCGCAGCGCGTGCGGAAGACCGTTTGTCTGGCGAACTCATTTTTCGCGACGAGATGCGGCGGTCGCCGCCCCACATTCTGCTGACAAATTACTCCATGCTGGAGTACCTGCTCATCCGTCCCGACGATAGTCCGCTCTTCGACGCAGGGCGAGGCGCGCACTGGCAGTTTATTGTGCTCGACGAGGCTCATCAGTATCGCGGCGCAAGAGGCATGGAAATGGGGATGCTCATCCGGCGGGTCAAGCAACGCTTGCGCGATGGCGGGCGGCAGGGTTCATTTCGATGCATCGCTACAAGCGCAACCATTACTTCCAGCCAAGGCGAAGAAGACAGACGGTTGGTTGCCGAATTTGCGTCGGAGCTTTTTGGAGAGCCATTTTCGATTCCAGCCGTTTTATTCGGAGAATCGCTTGGCAGCGACGACGACGGACCTCCGCGGCGCTACCATGCATTTCTCCGAGCGCTTGAGGGCGCTTTCCTTGTTCACAGTGACGGAGTCGATTCTGTAGTACTCAATCGAAAAAGAGCGGGCGACGGCAGAGCGGCAGGTGAACCTCTCGAGATTGCGTTATGCCGGGAATGCGGGCAGCACTACTATGTTGGCCAGGAACACGGGGGAAAATTGAGAGAGGCCAACCGCGACCCGAGCCGTCCGGGATTTGGTGTCGACTATTTTTTGCCAACAGACGATGGAGACCAAACACTATGCAGATGTTGCGGTGCGTTGTCACAGTTCGCGCCTGACTGTGACTGTGATGCTGCGATTCCTGTGAGAAAATGCGCCTCTCATGAACAGAACCCCGACCAATTGAAACAATGGGCCGTCTGCGGCTATCGACGCGGCGGGGTTGGCGATCCCGTTCAGGAAATCGTGCACGGTTCGGACGGGCCAAATTCCGTGATCGCGACCGCCCTTCATGAGCTACTTCCGATTGATCGGCGAAAAGTTCTCGCGTTTGCCGATAGCCGTCAGGAGGCTGCGTTCTTTGCTTGGTACGCCGAGGAATCTTACGAGAAGCTGCGCGACCGGAACCTCATCTTCCGGGCTATCCTCTCGGAACAGGTTGCCGAAGAGGGTCTTTCGATCGACGACTTGCGCAACCGTCTGCTTAGAGAATGGGAGGAGGCTGGACTCCTCAGTGAAGCGGATACACGGGAGCAGCGAACGCGTCTTGTACTTACAGCTATTCTGCGAGAGGCAATGACTGACGAGAAACGGTTGTCGCTGAGTGGCGTTGGCTTGATCAAGTGGTTCGTCGCGCTCCCTCGCAACATGCGTGTGCCGGATGCCATGCGGCACCGGCCCTGGAATTTGTCTGACGATGAAGCGCATGCCATGATCGGCTATCTGCTGGACGAGATGCGCGCACGTCGCGCCATGAGCCTCCCAAGGGGCGCTGGAACGCCGGAATGGAATGACATCTCGCCTTGGTCACGACAAGCATTCGGGATTGCGCCGCCGCGCGGTCGGCGAAACGTTTTGCAATGGGGTGGTCCCAATTCCACAGTCGTGAAACACTTCCTCCGTCGACTTTTAGCAGGAAAGGGCTTGTCCGAAGATGCAAAGCGGTCGGCGTCGTTGGAACTGATGAAGGAAATTTGGCGTGCGTTGCGAGATCATGCTCACGATCCAATTCTCTTGCACGCAAAACAGAATGGCACGTTCCATCTTGATTCACGCTGGCTTCGGGTCAAGCCCGCCCGCCTTGAAGAAATCTGGGAATGCGACACCTGTGGCACCCTGGCAAGTCAAAACATTCGGGACATCTGCCTGCGAAATCTTTGCCCTGGCACACTCTCGCCGGTAAGCCGAGAACGCCTCGACGGGAACCACTACCAAATACTCTACCGAAGTCCCGGATTTCCTCCGGAATTAAGGGCAGAAGAACACACGGCTCAGATCGATTCTGAAGAGGCTCGCCGGCGACAGGATCGGTTCAAGAATGGCGCTATCCATCTTCTTAGCTCGTCCACCACTTTCGAGGTCGGTGTTGATCTTGGCGATCTCGACTCGGTCTTTTTGCGTAACGTCCCTCCCGAGTCATTCAACTATGCCCAACGCGCGGGACGCGCAGGCAGGAGAGACACACCCGGGCTGGTGTTGACCTATTGCCGTCGCAATCCACACGACCTTTATCATTACGAGAATCCAATTGACCGCGTGATCGACGGTGCGGTCCATCCCCCACGGCTTCATTTGACGAATGAAAAAATCGTCGTGCGACACATGGTTGCGGTAGCGCTGTCCGAATTCTTTAAAAAAGACAGGGGCAGGTTCCAGAATGTCGAGACCTTCGTCGGAGACTGGCATATGCCGCAAGCGACAAGCGATCTCTTTTGCTTTTGTGAGAAAAATGGGGAGTTGAAGTGCACGCTATCCCACATCGTTCCTGAGAACATGCACGGCCGAGTCGGGCTCCAAGACGATGGCTGGATAGTCAAGATCGCTGGTGAGGACAGCCGCTTGGCTCTCGCGGAGTCGGAAGTCTGTGCAGACTATATCGCGATGGAAGCCCTCCGCAGAGGATACTTCGATCAAGGCAAGGACAATTGGGTAGGGCGAATCGGCAGGCGCATGAGGACAATTGCTAGCGAACGCACGCTGAACTTCCTTTCCCGGAAAGCCGTCATTCCTAAGTACGGGTTTCCGGTGGATGTTGTCGAACTCGATGTTCGTTCTATCGACGGAATACCGACAGGCGTCGCGCTCCAACGGGACATGTCCCAAGCGATAGCAGAGTATGCGCCAGGGGGCAAAGTGGTCGCCAACAAGCTTGAATGGGAATCCTGCGGCGTCAAGGCGGTTGCCGGCAAGGCATGGCCCGTGCGGAGTTATCGCTATGACGACGCACGCAACTTCACGCAGTGGAACGAAGGTGATTCTGGCGTATCACCGGGCGGGCGGAAATACCTGATTCCAGAGTTTGGATTCGTGACGCCTCTGTTTAAGAAACCTTCGGAACCGCAGGGCCGAACGCAGCGCCTCTACACGACACGACCTTTCTTTCGAGGGTTCGAGGAGCAACCTGAAAGCAGGACCATCCTCGGTGTTCAGGTAACCAGGGCTGTTCCTGGAGTGCTGGTGATATTGTGCGAGGGCAAGAACAGGGAGGGTTTTTACATCTGCCGTTCCTGCGGCAGCCATATGACGATGGCGCAGGCCAAACATAGATCGCCTTCGGATTCGGAGTGCATGGGAACTCTGGAGCGATTCTCCCTTGGCCACGAACTCGCCACCGATGTCGTGCGCCTTCAGTTCCCAACGGTCCATGGTGAGTGGGACGCGTATTCCGTCGCCTACGCCGTCCTTCTTGGTGCGGCGGATACGCTGGAAGTGCCGGACACGGACCTGAATGTCACCATTACCGGCGGTGACCGACCGGGAGAGTCGGCGGTTGTACTTTATGATAACGTGCCGGGTGGTGCTGGGTTGGTTGCGCAATTGGAACGCGAAATGGTCTTCGCTCGGGTGCTCGATGCTGCGACAGAGCGGGTGATTGGAAACTGCGGATGCGACTCGAGTTGCTACGGCTGCTTGCGGAGCTACCGCAATCAGTTCGCTCACGCTCAATTTGATCGTGTCCGTGCTCTCGAAATCCTTGCACGAACGAGTGGTTCTGAAACTTGACGGAAACGGCTTCCGCTAGACGCGACTGTTCAAGGTTGGTCACGCCGTCACGTCTGTTGCCCATAGTTTCCGGAAAGGCAGAACTCCTGCAACAAAAGGTGCACCACAATCGGTTTTGAACTCCTTACTGGGTGTGCGCACTTCAAGCGACGCTGGCGGCCACGTCATTCGTGGCACTTGGCGCGCAGGGAAATACGTCTCGGTTTCGCCTCGTCTTTGAAAGACTGCCGGCCGAAAGCGGGAACTCTCCCTTTGCACCCGGGGAAGCCGGCTGGAGCTGCGTGGCGCGAAGCCGGGAGAACCGGGTGGATCGGGATCGTTGACGCGGTCGACCGTTCTCACCGGAAATGCGGTTACACGGGATTGTTTGACGCGGTCGCTGATCAGCTCGACGGGATCGATTGCGCGCTGCCGTCTCCCGGTGTTGGTGTTGGTGTGCGTTCAATTTAACTTTCAAGCGCGATCTACGCGGCTGCAGGCACCTGTCGTCGAGGCACCTTGCCGATTGATCGTGACCCTCCGGTCTGCAGGAACCTGTGGCCGAACCCGCCTCCCCGACAGGAGATTCAAGGGCCGATAACCCGCACAGGTTGCTCATGACGTCAGGAACCAGGTAGAAATTGACGTCTTCCAGGTACTGATGCCGTGCTGTCGGTGAATCGGAGTTAGCGGCGCGGACCTGACGACTTGATGTAGACTTGGGACATGTAATCGGGGTCGCTCACCGCCCCGCCCTTGGCGGAATTTCCCTTCTTGATCTGGTCGACGACATCCATGCCGGAAATGACACGACCAAAGACCGTGTATTGACCGTTCAGGTGCGGTGCATCCGCGAACATGATGAAAAACTGCGAATTGGCGCTGTCCGGATGGGCCGCGCGCGCCATGCCGACCACTCCGCGCGTGTACGGCACGTTGGAGAATTCGGCTTCAAGGTTCGGTTCCGCCGAACCGCCGCGTCCGGCGAGAGAGCCATCGTTGCCGCCCCGCACGCCGAACTTCACGTCACCAGTCTGGGCCATGAACCCTTCGATGACGCGGTGGAAGACGACATTGTCGTATTGGCCTCCGCTTGCCAGGTACTTGATACGGGAGACGTGATTCGGAGCATGCTCCGGCAGGAGTTCCACTTCGACGGTTCCAGTGGTTGCCCCGGCAACCTCAATGACAAGCACGTTCTCGTCATCGGCCGCCCCGGACATCGTGGCGGCTGCTCCAATAGCTGTAGCCATGACCAATTGCACAATTCCTTGTTTCACGTGCCTACCTCCTGCCAAACCTCTGGCGACCACGTTCGACAGAACGTTGGGACATCTGCAACCTGGAAGCGAAAAAGTCAATTCCGCCAACTATCCGGGATCGCGTACGGACTTGCCGGGGCCGAAGTCCTGCCGACGAACCCGGCAACTGCCGGGCAGAGATTCTAGAAAAACTGAAACTTCAATGCAAACGGGCGCCGAATTCGCCGGAGTCGCTGGCCGTAACAGCCGATGTTCATCGATTCCCAAACCGGCATCGCTCCATTCATGTCCACGACGATGACGGCCGAATCAGCGTGCCGCAATCGGCAGGTCGTCTTCAATGTAAGCCTGGATGATCTGGCGAAAATCGTCCTCGGCCCTGAATCCGAGACTGTCTGCGCGCTCGGTCGAGAATTCAGTAGCCCAGTTGGAGACGATCGATTCGATGAACGGATCGGGCACCTCCCGAATCAATTCGACGATATCATTGCCGGCAATGTCTCGAAGCGCCTCGATCTGATCACCGATGGAGCAGGACAGCGACGGCATGTTCAGAACGCGCCTGCCCTCCAGCCTTGCGAGATCCAGTTCAGCGGCATGGACGAAGAACCCAGCGGCCGAACGCGGCGATGCGAGCATGTGCCTGACGGTTCTTGCGATAGGCAAGACGGCCTCTCGACCGTTGAGTGGTTCTCGAATGATGTCGGAGAAGCAGGACGACGCGGCGGCGTTCGGCAAGCCGGGCCTGACGCAGATCGTCGGCAATCGTAGCGACACACCGTCAACGAATCCCTTTCTGGCGAAATCGCTGACGATCAGTTCTGCTGCGACTTTTTGTGCACCGTAGGACGTACGGGGCTCGCAAATGAACTGGTCGCTGACGGGCCCGTCAAATGGAGGGCCGAACGCTGCGGCGGAAGAAGCAAAAATCAGCCTGGCTCGATATCGGCCGGCACTTGCCGCATGTTCGATTCTGAGTGAGTCCAGCAGGGTCCACAAGGCGAAGAGGTTGACCTGCCACCCCTTGTGAAAATTCCGCTCGGCGTCGCTGGAAACGATTGCGGCGAGGTGCATGATGACGTCGGGTCGCTTCGCCACTAGGGAATCGATGGAATCCCTGTCGGACAGGTTGCCGACGATGCGATGCGTACACTGCGCCCCGTCAGCCGGAAACCGAAGGTCAAAAAGCGTCAGATCGGTTACGGGCCGACCAACCAGGCCTTTTTCGTTCAGGCGGTGTGCAACCTTCTGGCCGATCATGCCACCGCCACCAATAATCAACACTCGTGTCATCGCGATTTCCGTTTGCCGGATGGGACCTTTCGTCCTTGACTACTGTTTGCACGCATTTCGAGAGGAACTGTACCTGCCTGCGTCAAAAATGGGAACCGGCGGACCGGCGCAGAACGTCGGCGAGAATGCGGTGGGTGCAAAACGGCGACCGTTTTCATGCGCGTACCGGGCAAACTACAGGACCGCGGGCAACGCAGGTCTTGACCTCCGTCTGTTGGTCGTTTCATGCCGGGATGCAAGCCGGCGTCGCCAAACGGAACCAGGAGGAATTGGGAATGGCCCGACTAAAGCTGATAATCGGCAACAGGAACTATTCAACATGGTCGCTCCGTCCCTGGCTGGCATTGAAACATGCGGGACTTCCCTTTGATGAAAGACTGATCCGACTTGATGACGAGAACTTTCAACAGATTGTCGCGGATGTTTCTCCTTCACGGCGGGTTCCGGTTCTGGTTCACGGGGAAACGACCGTCTGGGAGAGCATGGCAATTCTCGAGTACATCCATGAAATCGCCCCCGGTGCGGGACTATGGCCGCCGGATCGTGAAACCCGTGCCATGGCGCGTTCGGTATCGAACGAAATGCACGCCGGTTTTTCGGCGATTCGCAATTTCATGCCCATGAACCTCCGCCGGCAGGATCTCAAGGGAAAGGGAAGAGGCCCGGGAGTTGACAAGGATATCACGAGAATATGCGAAATCTGGGGTGATTGCCGTTACCGGTTTGGGTCCGGAGGGGATTTTCTCTTTGGTGCGTTCGGGGCCGCGGACGCCATGTTTGCTCCCGTGGTGACACGGTTTGACACCTACGGGGTTGAAGTCGACGGGACCTGTGAATCCTATTGCAGGGCCGTCCTGGCCCATCCTGCGTTTGTCGAATGGCGCGAAGCGGCGCTCAAGGAACCCTGGATTGTGCGTGAGGACGAAGTCCCTGCGACCGGTTCCGGTTCGCTGGCGTGTTCTCCCGATCATGCAGAAGGGGCACGGTAGGAACGAGCTGGAGGTCAACCTGTCCGACGAAGTGATGCGTAACATGCTCACGGCCGAACTCCGGTTTTCCTAAACTCCCGGGACTGGAAAGAACCAGCCCCGAAATCCAGGGGTTGATGCTCGCCGCCCCGTGATCGCCGTTGTCGACAACTGCATCCGTTTCCTCCCGGAGTCTTTGGCGCCGCGGCCGTTCGGCCCGGCATGTCTGGCGTGGTCGGGCGAATTCGGACAGCGCGCTCGGGATAAAGACTCGGTCGAGGTCTGACGAGGAGAGCACTGCGGACGAGGCGAACCGCCTGGCGTCTCCCGAGAATGACAGTATCAATTTGGCATGAAGACTGGGACTGGGGCGAGCAGTGCGACTAGGAAGCCTAATGATCATGACGCAGTTCAGGAATTATATTTCGAAGCACTTCATTGCGTCGGATCACCCGGATTTCGAGACCACTTTCCGGTGCAGCCCTCGGATGCTTCCGAGTCTGTGAGGGCGATGGAACCAGGATTATCGCTGGCAACCGTCCGGTGACTTATCGCTGGAATCTTCCAGAGGGTACAGGACCTGACAAGGCCGTTCGCAATGAAACAGCGGCAATGCGCGTTCGGGCAGGCAAAGTCTCCACCGTGTCCGCGCAATTTGACCGAACTTCGGAACATTTGACGGTCTGTGAACCATGGTTTACATACGGTCAATGATAGACAACATTGAGAGTTCCGTATTCAAGCGCTGGCTTCATGGTTTGCGCGATCGTGGTGCGGTGGCCAGGATTAATGCGCGTCTGCGCAATGTTTCGCTGGGCAATCTCGGTGACACGAAAGTGGTGGACGACGGGATGTTCGAGATGCGCATCCATCTCGGGCCCGGTTACCGACTGTACTGTCTCCGAGAAGGGTCGGCAGTTGTCGTGCTCTGCGGTGGCGACAAGGGTAGCCAGAGGCGAGATATCACGCGCGCGAGGCGGCTGGCGAAGGAGTGGAGGCAGACATGACCGAAAAATTCACGCGCTGGGATGCCGTAAAGCATCTGCGTAGCCGGGAAGACATGCGCCTGTACCTGGAAGCGTGTGCCGAGGAGGATCCGGGTGACGGCAGCCTGATCCGTGCGGCCCTTAACGACATCGCGCGTGCGGGAAATATGAGCGGGTTGGCTCGTGAGGCCGGCATGACCCGCGAAGGGCTTTACAAGGCATTGTCCGAGAACGGCAATCCGACCTTTGCCACGGTCATGCGGATTACGCGGGCGCTGGGGATGCAAGTACGGATCACGGTACAAGTATAAATGCCGCAGATCGATTTCCTGCACCTTTGTGTCCGTCTCGGAATGCCTGGCAGGAACTGCTCCCAATGAACCAGACCATCGCGGCAACAACCGAGCAGTTTGTCGATGACAACGACAAATCACTGTCGAGTTTGAAAACAAGGGTCGGCTTGACATAACTCTGCTGACGCATCCCATGGTCGATATCAAGAACACCGAACTCTTTGATAGTGACCAGAGAATGGCTGGGTGCTTTTACACATTTCTCCGGTAGCGAGGGGAACGACAGCACGCCAGAATGGTTCGAATGTCGGAAAAATAGTGCTGTTGCCAACGAAATGATGCGGCATTGCACGTCTCCTGCCAAATTGCAATTTGGTCTCCACCTTGCCGGTATCACGGTCTGTCTCAATGCCAACGCGTTCTAGCGTTTCGACTTCTCCGCAGTGTGTTCGCGGTAGAACAACTCTGAATTCGAAGTCGACAGATCGAAGGAGACGGGTCGTCCCGACATCCCTGCGACATCACCAGTTCACAACCACAATCGGAACAGTTGATTGCCCGGGATCCCTGGCTTCAAATCCAAATCTCTACAACCTGATGCTGTTCGGCCGAAAGTTGCGCGGCGTGGCCGATCTTCTCGGCTTCGATCCCGTCGGTCATGGTGACTTCCGGTTCGTGCCCCGACAGCACGGTCTCCAGGAACAGGCAATGCCGAATGCAGGTTGCCCCGTTGTGGTCACCAGACTTGAGAAGGACCGGATCGACCGGAATGTCAAATTCTTCCTGATCCTGCCGTGATCCCGGGTTGTTGACGATTTTCGAAACCGGTGGCGGCCCCAGGTGGTGGCCAGGCCAGAAACGCGTCGGGCCGGGAATGAAGACGTCGATACGCCCTTCGGGGCCGCCCGCGGCGATTTCCTCCTGGACCGCGACCCTTCGGAAAACATGCACAGGTCAAGCATCGCGCGGACACCGCCGGCGAATTCAACGATGACAAATGCGTTGTCGAAGATGTCTGACGGCGAGCAACCGGCGGAATGGATCAAATGATCGACGTCCTGCCCGGCGGAGGCCATGACGCGGACCGGCCGGTCGCCGGTGGCGTGGCGCATCAGATCGAAGAAATGGCAGCATTTCTCGACCGGCATTCCCCCGGTCAGACGGCAAAGCCGGTTCCAGCTTCCCACCTTGGGCAGGAACGGAAACCTGTGTTCACGAATGCTCGGCGTTTTGGCGCCACCGGTCGCGGCGTTCATCCTTTTGAGGAACTCGGCAATCGGAAGCATGTAGCGGTATTCCATCGCGACCCAGACCGGGGATGCGGTTCTCGCCGAGACCCACCGTGCCCTGCCCAGCTGCTTCGGAGGGGTGAACAGCGGTTTCTCGACGATCACCGCTTCGAGCTGATCCAGATGCAGGTGGTTCGGGGATGCGATCAGAATGGCGTCGAGCGCAGGGTGCCCGATCGACATCGCCAGTGATCCGGCGATCGCCGCATTTGGCACCAGTGCTTCCGTTCTGGCCGACATTGCCGGTTCCGGGCCAAGACCGCGGCAATTTCAGCCCGGTGTAATGGGGAAACGTTTCAGATGTGATCCTGTCCCATCATTCCTCAGCCAATGATTCCGTATCGAACGGTATTCTTCATTCGCGATTCTGGTCCAGCGTCGGGCGGTGAATTTGCCCATGGGCCGTTGCGCCGTCACCAACACACCCGGGTCGAATTGCCGGGCGCGTCATTCTGGTTGCAATGGAAATCTTCTGCAAAACTCGATTGACGTCGAGAGGGGTCATGGCGAGCCAGTGATTGCGTGCAAGGCAACGGAAACGTCATGGCCAAACACGATTTCAATGCCGCTGTCGACGCGACCAGGACACTGTTGGGAAAGGCGATCGGGTCATTTGCGAGATCCTGAAAGGCATCCGCTGGAAGTCCTGAAGTCCGGCGCCCTTGAGAGAACGCATCGGTTGCGAAGGGCGGTTTTCGTGGCCTGCATGAAGGAGTTGGACCGTGGTATCTCCCCAGGAGTCGAGACGGGTTGTCCTCATGCAGTGCGGTCGAGCGTTTCCACCGCTCGGAGCAGGCCTGGTTCCGGCGTTCTCGGAGATGTACGTGCAGGTGGGTTTCGAGCCGCAATGTAGAGTTCGCCGCTGACGGGCGTGTGGTCACGGCTTTTTCGATCCTGACGATTTCGAAGGGAGCGGCAGCCTGTGTTCCCGGCATTGTCGACCTGGCTCACCTCTTGAGCAACGAATGTCCTTCCTTGAACAGATGGATCTTGTCTCGCGGGGCTGACAGTTTGACAATTTCGCCCCGGATTTCGCGGTGAATGCCCGGCAATTTCGCAATAATCGGTTCTTCGCGTTCCTTTTGCTCAAAATACAGCAGGGTTACCTCTCCCAGCGCTTCCGTAATCGCGACCTTGCCCGAATAACAATGTTCGTCTTCAGTCAGCTCGAAATCTTCCGGTCGAATCCCGACATTGACGTCCGCGCCCTGCAGGTCGTCTCCCGTCGAAACGGAAGAACGCGCCTTGCCGCCGCCATCCAGCTCGACAACGGTTTCCGTTCCCGTGGAAACGATTTTTCCGGGCATCAGGTTCATTGAAGGGGAACCTATGAATTGCGCCACGAATTCGTTCTCGGGCCTCTCATAAAGTTCCAGCGGCGTACCGACCTGGGCGATGCCGCGATTTGCAAGCACGACAATGCGACTGGCGAGCGTCATTGCCTCGACCTGGTCATGCGTTACGTAAATCATGGTGGAATCGGGCATGCTTTCCTTGAGCTGGGCAATCTCGATCCGCGTTGCAACGCGGAGCCCTGCATCGAGGTTCGACAACGGCTCGTCGAAAAGATAGACTTTCGGGTCGCGCACGATGGACCGGCCAATGGCGACACGCTGGCGCTGGCCGCCCGACAAGGCTTTTGGCAGGCGATCCAGGTAGGGTTCAAGCTGAAGAATCCGGGCCGCATTTTCGATTGTCGCATCGATTTCCTGCCTGGATTTCTTTGCGATTTTCAGCGCGAAGGCCATGTTGTCGCGCACGGTCATGTGCGGGTAAAGCGCGTAGGATTGGAACACCATCGCGATACCACGCTGGGCCGGCGGTACGTCATTGACGACCTGGCCGTCAATCTCCAAGGTCCCGCCGGTGATTTTTTCAAGCCCGGCGATCATGCGCAAAAGTGTGGATTTCCCGCAACCCGAAGGCCCGACAAAGACGATCAATTCGCCTTTTTCGATTTCGAGATTGATATCTTTCAGGACGTTGACACTGGCGCCGTAGGTCTTGTCGATATTCGTCAGTTTGAGATCAGCCATCTGTCCAATCCTCAGGGCTTTGCCGCTATCACGAGTTGCCAGGGCCCAAGGGCCAGGCGCTTTCCGGAAAGTTCTGAAACCGCGCCGAGTTCAGCGCCGAGAGGGATCCATTCCCCTTCAGGAAGTTCAACCGGGTTCGTTTCGTTCGCAAGGTTGAATGCGCAGAAGATTTCCTTTCCGCTCCCGACGCGCGTGAAGGACAAAACGCCGTCCGTCACTGCCATTCCAACCTGCTTGCCCGTTTTCAGGGTCGGGTGATTCCGGCGGAATGCGATGGCGTGCCGGTAGTGGTGCAGAATGGCCTCTGGATCTTCTTCCTGCCTGTCCACTGCCTTTTCAATTTGCGCCGGGCTGACCGGCAACCAGGGTTTGGTGGTGCCGAAGCCCGCAAATTCATCCCGTATTTCCCAGACCATGGGGGTTCGGCAACCATCGCGTCCCTTGAAGCCCGGCCAGAATTCGATGCCATAGGGGTCTTTCAGGTCTTCGAACGCCACATCAGCTTCCGTCAGACCCAGTTCCTCGCCCTGGTAAATGCAGGCCGATCCACGCCAGCACATCATCAGCGTGGCCATGGTCTTCAGTCCCCCCAGAGGCAGATCCCAGCGGGTCGCGTGGCGCACCGTGTCGTGGTTGGAAAAAGCCCAGCAGGGCCAACTGTCCGATGCCACGTTGTCCAACCTTGTCATGATCGACAAAACGTCTTCCGCCGTGGGACAATCGTTGGCCAGGAGTTCGAATGCATAGCACATGTGCATGAGGTCGTCGCCGGTAGTGTACTGGGCCATGATTTCCAGCCCCCTTCGGGCATCGCCGACCTCGCCGACCGCGGCTGCTCCGTACGGTTCCATGACTGCGCGAAGCCTTCGCAGAAAGGCCAGGTTGTCGGGGTGATTCTTGTCGTAGAGGTGGTCCTGGTGGTTGTATGGGTTCACCTGCGGCGCGATGATGGCGTTTCGCAGATCAGGTGACAGCGGCGGGTTGTCGCGCAGGGCTTCGTCGTGCATGTAAAAATTGATGGTATCCAGCCGGAAACCATCGACGCCCCGATCAAGCCAGAAGCGGGTTATGTCGAGCAGTTCGTTCTGAACATCCGTGCTGTGAAGATTAAGGTCTGGCTGTGTGGTCAGGAAATTGTGCAGGTAGTACTGCTGACGCCGGCTTTCCCAATGCCAGGCCGAGCCACCGAATACCGACAGCCAGTTGTTGGGCGGGGTACCGTCAGGTTTCGGGTCGGCCCAGACGTACCAGTCGGATTTCGGGTTCGATGCGTTCTTTCGGCTTTCCGCAAACCACAGGTGCTGGTCGGAAGTGTGCGACAGCACCAGGTCGATCATGACGCGTAAGCCCGATTCATGCGCATTGGTCAACAACCTGTCGAAATCGCCCAAGGTCCCGAACATCGGATCGACGTCACGATAGTTGCTGACGTCATACCCGAAGTCCTTCATTGGCGACGCGAAGAACGGCGAGATCCAAAGCGCGTCGACCCCGAGCGAAGCGATGTAGGGAAGGCGTTCGGTTATGCCGGCCAGGTCGCCGATACCGTCACCGTTGGAATCCCGGAATGAGCGCGGATAGACTTGGTAGATGACCGCGCCGCGCCACCAGTCGGGATCGGACTTGTTGTCGAAGGTACCGGATGTCTGGATCTGCACGTTCATCGGTCGGGACGTCTATTTCACTGAACCGGCGAGCAAACCGCGCACCAGGTAGCGTTGCATCGCGAAGAAAACGACCAACGGAATGGCGATCGAAACGAAAGCGGCCGTTGCGAGGATTTCCCAGTTTCCTCCACGGGTGCCAAGCAGCTCCACGATCTGGTTTGTCATCACCGTGGTTTCGCCGGTCGCGTCAATCAGGAACACTTTCGCGACCAGCAAGTCGTTCCAGGTCCAAAGGAACTGGAAGATCGCGAAGGACGCGAGCGCTGGAAAACTGAGCGGCAGGATGATCCTGGTGAAGATCTGGAAGTCCGTGGCGCCGTCAACCTTTGCATTCTCGATGATGTCCTTGGGAAGGCCGACCATGTAGTTCCTGAGCAAATAGACCGCCAATGGCAGCCCGAAGCCGGTATGTGCGAGCCAGATCCCGAGATAGCCCTTGCCGATCCCGATATTCAGATGGAGTTTCAGCAACGGGATCAGGGCCAGTTGAAGCGGCACCACCAGGAGTCCCACGACCATGGCAATCAGGAGTGCACGGCCCGGGAATTCCATCCACGCCAGGGCGTAGGCCGCGAAGGCTGCGATGACGATGGGGATGACGGTTGCCGGAATCGTCACGGTCAGCGTGTTGAAGAAGGCCTTGGCCATGCCTTCGATGTTTTTTTCGTCGAAGAGCATCTTGTCGTAGTTTGCCAGCGTGAAATCCGGGGGCGTGGTGGCCGTTGTGAAGACACGCGGCAAGCGCTTGCCTTCCTGGCTTTCGGTGGCGGTGAAGCGAAAATCCCCGTTCACTTCCAGGGTGACGGTGCGGTCCCTGGAAAGTTCCGAGGTTTCACCGGGACTGAAAGCCTGTGGTGCCCTTGATGAAGTGCCCCACAGGCTGACGGTGGCTTCGGAACCGCCAAAAAGATTGCCGGAGATGACGAACAGTTCGCCCTCCTGCACTTCTTCTCCGCCCAGGCGGACGGCGGGGTTTTGCCGTTCCTGGGCAAACATCGACGACCACCAGCCGCTGCCGGAAATCTGGTCCGCGGTCCGGAAGGAGGACACGAACAGGCCAACCGTCGGAAAAAGCCAGAGGACGACGAGGAGCACGACCGAGATGTGGACGGCCCAGGTGAGTGTCGACTTGGTACCAGCGATATTGTCCATCGGCCTACCTCATCTCTTTCCGGGCGTTGGCCACGTTCCAGATCAGGATCGGCGATACCAGCAGCATGATGATGATCGCGCTGGCTGATCCGACTCCCCAGTCATTGGCGCGGAACAGCTTGTCGAACATGTAATTTGCCAGGACCTGCGTTTGCCACTGACCGTTGGTCATGGCGAAAACGATGTCGAACACCTTGAGAACCGTCAGCGTTATCGTCGTCCAGACAACGACGATGGTTGACACGATCTGCGGCACCTTGATCTGGAAGAAGACCTGGAAAGGATTGGCCCCGTCAACGATAGCGGCTTCAACCGTTTCTTCCGGGATACCGCGCAGCGCCGCCGAAAGGATCACCATCGCAAAGCCGGTCTGGATCCAGATCAGCACCACCATCAGGAAGAAGTTGTTCCAGAAAGGCAGCGTCAGCCATTGCTGCGGCTTGCCATAGGCGTATTCCACCGAAAAGACCTGGACAGAATTGATCAGCGCCAGGACAACGAGCCAGGCACCGAAAATCGAAAGGCCAATCTGGACGAGTGGCGCGAACCAGCCCTTTTGACGTCGATCGGAGATCAACCGCGAGGCGACGACATAGATCGCGTAGGCCACAATGGCCGCAAAGCTCAAGAGCATGATTGCCGGCAGGAGACGGAGAAAGAGAAACGACCCGGGACCTCCCTCGAATTGCAGCCACACTGCGTTCAGAATGCCGATCTGGGCCTGTTCGACAGGACGTGCATCGTAGATCAGCTTGAAGATCACCGAGGCGCCGACAAAAGAAATCGCCATCGGCATGAAGATCACCGACTTCGCAGCGCTGCCCCAGGCGATGCGGTCGGTCAGCTGGGCGACCAGAAGGCCGAACGCGGTCGAGGTCGCCGGCACGACGATCAACCAGAACATGTTGTTGCGCAGGGCTTCCCAGAACTTTGGCTCGCCGAACATCTGGCCATAGTTGGCGAGGCCCACGAATGCCCCGTCCTGGAAACGGTCCGTCAGCGAGAGGCGCAGCGTCTCGAACACCGGGTAGGCAAGGTAAAGGCCCAGCGCGAATATCGCGGGAAACAGGAACAGCCAGGGACGAACCATATTGGCGCGGTTGATGTTGCGCCCGGCATCGTCGCCGCGAGCGGGGAAAATGAACCTGTCAAGGATCTGGTTCGAAAAATAGAAGTAGCCGACGCAGCCGCCAACACCGATGACGATCGTGATCAGGCCTTGAACTGCTGGGTGCATGGGGTCCTCCCTTGGCTACATTGGGACCAACAGCCGGCCGATGATGGACAGGACACGTTTGAGGGCGCCCCGGGGTTCCGGAGCGCCCGAAAGCGTTCAGACTACTTCAGCGCATCCCAGGATGCCTGGACTTCGGCAGCGACGTCCGCAGCGGACTTGCCGCCGGCATAGTCAACCATGCCCGTCCAGAACGACCCCGCGCCAACTCCACCCGGCATCAGGTCGGATCCGTCGAAACGGAACGTCGTTGCGTTGAGCAGGATGTCGTTCATCTTTCTGAGCGTCGGGTCGCCGAACGCGTCAGGATTTACGCCCTTGTGCGGTGTCAGGAAGCCCTTGCGCGCCATCCAGATCTCGTGTGAGCGCGGGTCCTGCAGGTACGCGATCAGGTCATGAGCAGCCTGGTTTTCATTCGTGATGGTCCATACCGTACCGGCGCCGAGAACAGGCCTGCCCAGATCCTTGCCTTCGTATGCCGGGAAGTAGAAGAAGTCCACGTCTTCACCGACAACGGTGCCTTCCGGGAAGAATGCCGGAATGAACGATGCCTGGCGGTGCATGTAGCATTGTGGCGGCGAAGTGAAGAGGCCCTTTGGCGAGTCGCGAAAGTCGGTCGAGGCAACTGTACCTGCACCACCCGCGACATAGGCGTCGTTACGCGCAAAGGCGCCAAATTCCTCGATCGCGCCGACAACTTTGGCGTCGGTGAACTTCAGGTCGTTTGAAACCCAGGCGTCATAGTCGGCAGGGGACTGGGTGCGCAGCATCATGTCTTCGACCCAGTCGGTGGCCGGCCAGCCGGTTGCGCCGCCTGAACCCAGGCCGATGCACCAGGGCGTGCCGCCATCTGCAACGATCTGGTCGTTCAGGTTCTTGAGGCCTTCCATGGTGGACGGCACTTCGTAGCCTGCGTCTTCGAAGTTCTCGGGAATGTACCAGACCAGGGACTTCACATCGACCTTGTAGAAGAAGCCGTACAAGTGGTCATTGCCGTCTGCGCCTGCATAGGTGCCCAGGTCAACCCATGACTGGCCGGCGGCGTAGTTTTCGCGGATCCAGTCGCCCGTTCCGTCCTGCAACGGGACCAGGAAGCCGCGGGAAGCCATGTCAGACGCCAGGCCAGGCTGCGGGAACACGGCAATGTTCGGCGCGGAGCCCGCTTCGGCGTCGACAAGGATCTGTTGCTCGAAGCTGTCCGAACCGACGTAGCTGACGTCGTGTCCGGACTGCGCGGCAAAGTCCGCCAGGACGGCCTCGACCGAATCCTGGTCCGGCCCGAGCCATGGACCGAAGACTGTGAGTTTTTCAGCGGTGGCAGCACCCGCGCCAAGCGCCAGAACAGCTGCGCTCGCAAATAGAACATTTTTCATCAGGTATCCTCCATTGATGCGCTCTTCAGGATCCGGAACAGACCGCAAGCCTATTCAAAGCGTTTTGAATTTCCCTCATGATTTACATAAATTGATGGGAGTCAATGCCCAAAATAGCTGTTTTTCAGCCAATTCGGTCTTGTATTGACCTGACAAGCGGGTCAGGAGTATCGTTGGAAGAATTGAAAGCGGTTACAAATTTGGTGACATGAACCTGAAAGAATTTTCAAATCTCCTGGGCTTGTCGCCGACAACCGTGAGCAGGGCGCTGAGCGGCTATCCCGAGGTCAGCGAGAAAACGCGTCGGAAAGTCAACGAGGCCGCGCGGATTCACGGATACCAGCCCAACTTGCGCGCGCGCGCCCTGGCGTTGGGCAGGTCCTACAGCATTGGCCATGTCCTTTCGTCGAGCAACGGGAGTGAACTGGTCAATCCGATTTTCGGGGATTTCATTTCAGGGGCGGCCGAAGCCGGGGCCGCGAGAGGATACAGTATCAACCTGACGATTGCGGAACAGAGCAGCGAGGAGAGCGTTTTCAGGAAATTGAAGGCGCAGGGCAGCGTCGCCGGCATCATATTGCAAAGCCCCAAGGTGCATGACCAGAGAATCGAACTGCTCAAGGAGTTGGGGCTGAAATTCGTCGTGCACGGACGTTCATCGGGCGTGTCCATTCCGTATTCGTGGGTTGATGTGAACAACCATCGAGCCTTCGAGCAGGCAACCACCTTCCTGGCGCATATGGGGCATCGGCGGATTGGGTTGATCAACGGCCGCCAGGACTTTGATTTTGCCCACCGCAGGTTGAACGGTTATCTCCAGGCGCTGCACGCGGCCGGGATCGAGCCGCATTCCGACCTGCAAACCAGCGGCGACATGACCGAAGCCAACGGCTACGCGGCCGCGAAAGCAATGCTGGAGTTGGAAAGCCCGGCGACGGCTTTTCTGGCGGCATCGGTGATGTCGGCGATCGGGGCCCGGCGTGCCATACACGACAGCGGCCTGGAATTGCCGGGAGACGTGTCCCTGATCGCCTACGACGATGACCTGTCCTACCTTTCGAACCGGCAATCGCCCCCCATATTCACGGCGGTTCGTTCTTCGGTCCGCGAAGCGGGCGAGAGAGCCGTCACCTTGCTGATGAGCCAGATCGAAGGTCAGAAGGTCAGGAATGACCAGCTGTTGCTGGAGACGGAACTGGTTGTGGGAATGTCGACCGGACCGAGGAAAAGCGTCCGATAATTCGGGTCCCCGGCACGCGTCAAGGGCATGCGTTGGTGTCGGGCGGCACACGCACAGTGTGAGCGACGTCACGCTGGTGCCGTTGATTCAGCGGAATCCGTTTGTCGAGAGGCAGAAAAACGATTCCGCCGACGCGGAGGATCGATGGCTCCGGTGCCGCACGCCAGACCGTCCGGAAGGTTGATCGAGGCCGGCGCCCCTACGCGCCGGGCGCCCTCCTCTTCCTTCTTCTTTCTGCGATCATGGCGATCATTTCGAACATTATGGATGCTGCGACCATCGCGGTGATCTGGTTTGGACTGTCCTTGGTCGGCATCAGGCAGACGACGTCTCCCCCGACGATGTTCATGCCCCTGACCGAATGAAGAAGCGCGACGGCTTCGTCGATCGAGAAACCCCTGGCACCTGGCTCGATGTTGGCGACGCCGGGGGCAACGGACGGATCGAGGCAATCGAGGTCGAACGTCACGTAGACCGGGTGGCCGTCCAGGCAGTCCCGGATCTCGGAGACGACGTCGGAGATGCCACGCGAGCGCACGTCTGCCATCGTGACGATGTTGTACCCGTAGTCGTACGCCGGCTGCAGCCAGTCGAGTGTTCTCGGATGGCCGCGAAGTCCAACCTGCATGGACCGGCCCGGTGCCACCTGTCCCTGGTCGACGAGAAAGGCCGCCCAGTGCGCGGCCGATTTCCGGGCGCCGAGAAAATGGTCGACCTTCGTGAAGACATCCGTATGGGCGTCGAGGTGCAGGAGCGAGACCGGCTGCCCCCCCGCGACCTGTCCTCCGCCGAGCGCCTGGAGTATTCCGCCGGTTATCGAGTGATCGCCGCCGATCGATACGGGGCGGGCCCCCGCCCGGTCGATCCGCTCGAAAAAGGATGTGATTCTCTCGATACAATCTTCGTTGTCGTTCGCTCTCGGCAAGGGCACGTCTCCGGCGTCGCAGACCCGTGCCGATGACCAGGGGTCGATCCCGAAGGAGCCGTGAACCCTCCGCTGGAGAGCCGAAACGTTCCTGACGGCCCGGGGCCCCAGGTGCTGGTCCCTTTCCGTGGTTCCGTTTCCGGTCGAATGGGGGACACCGGCGAGAACGATGTCGTGTCCTTCCGGTTCGGCGGCCGCACACCGGAACAGTGTCGGAATCCCCCACCAGTAGAGGCTGTTCATCATGCTCGCATCGTGCTCTGTCGCCATGCTGCCCATCCCGTGCTGTTCGAATGGTTGCCCGGATTGCTGTCCCGGACGGATTCCGGCCTCACGTTCCGCAGAATGTCTGGTGAACCACTTCGTCCTTTCGCGCCGGCCGTTCCAGGTCCGAATATCCCGGCTGCTCCCGGTAGGGCGATTTCAGGGCGTCAACCAGCCGGTGAAATGTCTCGAAATTGCCGGTCGCGGCGCCACGAATCACTTCCTCCACCCGGTGATTCCGCGGAATGAGAACCGGGTTCACCCGTTGCATGGCGACGGCCCTCGGGGGGGCGGAGGAGGATTCCGGTGCGAAGTGGGTTCGCCAGCCTTCAAACCACGAATCGGCAGCCGACGGATCGGCGAAAAGCTCACGAAATGTATCCGGCAGGTCATGGCTGACGGGACTCCGGTCACGGATCAGCCTGTCCGCGACCCGGGTCAATTCCCTGAAGAAGCAGGTAAAGTCGACCTTTTGCGTCGCCATCACCGAAAACGTCGAATCGATGAATTGCTTGATGCCGTCATCGTCCCGACCCTCGTCGAGCCCCAGTTTTCTTCGGAAAACGGCAGACAGTTCGGCAGAAAACGCCACCCCGAATTCCGAAAGGGCCCCGCGGGCCTCCGCCAGGGCCGATTCCTGGTCCGTGGCATCGAGAAGCGGCAGCAATGTTTCCGCGAATCGCGCAAGATTCCATTCCCCGATGGCCGGCTGGTTGACCCATGAATAGCGGCCCCCGTGATCAATCGAGCTGAAGACCGTTCCGGGATGGAATGCCTCCATGAATGCGCAGGGCCCGTAGTCGATCGTCTCGCCGGCAATCTGCATGTTGTCGGTGTTCATGACGCCGTGGATGAAGCCGAGGCCCATCCAGCGGGCAATCAACGACGCCTGGCGCCGGATGACTTCGTCGAGGAGCCGGCGGTAGGGCGTTCCGGTGTCTCCCGTACCGGGAAAATGCCGCTCGAGAGCGTAGTCGGCCAGCTCCCTGATGCCGTCCCGGTCATTGCGGGCATGAAAATACTGGAACGTTCCGACACGGACATGGCTTTGGGCAACCCGGGCGAGAACCGCCCCGGGGAGCGGCCGTTCCCGGTAGACGGTCTCCCCGGTGGCGACGGCAGCCAGTGATCGCGACGTGGGGACACCCAGCGCGGCCATGGCTTCGCTGACGATGTATTCCCGGAGCACGGGTCCGAGCGGGGCCTTGCCGTCGCCCATGCGCGAAAATGGAGTGCGGCCAGATCCCTTGAGCTGGATATCGCGGCGAATTCCGTCCGGCCCGACGACTTCACCGAGCAGCAGGGCCCGGCCGTCCCCGAGTTGCGGAACCCAGCCACCGAACTGGTGACCCGCATAGGCCATCGCAATCGACTCCACCTCGGTGGGAAGGTCCCGGCCGGAAAGCATCGCGAGGCCCGCAGCCGATTCCAGCCAGCCGGGATCAAGACCGATCTCCGCCGCCAACCCGTGGTTCAGCCGGATCAGGTGTGGATCAGGCGCCCGGTCCGGTTGCACGCGCGCGAAGAACCGCGGCGGAAGCCGGGAATAACTGTTGTCAAAGGGAAGGTGCTGCATTGGTGTGCCTGACCGGCCGGAAGCCTCGCTGCAACCGGCAGGTGGAGGCGACCTCCTGCCGGCATGTCCTGCTTTCACGTATTTTCGGCTCTCCAGATGACCGGAAACCAGTCCTCCCTCAGTTGCTCTCCGTCGGTCATACCATGACCTGGGAACGGCGGCGATGTTCGACCCGGGCGGGAAACAAAACGCGCGTCGTCGCCGAACCAGCGCAGTGAAAGAACCCGTCGCCGTTGACTGCCCGGATTCCCCCGGGCACCGTGCAATGTCCGGAAGTGGAACAGGACGGCATCACCGGGTTCCATCCGCCATTCGAGGACACGCATGTCCTCGGGTGAAACATCAGGGTTCGGCACGGGAATCCAGTCCCCGGCGTTGCCCTGGTCATAGAAGTCGCTGTCGTCTGCCCAGCTGACCGGCCTGACCATGCGTTTCCACCGGTGAGACCCTGCGATGAGGCGAAGGCTGGCCGAGTACACCGCATCGACCGGGATCCACATGCTGACGGTCTGGGCGCTGTCGACGAAATAATAGGGCGCGTCCTGATGCCAGGGGGTCGCCATGAACGTTCCGGATTCCTTGACCAGCACGTGGTCATGGAAGAAACGTGCCGTGCCCGAACCCATCACGCGGGCGGCGATTTCACCTGCACAGCTTTCCCTGACCATCATTTCGAACTCCGGGATACGGGTCCAGTTGCAATAATCGTCGAAGAAACGACCTTCACCGTCCTTGACAGCGTTTTCCGAGGCATAGGGACCGGGGTCTTCAAGATTCCTGGCTATCCCGGCTTCAATCGTCTCGATCCAGTCGTCGAAGACTCCTCTCAAGAGGATGGCGCCGTCGCGGTCATAGGCCCTGATCAATTCGTCAGTTATCATCTCGAGCGCCTGCATTCCGGCGGACCGACGTCCATTTGTCGAGCAGGTGGCGTGCCGTCATCAGGTCAAGATGCGCACCGCCGCCATTCTTGTAGAGCGTGATCTCTTCACGGGAGGTGCGTCCGATCCTGCCTGCGACGAGATCGTAAAGATCGCCCAGAATCCGGTCTCGCGTAATGACCCCGGTCTCCAGCGGAATGATGATCTCGCCAGCCTTTCCGAGCGCTGTCTCGAGACTGTTGACGAACAGGCTGGAGCGCAGGATCGCGTCGTCGTCGACTTCACGCGTGTCGGGGCGGAAGGATCCGATCAGATCGAGGTGCTGCCCTGGTTTCAACCATCGGCCTGACAGGACCGGTTTCGCCGACATGGTTGCGCAACAGATGATGTCGGCCTCGCCGGCCGCGGCCTCGATGTTCGTGACAACTTCGATGTCCGCCAGCGGCGAGCACTCGGCCTTCATGCCTTCGGCCCGGGCAATCGTCCGGTTCCACACCATGAAACGGATTCCCTGAAAGCGACTCGCGTACGCGGGAACGAGAGACCTCGCGACCGTGCCTGCGCCGATAATCAGGACTGACCGCGAGTCCTTTCGGGCCAGCAGTTGGGCGCCGAGAAGGGAATCCGCGGCAGTTTTCCACCTGGTTACCTGGTGGAAATCAAGGAATGCCTCCGGTACGCCCGTCCTGTCGTCAAAAAGGGTGACACTGCCGTGAATCGTTGGAATGCCGCGGTCGTCGTTCCCCGGGAAGACGGTGGCGCACTTGACCACCGAGCCGAGGCCGTCAATCCAGGCTGAACGCAACAGCAGGCCGTCGCGTCCCCGCTGAACCAGGTTGTCCGCGATGCTTGCCCGTGGCAGGGCATGCCCGCTCCTGATCGCATCGACGACTTCGCTCCACTCGAGATGCGGTTCGATCGAGCCGGGGTCGACCAGGGCAACATCCATCTCAAGACCCGCCTTCATCGGGAAAGGCTTCCTCCCTGTCGAGGAGTCCATGGTCCACCAGGCATTCGGCGAATCCGGAAGGAGTTTCAAACACATGCCCCTGCCACCCGCGACGTGTGGCTCCAAGGATGTTCTCGTCCCGATCGTCCGTGAAGAGCAGCCGTTCGGGGGCGTGCCCGCATTCCCGTTCGACGATCCGGTAGATCTCGGGTTCCGGCTTGAGCCACCCCAGTTCGCCGGAAATGAACCGTTGGTCGAACTCCGTGAGAAAAGGCATTTCCGCCTCCGCGATCCTGATGGTGTCCTTGCCGAAGTTGGACAGGGCGAAGACCGGTACGCCACGGCTCTTGAGCGCGCGGAGCAAGTGAACGGAATGTCGATGAACCGGCCTGAACATTTCAATCCAGCGATCGTGCCAGAGACGGATATCGCGGGCAAATTCCGGATGAGCCTCTGCGGTCCGGTAGACGGTCTCCCGAAACGGCACGCCGCGATCCATGCTGGTATTCATGCCGTCAATATCGACGCGGTCGAACAGCTGTCTGCGCCGCTCGGGACCGATAACGCGGTCGAACATCGCCTCCGGCTCCCACCCGACAAGCACGTTCCCGATGTCGAAAACGACGGCTGATACGCTGGTCTGGTCGTTGCTCAATGTCATGACCAGGTTTCGGCAATCGGTGCCGGCATGCGAGACAGTGGATCAGGCCCGGCAGGCCCGTCGCCGAAAACGATGAGGTTCCGGCGGTGCACGCTACCCCGCGTGAAGTCGTTCGGCGTGATGGCGGACATGGTCTTCCATGAATGAGGCGACAAAGAAATAGCTGTGGTCGTAGCGTTTGTGCATCCGGAACTCAGCATCCTGGCCGACCGACGAGATGGCGTCGGCCAACGCCGAAGGCGCGAGGTGTTCCAGGAACGGGTCAGCTTCACCCTGATCGATAAGTATCGGTCCAGGATAGCCTTTCTTCCGCATCAGCACGGTTGAATCGTGGAGGGACCACCGGTCGGGATCATGACCGAGGTAGGCGGCGAATTGCTTGCGGCCCATGGCTGTTCGAGTCGGGTTGGCGATCGGCGCTAGGGCCGAAACCGATCGATAGGTGTCGGGACGGGTCATGGCGATGGTAAGCGCGCCGTGACCTCCCATGGAGTGGCCGGTGATGCCCTGGGAACCCTGGTCGAGACTGAATTCGCTGAACACCAGTTCGGGCAACTCCCTGGTCACGTATTCCCACATCCTGAAGTGAGGCGACCAAGGAGACTCGGTGGCATCGACGTAGAAGCCGGCTCCCTGTCCGAGATCGTATTCCTCGTCGTCTGCAACTCCGTCGCCCCTGGGCGAGGTGTCCGGAAAGATCACCGCGATTCCGTGCCGGGCTGCCCAGCCTTGCGCGCCGGCCTTGATCATCGCGTTTTCGTGGGTACAGGTCAGGCCGGAGAGATACCAGAGAACCGGGACGTCTTTCTGCCCGGCGGCGGGCGGCAGATAGAGGCCGAACGTCATCGCGCAATTGCACGCGGTGGATTCGTGGCGATAGACACCCTGCACACCTCCGAAACAGGCGTTTTCCGATACCGTTTCCATTGACATCACTCGCCCTCTTTCCGCGCTGGTTGATCCCCTGACCGGGGCCAGTCCGGATCAGGCGCCCGGTTGCCCCGCTCGATTCTGAATACGGCATTCACTGGTTGGGAACCAGAGAGATCGCAAGGCTCAGCGTGACGATGCTGGCACAGGTCGAAAAGAGGATGACGGACGAAACCCGGGCTTCGGCGACGCGGTAATGATTGGCCAGCAGAAAGATGTTGCCTGCCGTCGGCATGGCAGCCGCGGCGATCATGACACCGGCCGCGAAAGGATCGACGGTAAACACCAGGATGGCGAAGGCTGCGACCAGGAGCGGATGCAGCACCAGCTTGGCGCCCGCCAACCACAGGGAAATCCCGATTCGACCCGCCTTGTGAAACGCGAGCGAAGCGCCGATGGCGAACAGGGCCGCGGGTGTCGCGGCACCGGCGAGCAATTCGAGGAATGCATCGAAGGGACCGACGAGAGGCAGGCGAAATGCGGACCAGATGATCCCTGCGGAAATCGAGACGACCATGGGATTTCGGATGACACCGCCGAGGACGCGAAGAACCGATGTCAGGCTGAACCGGCCTTCGCGCGAAACCGTGATGAACATGACCACGAGGCTGCTGAAGACGATGAGATCGATTGCGAGGGTCAGGAGTACCGGGCCTGCCGCCGCGTTTCCAAGGAGAGCCACGAGCATCGGAAGGCCGAGGAATCCTGTGTTGCCGATGATCGCGCACTGGGATTCGAGAGCGGCAACCGCCAGTCCTTCACCCCGGACGAGGCCGACGGTGATGACCAGGATGTAGAGGCTTCCGCATGCGGACAGATAGGCCAGGGCAAAACGGACATCGAAGATGTCAGGCAGCGGCAGCGTTGCCGCAAACCTGAACAACATGGCCGAGAGGGCGAAATAGAAGACGAACCGGGACAACCAGTCGGTCGCTTCCGAACTGAAATAACGAAATGCGGCTGCCAGGTATCCGCACCCGATGACGAGAAAAAACGGCAAGATCCGGAGAAAGATGTCACTCATTGGACTGAATCACTCCGGACGGGCGCGACCGTCTGTCTCGCCCGGAATTTTCATGCAGCATCGATCGTGCGGTAATCGAGAGACCGTCGGTCGGTGCCTGCCCGGCGGGTTGTGCGGACAACGTTGCTGTCCCGGCCACCGGAATGGTCGGGCAGAGGAACGCGCATGTTAGGTATTCCTTCCAGGGAAGCCGCCAGACCGGATGCCGGACCAGCGGTCCGCCCCGCGAAAAACCCCCGGATCGGGGCCAACGCCATGCGGAGGCTGGTTCAGAACGTTGCCAGTCTTGATCCCCGGTCAGGGGATTCAGGCGGCAGAACCGGAATTCCGTTCTTCGGAGTCAGAACTCGACGACCGTTCTGATCGATTCACCCGCATGCATGAGGTCGAAGCCCTTGTTGATGTCCTCGAGCGACAGCTTGTGGGTGATCATGGGATCGATTTCGATCTTCGAGTTCATGTACCAGTCAACGATTCTTGGCACTTCCGTTCGACCGCGCGTGCCGCCGAAAGCGGTCCCGCGCCAGACCCTGCCTGTGACCAGCTGGAACGGACGCGTGCTGATTTCGGCTCCTGCCGGCGCCACGCCGATGATAACACTCTCGCCCCAGCCCTTGTGGGCGGATTCGAGTGCAGCGCGCATGACGGAGACGTTCCCGGTGGCATCGAAGGTGTAATCCCCGCCGCCACCGGTCAAATCGACGAGATGGGCAACAAGGTCTCCTTCGACTTCGTCAGGGTTGACGAAGTCCGTCATGCCGAAATGACGGCCCATTTCCGCCTTGGACGGGTTGATGTCGACCCCGACAATCTGGTCGGCCCCGGCGAGGCGGAGTCCCTGAATGACATTGAGTCCGATTCCGCCCAGTCCGAAGACGATCGCGTTGCTGCCTTCTTCGACCCTGGCGGTGTTGATCACCGCGCCGATCCCGGTGGATACACCGCAACCGATGTAACAAATCTTGTCGAACGGGGCGTCCTTGCGCACCTTGGCGACGGCGATCTCCGGCAGGACGGTATGGTTTGAGAATGTCGAGCACCCCATGTAGTGAAGGATAGGCGTTCCGTCGGTCATGGAGAAGCGGGAGGTCCCGTCGGGCATGAGGCCCTGGCCCTGGGTTGCCCGGATCGCCTGGCAGAGGTTGGTCTTGGGGTTCAGGCAGTATTCGCATTCGCGACATTCGGGGGTGTAAAGCGGAATGACGTGATCCCCGGGTTTGACCGAGGTTACGCCGTCGCCGACCTCGACGACGATTCCTGCCCCTTCGTGCCCGAGTATGGCCGGGAACAGGCCTTCGGGGTCCGCGCCCGACAAGGTGAATTCGTCCGTGTGGCAGATTCCGGTCGCCTTAATCTCCACCATGATTTCGCCAGCCCTTGGTCCATCGAGATTCACCTCCATGATCTCGAGTGGTTTTCCTGCTTCAACGGCGACTGCTGCCCGGGTTTTCATGATATCCCTCCCTGTTTCGGGTTACGGTGGCCTGCCCCGGCCCGCACAACCGGGGCAGGCGAAGTACAGATACGGTGTTATCGCAAGGAAGCCCGGGTTTCGCAATATCACCGCCGGTCCCTGCAACCCGACATGGGCATCGTTCTGGCCGCGGGATACCCGCGACAGGCGGAATACCCGCGGCTGGACGGGCTTTTCGGGTGACGGACGTGACCCGGAAACATGCGGTCCCGCTCCCCGGCAGCTGGCATTCCTTGTGTCTCGGTCCAGGCTTGATGTACGGATGCCTCGCGTTGATGACGCGCCCTATGGCGATGCGTCGACAGGATCGAGGTATCGGCCGGGGAGCGATCGGGCAAAGGCGCCCGGCCGGGCGTACCCGCATGATGCCCGCTCCTCAGTGAACTTCGTGCAGGAGCAGAATGCGTCATTCACGACCTCTGCGGTGATCGCGCAATCCTCCAGTCTGCATTCATGGCCCGGCTCCTTGCGCCGCCCCTCCCCGGGCTCGTCCAGGTCAACAAGGTGAATTCCGGCAGGCGTATGACAAGGTTCGTCGCGTTGAGCATTTCTTCCGCCGGCGACCGTCGCAGGTCATTGCCCGAACCGGCCACAAGGCGTTCGCTGCGCTGTCGTTGATCTGTCCGGGTTTGCCCAAAGTCGAAGAGGTCGACGACAGCGGGACAAAGTGGTCGGGGTCAAGCCACGATCAAGCAAGTCGATGCGTTCCCCTGGAAACCGACGCGAAAGGACCGGGTCGCTGACCATCGGGCGATCCACGTGGATGGCCGCGAAGCGCAGGTTCCAAGCCGCGCCGTTTTTTGATGAAACCCCATTAAATCGATTGCCTGCCATGACGACTCAGAATTCGCAGGACACTCCCAATAAGCAGTTGAATCTATCCCCTGTTTCATGGGACACAAAAGTAATCAAGTAACAGTTGATCGAATTCAATTATTGCTTGGTTTTGGAGGCGCAAGAACAATGTGATAACCGTTGAAATCAAGCCGAGCCGAGCCGCTACCTGTGCTGGTCGTTCGGGTTGTGTTCCCCAACACCGACCGCAATGCGCAACTGGCGGCCTGGGCCGCGTCGGTAGCTGTCCTCGGGGACCTTGACGGTCCATCCATGATGTCCAGGCAGGAAGAAAGATGTCACAACAATCGACAATCCCGGAAAATCCTTCAGATTCACGGCGCTGGCTTGGAATTGCGCAGACTGGCCTGATTGTCCTCGCCATCGCGATTGCACTTTATTTTGCCCGGGCTCCCGAGCGGGCCGGGTTGGACCCGGTCACCGCATCCGGTGATACGGTTCCCGTGGTGTACACAATCGGACCGTCGCCCCAGGAACATGTGCGGCACGTCGACCTCACCGGAACAGTCACCCTCGACAGGAAACTGACGGTTGTCTCGCGAGTCGTAGGGCATGTGGTCTGGGTTTCGCCGGAATTCGTCAACGGCGGTACAATTCCGGCGAATGAAGTGTTTGTACGGGTAGACCCGCGCGATTACGAAATCGAGGTCAGGGCGGCCGAGATGATGGTCGCATCATCTGATGCCGTGCTTCAACAGGCGCGCGAAGCCGCCAAGCCGGATTCCGACCTGTCAATCGCAGAGGCGGAAGCCCGGCTCGGGCAAGCGGAAGCCGCACGCGACCTTGCGCGGTTGCGGCTGGAGCAAACCGAGATCAGCCTTCCCTTTGACGCCCGGGTGATTTCATCCGAACTGGAGATCGGCGATCTTGTCGGTCCGCCGGAAGCTGTCGGCAAGCTGTCGGTACTGGGTGTCGTGTACCGTCCGGATGCGCTGCAGGTTCGGGTTCCAATCACGGTGGAGGATCTCGCTTCCCTGGACCCGGCAATCGGCCGGATTGCGGAAGTCGATACGGTGAACGGCATGTTTGATGCCGAGTTGGCACGAATTTCGTCGGTCGTTGCTCTTGAGAGCCGCCTCGCGCACGTCTTCCTCAAGTTCTCGGGCGAGGTCCCCCTTGAGGAGTTGCCCGTTCCGGGAACATTTGCGGAAGTCCGGATCGTTGGACAACGGCTAAGCGATGTCTTCATGTTGCCTGAGGCGGCAGAGCGGGAAAACGACAGTGTATGGATCGTTGCAGACGGCGCATTGCGCAAGTTCCAGCCGGTTACGCTGGGCCGTACGTCGGGCGGCTGGATTGTCGAGGCATTTGATCCAAGCGACGGCGTCGTGGTGAGTGCACTGGCGGGCGCCAGCGAAGGCTTGAAAGTCACACCAAACCCGGCACCGTCGCCGCAATAGCCCGGCATGGTGAACGTGCGTTTTCGGGACGCCTGGGACTGATCGCAGCAGCAGGGGGATATCGTGACCAAGGGGCCCATTGCATATTTCGTAGGAAACCTACCTGCCGCCAAGCTGCTGATGGTCTTTCTGTTCCTGGGCGGCATTATTGCAGGTTCCCAGCTGGCCGTTCGGCCGTTGCCCGAGATCGACCTGCGCACGATCGTGATTACGGTCAAGTCTGCGGAATCCTCGCCGCGCGAGATCGCGGATGACATCAATCGAAGGGTGGAAGAGAGCCTGGTCGGTCTGGATGGCGTTGCTCGAGTGGTTAGCGAGGCATCGGAAGGCCTCGCCTTGATCGAGGTCGAACTCGAGACCTTTGCCGACACGAACAAGATGCTTGCCGATGTCAACAACGCCGTGGGCAGCATTGACAACTTCCCGCCCGCCCGCGCTGAGTTGCCGAGGGTCGAAGTCAAGAAGCTGAGCTACGAACTCTTGACCCTGGCGGTATCATCGGACGTTCTCTCCGAAGATGAACTGCGCGTTGCCGCAGAGGATACCTACAATGCTCTTCTGGCTCTGCCCTCGATCTCCAAGATCCTGCTGAGGGGGACCCGTGACCGGGAAATCGCAATCGAGCTGAACGAGGAGGACTTGCGGCGTCACAGTCTGTCTATCGGGGAAGTGGCCAGAAAGGTACGAAGGGAATCCCTTAACCTCTCGTTCGGTGAGTTGCAGACCGATGCGGGCGACGTCGTGCTGCATGTGGTTGGCAAGAAGGAGTACGGGCCGGAATTCGAGGACATACCCCTGATCACCCGCAGGGACGGGACGATACTGAAACTTGGAGAAGTGGCGACGATCCGGGACGGTTTCGTCGGAGAAAAAATTCTGTCCGAGGTCGATGGAACTCCGACCGTATTCCTCAGGGTGGAGGTGGCGGAAGGCCAGTCCTTCACCAAGGCTGCAGGCACAGTCAAGAGTTGGCTGGAAAATTACAAGCCGCCGTCGTTCGTGACAGTTTCCATCTGGAATGACAATGCAGCGCCGATTTCCGGCAGGTTCGCCGAAATCGTGAAGAACGCTGCCATAGGCATCGTCCTGGTTTTTGCCTGCCTTGTGCTTGTCTTCGACCTCCGGACCGCAACCTGGGTGGCGGTCGGAATTCCACTCTCATTTGCCGGCTCGCTGATGTTGTTCCACGCGTGGGACCTGACGCTCAACATGGGTACATTGCTGGCGTTTTTCGTGTTGATCGGTATCGTTGTCGATGATGCTCTTGTGGTTGGCGAGAGTATCGCGGCGGAACAGGAAAGGGGAAAGCGCGGGATCGACGCAGCGATCTCGGGCGCGCGCGCCGTCGCCGGTCCGGTGACGGTCGGCGTGATTACGACGCTCCTCGCCTTTGTGCCTTTCCTGTTTGTCACGGTGGAGAACTACCAGATCATCCAGGTCTTCTTCTACGTGGCGTTGTTCGTCCTGTTGATTTCACTCGTCGAAGCGTTCTGGATTCTGCCTGCGCACCTGTCGCATGACAGACGATGGAGCCTGTACCCACTGCAAGACGCCAAGGACTGGGTATGTGCCCGGCTCGATGTGCTCCGGGATTTCATCGTTGTTCCGGCAGTGTCCTGGTCGGTGCGCAATGTTCTGTTGACGTTCGTCATTTCCGTCGCTTTTGTGGCCGCGGCGATGGCACTCGTTCGATCCGAATTGGTGAAGGTCGTCGTGTTCGACAGCACCGCCAGCATCACCAACGCCATACACGCAGACCTGCGCCTCCCGGCCGGTGCCTCAATCGACGCCAGCGAATCCGCGGCACGACGTTTCCTCGCGGCGGCGCAACCGCTCAATGAACAACTGGAAGGCGTTTCGATCAGATCGATCACCATGAAAGTGGGACAGTTGAGCGATGCCCCCGCATCGAGGGCCAGGGAAACGGACCTGAACCGCAACAACCATGCCTCGGTGACTCTCGGGCTTCATGATCGACCGATACGACAGGTATCGCCGAAAGACATTGAACAGGCATGGCGGCGGAATGCCGGAGCTTCGCCCGACCTGGAAGAACTGTCCATCCAGACAACACGTGTCCGGATCAAGCCTTCGGTTGCATATGCGTTGATTCACGACGACCCCGAAATCCTCGGGCAGGCGGTAACGGAATTGAAGTCCCATATGGAGACAATTCCGGGTCTCTATGCGTTGACAGACAACCTGGCACCGGGAAAGCGGCATTTCGAGATTGAAGTGACCCCTGCAGGCGAGGCCGCTGGCGTTACCCCCGCACTGGTAAGCAAGCAATTGCGGGCAAGGTTCTACGGACTCGAAGTCCAGAGAATCCAGCGCGGCCGCGATGAGATCAGGGTTGTGGTTCGCTTTCCGCCCGAGCGACGAGAAAGTCTGCAGGAGCTCTCAAGAGTGCGGGTCCGCATTTCAAGGGGTCAGGAAATACCCCTCTCGACCGTGGCGCGCGTTAGCGAACGGCGTGAACTTGCCAACATCACGCGAATTGACGGGCGCCAGGCGGCACTTGTCAACGCTCATGCAGACCTGACCGCGGTGACACCTGTCCAGGCGAGGCGCAAGATTGGTGAAGAGTTCCTGCCGGAGCTTCTTGCCAGGTATCCCGGGCTTGTCATTTCACGTGATGCCGGCGCCCGGGACGAGCGGAACATGTTGGAGACGTTGACCGTAGTCGTTCCATTGGTGCTGATCTTCATTTACGGGCTGATGGCGTCGTTTCTGCGCAGCTACTGGAAACCCTTGGTTGTGGTAACCGGCGTACCGATTGCCGCGGCCGGGGCGGTATTTGGTCACTGGATCCTGGGCTGGCATCTGACGGCGGTCTCCATATTCGGAATGATCGGCGTCGCCGGAGTCATCGTGAATGATGCGCTGGTCCTGCTCGACCGATACAACAAGATCCGGCGCGAAAATGAAATGATTCCGGCTATCGCCGCGGCATCCGCTGCGACGCGTGATCGATTTCGCGCCGTGTTCCTGACTTCGCTGACGACTGTGCTCGCATTGTCTCCGTTGCTCTACGAACGAAGCGACGACTTGTTGTTCATCGTGCCATTTGCTGTCAGCATGCTGGGCGGACTCGTCGCATCGACGGCCTTTACATTGTTCGTACTCCCCGCGCTGTTCATGTTCGTCGAAGGGCGTCGAGAAGTTTGAGGCAGCAAGAACGGACTGGCTTCGGAACTGCGTGCCTGTCGGAAAAAACATGTGACTATGCGTCACTTGGAACGATGTGACAATTGGAATCAGCCACCGGCACTGCCTCATGTTGGAAAATGAATTTGGCGGCCATCGGGCAGGCAAGCCTGGATTCCGAGTGTTTGGCGATTGGATGCGTTGAATGAATTCCCGCATGGATGGCGTAACCCGCCCCGGGGGAGACGGTGAAATGGCCAACTGGCGTCAGTCGCAGAAACCAGTAGCCGTCGTCGGATACAGCTACCGCCTGCCGGGGGGGATACGGACCGACCGGGAGTTTTGGCGGCTGCTGAGTGAACGCGAGATCATACAGGAGCCCATCACCGATCGCTACGGAAGAGGTTACAGGCCAGTTGGCGGATACTCCGGTCCCGGTCGATTCGCCAGCCCGTACGAAGGCCTGATCCGCGAGGACGGGGAGAAGCTCTTCGACCGCAGCCTGTTCGGATTGTCACAAAACGAAATGATCCTGATGGACCCGCAGATGAGGATGCTGCTTTCCTGTTCCTGGGAATCGTTCGAGCGTTCGGGCTGGGATCTCCATTCATTGCATAACAGTCCAACCGGTGTGTTCATCGGCGCCCAGGTCCCGTCTGTGGCAAGCTGGCGGCCAATGCATGGTGCGTCCCAGTTCGATGTCACGAGCATCAGCCTGGCCATGCTCGCCAACCGCATTTCTTACCATTTCAACCTGATGGGCCCGTCGACAACCTACTGTACCGCGTGTTCGGCAAGCCTGACCGCGTTGCACGCGGCGATGAATTCATTCCAGTGTGGCGATTGCGAACAGGCTATCGTCGGTTCCGTCAACTATCTCGGCACAGCCAGACTGAGTGCCTCTTTCAATGCCCTGGGTGTGATCAGCACTGATGGCAAGTGTCATTCATTTGATGCCGACGCCAATGGCTACATGCGCTCGGGGGGAGCATTCGCGTTTGCAATCAAGCCGCTGGAGGCAGCCGAAAGGGACGGAGACCGCATTCACGTCGTCATCGAAGCGACTGCCGTGAACGCCGCGGGCGCGGTGGATGGAAGCGATAGTCTTGCCCAAGGTCGTTACATAACTGCGCCAACCCGCCACGCACAGGTGAAACTGATGCAGGACGCCCGCAACAGGGCAGGACGCTCCGCCGGCGAATTCGACTATATTGAAGCTCACGCGACCGGAACCGTGGTCGGTGACCGTGTCGAGGGGAACGCAATTGTCGATGCGTACGGGGGCGTTGAGCGGAAGGTACCGCTGCGAATCTCCAGTGTGAAGAGCAATGTCGGCCACATGGAAGCGGCGGCATTCCACTGCGCGTTGCTCAAGGTCATCCTGATGATGCGCAATCGCACATTTGCACCAACTTCAAAGAATTACCTCGTGCCAAACCCGGACATCGATTTCGACAGGTGTCCGATGACGGTACAAACTGACAGCGAACCGTTTCCCGAAAGCCCTGTTGTCGTTGGCATCAACTCGTTCGGTTTCGGCGGCGCAAACGGGCACTGCGTAGTCCGGGAATACCGTCCGGCGCTGCCGCAGGCCTGGTCCGTACCGCCTGCCCCGGAGGCGGGATTCATGATCCCGCTGTCTGCCCGCAACTCCCGGGCCCTGGCGCAAAGTGCACAACAATTGCACGACGTTCTGGAACAGCGTGAATTCGACCTCCATACGCTGGCAGGCAACCTCGCCCGCCGCCGCACTCATTTCACTGTACGCACTTCCTTTGCGGTGCGCGACCTGAAGGAATTGTCCAGGTCTCTCGCCGAATTTGCTGCGGAACCCTCGACCGTCGCCACGATTGAAGAGGGCAGAAAAAGCGTGGCCATGGTGTTTTCCGGCCAGGGGACGCAGTGGCCGGGCTGCGGACGCGCACTCTACGAAGCTGATCCGGTCTTTCGCCGGACCGTCGATGCCATCGAGACACACTGGCGCGGGCATTCGAACATCTCGCTGCGCGAGGCGTGCTTTTCTGCAACCCGGGAGGAGCTCGACGAGGTCCAGCTGGCACAGCCTGCAATATTCATGGTTCAGTGTGCGCTGGTCGAACTGCTCAAGACCTGGGGAGTCTATCCTGATAGCGTGATCGGCCACAGTTCGGGGGAGGTCGCGGCTGCCTACGCCTGCGGGGCGCTTTCACTGGCCGATGCCACCCGCCTGGTATTCCATCGTGCCACCCTGCAGCAGCGCAGGGCCGGCTCCGGCCGCATGCTTGCGGTCGGACTCGACCGAACAGGCGTCGAAAAAATGCTGGAAGCCGGAACCGGAGACGGCAGTCTCGAAATTGCCTGTGTAAACGCACCGGCAAACACCGTCGTCTGCGGTCCCCTGGATGACCTTCAGCCGCTGATCGCCGCGCTCGAGAGGCGCCAGCTCCAGAACCTGCTCCTGCCGGGCAATATCGCTTTCCATTCAGCCCATATGGATCGAATCGAGGACGACGCCCGGGAGGCGTTTTCCTTCCTCGACGAACGCGGGTTCGACGCCGACGCTCCCTTCGTATCTTCGGTCACAGGTGCGGTGACGGATCGCCTGGACAGCGCCTACTGGTGGTCGAACATCCGTCAGCCCGTACTGTTTGCCGAAGCCATGGAAACCACCCTGAGAGAATTCCAGCCCGACATCATTCTGGAAGTCGCCCCCCACTGCGCCTTGCAACCGACGATCCGGCAATGCCTGGAAAGCAGCAGCCGGGCGCCGGCCTGCATTCCGACACTGATGAGGGATGGCGACGCCTGCCTCGAATTCCAGGAGGCCCTCGGCGCGCTGTTCATGGAAGGGGCCGAACTCGATTTCGCTGCCCAATACCCGCGGCCCGAGCCAATTTCCTGCCTGCTTCCCGGTCATCCGAGAGATGACCAGGTAAAGATGGATGTCCTGTGTGACAACGAAATGTTTGTCCGCCAGGGCGAATACTCGCACGGCCCCATCGTGGGGCACAAGGTTCCTGCCGAGCACCTCCTGTTCGAGGCACGGCTATCGGAAAGAGACTTTCCATGGCTGTCCGACCACCGCGTTCACCACGCGGCGATCATGCCGGCAGCCGGATATATGGAGCTCATCCTGGAGGCCCTGGGAGGGAAACCGGTTTTCTTCGAGGTTCTCGAGTTCCTGCAACCATGCCCGGTTCCGAAAACGCCCGTGCGATTGCAGACGGCATTGTGGCCCGCCGCCTCGGCACCGGGTCAATACACCTTCTCGATCTCGTCCCGTTCCTACGTGGTCGATTCCACCAGCGAACTGCACTGTCGCGGAAAGGTTCGCCTCACGGGAGAACGAGGAGTTGCAGGTGTACCCGGCCGACTTGAGGACATCGACTCGGAAAATTTCGAAGCTTCGTTTCTTGCGGACGATCGCGATTTCTACGAACGGCTGGAGGCAGTTCTCAGCGACACATTCCAATACGGTCCTTTTTTCAGGACCATCAAACGAGTCCGGGTTGACACGGTTACCAGGGCCTTCCTGTTCGACGTGGAAATGGACGAGAGCCTCTGGAGCACGGGACGGGACGAAGGTTATATCGCAATTCCCCCGCTGCTTGACGGCGGCTTGCAGATATTCCTCTATCACTTGCTGACCGCTGCTGACCTGTTTGCAATTCCCCAGCGGGCCGAGGGCATGACTTTTCTTAAGGCGCCCACGGGGCCCAGGATCACCTGCCACGTCACCAGGCCCAGGGACGACTGGATGAACGCCAATGAGAGGGGACAGTATTCCGTCCGCCGAGGAGAACGGTCGGGCGGGAGCATCAGCTTCTACGACAGCGACACGGGCGACCTTGTCGCCCATATCGCCGAGTATACCTACTTCACGTCGAATCCGCGCTGGAATGACCTGACCAGAAGCAAGCACGTGATTTCCTGGCAACCGAAATACCTTCCCCGCGGCCAGGAGCTGGAGGACTGGTTGCCGGATGGAGACATCACTCCGGCCGCGATGGTCTTTGCCCTGGGACGGGCCGGCCGGGGAAAACAACCTGCCGCCCGCCATTTCGTCGAACTCGCGGACAACCGGGAGTCCTCCCGCACGGTCCTGCAGCAGTGCATTGACGAACTCGAGCAGGCCGACGCACCTTCAGAATACTGGCTCGTTGGAGACCGCGAGGAGTCCACCCGTGAACACTACGATGCCTTCCATCAGCATGCCGCCGCCCTGCGATTTGCGAGCATCGGTCCGGACGCCTGCCGCGAGCCCGGAAACGGGTTGTTGAGGGCCGGCGCGGCCGGAATCCTGTTCCTGCACGGCGATCGAGAATCCATCGGGCCGGAGCGTTGGCAACTGGCCAACCGGCTGACAGTCGAGGGCGGGCTTGCCCTGGTTGTCCACGACGAAGGCTACGATGTCGAACCGGGAAACGGCTGGACGATAATCCGCTCCGGGCGTTCAGGAACCCTCCTGCAGGCGCCGCGTTCCCGGGCGGGCGCAACCGGCTTGGGCGAACTCCCGGGCCCACGGTGGGTTCTTGGGGAACAGGATAGCCTGGCCATGGACTGGATTTCCCGGCT
>JAPOVX010000050.1 GCA_026707935.1 Paracoccaceae bacterium
TGCCGACCCCGCGCAGCCCGTAGAGAATGAAGCTCCGAGCTGCCCTTCCTCCGCGAATGCGGTCAAGCGCCACGGCAGCACGTTCGATCAAATCGTCCCGCCCGGCGAGTTCGGGCGGTGGCGTCCCGGCGCCCGGAGCGTAAGGGTTTTGCCTAGGGTCCATATTTAGCAACCTTACATTATTTTATCGTTTTTTGATAACTTAGGATAAGGTCTGTAAAAGTCAACGGATTTTGTGTGTTCGGCGGTAGATCGGCCGGTCTCTGCCAGTACCGGCGCCACTGCCCAGAGCCTCGCCATCGACCGGGAAACCCTCTGCCTTGCGAGTTCCACGCGAAAAGGATGCGTCCACCGATCACTTATGACAATCACCCCACCGGGTTCTGGCTTAATCGACACATCATTCCATACGGCATGCAGGAACGCCTCGAAGCAGATCAACCAACGGATAGAGAGGCCGCCGGTCGAGAACGTCGGTTTGGATGCGTTACGAACGCCGCACGTCTGGCATCTTAACGGCAAGCTGTGGGAGTTGCGGGTCAAAGCGGCGGAAGGCATCGCCCGGGGTATCTACGTGACGGCCAGCGGGCGGCGGGTTGTGGTTCTGCACGTTTTCGTAAAGATATCCCGCAAGACACCGCGCCGCGCTCTCCAGACTGCGAAGGAACGGATGAAGCAGGTGACGCCATGACGAAACTGAAGGATCTGAAAAGGCGGTTCGTGGAGGACCCGAAATACCGCGAGGAATACGCACAGGTGGATGAGGAGTACGCATTGGACGAGGAGCTGGTTCGCGCGCGGACCGCCGCAAAGCTCACGCAGGCGGAAGTTGCCCGGCGGCTTGGCACGACGCAGTCAGCGATCGCGCGGCTGGAGGGCGGTCGGGTATCGTCGTCCTTCACTACGTTGCGCCGTTTTGCCAGGGCAACCGGCATGCGGCTCAAAGTCGGTCTGGAGCGAAATAGCAACTAAAACGCGCAACGGTTGTTGGCGGAGAGACAGGGATTCGAACCCTGGGACGCTCACACGTCAACGGTTTTCAAGACCGCCGCAATCGACCACTCTGCCACCTCTCCGTTCTGTCGGGAAGTCATGTGTATTCCCCGGCTTCCGGGACTTCAAGCCGCTTGCGCTGATCATCGGAAGCCCGGTCGAACGGACAATTCTGTCTCAAATGCTCATTTGGGACTTTCGGATGCCAATCTCCGAAAACGGCGACCGTGGCATTTGCCAATTGACCTCTCGTGCTCACGGTATCAAGCTGGGCCGGGTGTAAAACGGGGGCTGCGAGTCTCACCCATGATTGACATCGATCGATTGCTTCACGAGGTCGGAGCCAGGCGTGACTCCCTGGTCGAACTGACCAGGGAACTGGTGGCAATTCCGACCCTCAACCCGCCTGGCGGCAACTACCTGGACATCTGCCAACTCCTTCGGAAACGCTTTGAGCGAAGCGGATTTGAGGTCGAATTGCACCGCGCCAGCGGGTCTCCCGGTGATTCCGATCGTTTTCCCCGCTGGAACATCGTCGCGCGCCGGGACGGGGCGCACCCCGGGCCATGCGTCCACTTCAACGGCCATACGGATGTCGTCGCCGTGGGGCGGGACTGGACCAGGGACCCGTTTGCCGGCGAAATCATCGACGGGCGGATCTACGGTCGGGGTACCTGCGACATGAAAGGAGGCCTTGCCGCCGCAATCGTTGCTGCAGAGACCTTTGTTCAACTCGTGCCCGATTTCCGTGGCGCCGTCGAGATTTCCGCGACCGCAGACGAAGAGACCGGCGGTTACGGCGGCGTCGCCTGGCTGGCGGAAAACGGATGGTTCAATTCCGAACGCGTCCAGCACGTGATCATTCCCGAGCCTCTCAACAAGGATCGAATCTGCCTCGGACACAGGGGAGTCTGGTGGGCCGAGATCGAGACGCGGGGCAGAATTGCGCACGGTTCGATGCCGTTTCTCGGCGACTGTGCGGTTCGGCACATGGGCGCCGTGCTTCATGCGTTCGAAACCGATCTTTTTCCGGCGCTCGCGAAAAAGTCGACTGCCATGCCGGTCGTACCCGTCGGCGCCCGTCAGTCGACGCTCAACATCAATGCGATTCATGGCGGAGAACCGGAGCAGGAAGTCGATTTCGACGGACTTCCGGCACCATGTGTCCCGGACCGGTGCCGCATGGTCATAGATCGAAGATTCCTGTTCGAGGAAAGCCTGACCGAGGTCAAGACAGAGATCAGCGATATCCTCGGACGCTTGCGCCGGGAAAGACCGGGGTTCGACTACGCACTCCGGGACGTCTTCGAAGTGCTTCCGGTCATGGCCGACGAGGATGCCCCGGTCGTTACAACAGTCAGTGACGCCATTCACCGGGTACTCGGGCGCAAGCCGGAATTCGTCGTGTCCCCCGGAACCTACGACCAGAAGCATATTGACCGGATCGGCAGAATGAAGAACTGTATTGCCTATGGTCCCGGAATTCTCGATCTCGCCCATCAGCCCGATGAGTGGATCGGAATTGACGACATGGTTGACAGCGCGCGCATCATGTCAGTCTCACTGGCGGCATTGCTCTCGAACGGCCGGGAGTGAACCACCGGATCGTTGACTTAATCAAGGCGTGGAGGAAATCGAAATGTTCAAGGCAATGAATTCAACTGTCGCAGGGTTCCTGATCTCTGCATCACTGATCGTGGGTGCCCAGGCGGAAAACACGACGATAACGATCGGAATGCAGCTCGAGCCGCCCAATCTTGATCCCACGGGAGGCGCCGCGGCGGCAATCGACGAAGTCGTGTACGCCAACATCTTCGAGGGATTGACGCGATTTCAGGCCGATGGTTCCGTCCGTCCCGCGCTCGCCGCGTCGTGGGACATATCTGACGACGGAACGGTCTACACCTTCCGCCTGCGTCAGGGTGTCACCTTTCATGACGGAACCACGTTTGATGCCGAGGATGTCAAGTTCTCGCTCGACCGCGCGCGTGCCGATGATTCGACCAACGCCCAGAAGGCGCTGTTTGCCGGAATCGCCGACGTTTCGGTGCTCGATCCCCATACCGTTCAGGTGACGCTGAGCAATCCCGACGGCGGGTTCATAACCAAGATGGCATGGGGAGACGCCGTCATCGTTGCACCCGAATCGGTCGAATCTGCCGCGACACACCCGGTCGGGACCGGACCGTTCACCTTCCAGGAATGGGTCCAGGGAGACCAGGTCAGGATCGTTCGCAATGCGGATTACTGGGGTGAGCCAGTCGCGCTTGAAAGCGCCGCCTTCAAGTTCATTTCCGATCCGACCGCGGCGTTTGCCGCGATGATGGCCGGCGATATCAACGCGTTCCCGAACTTCCCGGCACAGGAAACACTGGCACAGTTCGAGGCCGATCCGCGGTTCACGGTGATCATCGGTTCGACGGAAGGCGAAACGATCCTCTCGACCAACAACAAGGCGGAACTGTTGAAAGACGTTCGCGTCCGCAAGGCGATTGCCCACGCGATCAACAGGGAAGAAATCGTCAATGGTGCGATGTTCGGATACGGCACCCCGATCGGAACCCATTTCGCGCCGCATAATCCGGACTACCTGGACCTCACGGGCAACTCCGCCCATGACCCGGACATGGCCCGCTCACTCCTGGCCGAAGCCGGGCACGGAGACGGGATCGAGTTGCGGCTGATGCTTCCGCCTCCTGCCTATGCGCGCCGCGGCGGCGAAATCATCGCGGCACAACTCCGCGCCGTCGGGATCGACACGGAAATCAGCAATCTCGAATGGGCGCAATGGCTGGAACAGGTGTTCCGAAACAAGGACTACGACCTGACCATCGTGAGCCACACCGAACCGAGCGACATCAACATCTACGCCCGGCCCGAGTACTACTTTCAATACGACAACCCTGATTTCCAGGCCTTGATGAAAGAGTACGATGTCACGGCCGATCCGGCGGCCCGGACGGAGTTGGCGCATCGTCTGCAAACGATCATTTCGGAAGACTACGTCAACGGGTTCCTGTTCCAGCTGCCGAAAACCGGTGTTGCCGATGCCAGGATCAACGGATTGTGGCGAAACGCCCCAACCCAGGCCAATGACCTGACGGGTGTCAGCTGGTCGGACTGAGGGTTGGGAAATCCCTGCCCGGGTGGCGGCCGCGCCCAGCACGCCGCCACCCTTTCCTGCCGCGCTCCGGACGTGCAGCATCCGGGCGCACGTCGGCAGAAACCCGGTATGCGATTCGCTTTGCCAGCGTGCTGAGGCCGCTTGACCGCAGGCCACGGGCCATGCCGGCATTGTTCGACGCACGCGCAAGCGACCCGAATCTCGGAACACGTTGATGATCCGCTTTCTCCTGGCCCGGCTGTTGTCCCTGATCCTGAGCCTTCTTGCCGCAAGCATCATCATATTTGCGGTCATCGAGATCGTACCAGGTGATCCTGCAGCGTTCATGCTCGGCCTCAACGCGTCCGAAGAAACCGTCGCTGCGCTGCGGGATGAACTCGGACTGACGCGGAACCCGGTCATTCGATACGCGGACTGGACCACCGGAATGCTCACCGGGGATTTCGGGATGTCCTACACCTACAGGGTGCCGGTTTCGGAACTGGTTTCCGATCGACTTCTCGTGTCCCTCCCGCTGGCGATCTACGCACTGGTTCTGTCAACCATCATCGCGCTGCCGGTTGGCGCCCTGGCCGCCATGCGGCGGGGAACCGTTACAGACATCGGCATCATGGGGACCACCCAGCTGGGAATCGCAATTCCCAACTTCTGGTTCGCCATGCTGCTCGTGTTCGTCTTCGCAATTGGCCTGCGGATGTTCTCGGCGGGCGGATTTCCGGGATGGGATGCCGGAGTTCTTGCAGGCCTGAAAGCCCTGACATTGCCAGCAGTCGCACTGGCCCTTCCCCAGGGTTCGATCCTGGCAAGGGTTACCAGGTCCGCACTACTTGAAACCCTGGGCCAGGACTACATCCGGACGGCACGGGCCAAGGGTCTCTCGGAACGGCAGACAGTATTCCGGCACGCGTTTCGCAACGCGCTCATCCCGGTCATGACCATCCTCGGCCTGCAATTCGCCTTTCTTCTGGCGGGCGCCGTCATCATCGAGAACGTGTTCTTTCTTCCCGGGCTGGGGCGGCTGATCTTTCAGGGAATCACCCAACGTGATCTCGTCGTGGTCGAAAGCGTCGTGATGCTGCTGGTTTTCGCCGTTGTGACGGTCAATTTCCTCGTGGATGTCGCCTACGCGGCGATCGACCCGAGACTGCGGATTCGCTCATGAAGTGGTCCCCGTCCCTGGTTGCCGGCGCAGTGCTTTCTGCGGCGTTCCTCATTCTGGCCGGAACGTCGTTTTTCTGGTCGCCGTTTCCCGTTGACGAGTTGAACATTGCCCGCAAACTCCAGCCTCCTGGCCCCGACCACTGGTTGGGTACCGACCATTTCGGACGCGACACCGCCTCGATGCTTCTGGTCGGAGCACGCACGTCAATCGGAGTGGCGATTCTGGCAGTCGGCATCGGCATGATTGTCGGCGTTCCACTCGGCCTCGCCGCCGCCGCCAACCATTCCAGCCTTTTCGATGAAATGATCATGCGCGGGAACGACCTTGTATTCGCGTTTCCGGCCCTCGTCATCGCCATCCTGATCACCGCCGTTTTCGGTCCGTCGGCCGTCAACGCCATCCTGGCCATCGGCATTTTCAATATTCCCGTGTTTGCCAGGATCACGCGGGGCGCGTCGCTCAGCCTGTGGACGCTCGACTACATTCTGGCCGCGCGGGTCGCCGGAAAAAGGGAATTCAGGATTTCCGTCGAGCACATACTTCCCAACATCGCGAGCCTGCTCGTCGTGCAGGGTACGATTCAGTTCTCGCTCGGAATTCTCGCGGAAGCGGGACTCTCCTATGTCGGTCTCGGAGCACAGCCGCCGACACCGAGTTGGGGGCGAATGCTCGCCGAAGCGCAGACGATGATCTACCTCGCCCCCAGGCTGGCAATTCTGCCGGGCATGGCGATTGTCATGATGGTCCTCGGTCTCAACCTGCTCGGGGACGGCCTCAGGGATCACCTGGATCCGAGAATCCGGAGAGCACGGTGACGACATCTCCATTGGAAGTGCGCAACCTGAATGTCCGAATTCGCGGCGTGCCCGTGCTCGATTCCGTATCCTGCCAGATCGCGCCGGGCGAGATCTTCGGGCTCGTCGGTGAGTCAGGTTCGGGCAAGACGATGACCTCGCTGGCAGTCATGGGGCTGTTGCCTCCCGGCAGCCAGGCACAGGGCTCCGTGTCTCTCGGCGGGGAAAACCTCCTGGGCCTCAACGAAAGGAACCTCTGTTCCGTTCGCGGCGACAGGATCGGCATGATCTTCCAGGAACCGATGACGGCCCTCAACCCCGTCCAGACGATCGGTCACCAGGTCGCCGAAACCCTTCGCATTCACGGCAAAGCCAATCGAAAGGATGCATTGCGGATCGCACGCGAACGCCTCGACCGGGTCGGGTTGCCCGAGCCCGAATTTCCGCTCGACCGCTATCCGCACGAACTTTCGGGAGGCCAGCGGCAACGGGTCTGCATCGCCCTCGCGATCGCGTTGCGGCCGCAATTGCTGATCGCGGACGAACCGACGACTGCACTCGACGTCTCGACCCAGGCCCAGATCCTCGAACTGCTTCATTCACTGGTCGACGATGAAGGCATGTCATTGATGCTGATCACGCACGACCTCGCGGTGGTCGCCGGTCTGGCCGACCGAATCGCCGTCATGCGGGACGGCAGGATCGTCGAGATGGCCGAAACGACGACCCTGTTCACGCAAACCCGGCATGCATTCACCAGGCAGCTACTCGCGGCATCGCACCATGTTCCCGCCCGCGCGAAAAAAACGGCGCGGCGCCGCCAGCCCGATGTCCTGTTGCACGTGCAGGACGCGATTCGCGAATACCGCCTGTCCCGCGGCGGGCTGTTCGGCCAACCACCCACGCGGCGTGCCGTGAACGGGGTCAGTTTCGAGGTCCACACCGGGGAGAGCCTTGGTCTTGTCGGCGAATCGGGTTGCGGAAAATCGACCCTGGTCCGGGCAATCCTCGGACTTGAGCCGTTGCAGGGTGGCGAAATCCGCCTGCGCGGCAGACGGGTCACCCCCAGCCCGGGCGTGCCGCCATCGCTCCGCCGGGACATGCAAGTGGTATTCCAGGACCCGTTCGGATCGTTCAATCCGCGCCACAAGGTCAAGCGGCTGGTTTCCGAACCATTTTACCTGAGCGAGAGCCGCCCGACCGAGGCGGAGAGACGTGAACGCGTGGCGGACGCATTGACGTCGGTGGGCCTGAAACCCGACGACATGGAAAAGTACATTCACGAGTTTTCCGGCGGTCAGCGCCAACGGGTCGCCATTGCCCGGGCGCTGGTCATACGACCCGGATTGATCATACTCGATGAGGCCGTCTCGTCGCTTGACGTGTCGATCAGGGCACAGATTCTTGACCTGTTGGCAGCGTTGCAGGTTCGGCATGACCTGTCATTCCTGTTCATCCGCCATGACCTCACGGTGATCAGGGCCATCTCCGACCGGGTGCGCGCGATGACGACGGGGCCAATTGTCTACGCGGGAGA
>JAPOVX010000247.1 GCA_026707935.1 Paracoccaceae bacterium
GAAACGCGCGCACGCTGTCTTCCCAGGCGGGAGAGAGCACGCCACCTTCCCTTGAAATGCTCGAGGCCCGCCCGGCCTGAAGCCGTTCGGTCATCTCGTGATCTTCCTTGTGTACATCCCACCAGAGCTTCTTCAGCCCCCGGATCTCGTCTTCCGAAAGGGTCTGGCCCTCGGTGGTGTACAGCGCGCGTTTTTGCATCACCGTGCAGGGGCCTGTGGGAATGTTGAGATAGGCACCCAATTGATCGGGAAAGTACCGGCCCAGTATGAAATTCGGATACAGTGTCAAAAATCGAGAACTGACACCGAGGCTGCCCGATGTGCCGATCTCTTCATCCAGATCCACCGCGCTACCCAGGCAGTTGCCATCAATGATCGTATAGTGAGCCGAAAGTGGCTGGTCTGTGGTCGAGGAATGCACGAACTGAACGTGATACGGCTCAATGAAGTTTTCCATGATGAATTTCCAGTTACAGACAATCTCGCCGAAATCGAGCACGCCGATGCAATCGACCCTGTTCCACTCGATCCCGGCGAGACGGCCGGTCAAGGAAGCGGCATATTCGTCGAAAGGTTCGGCGCCGCCGCCGATATTGACGAAGATCCAGTCGTTCCACACATGCGTGCGGACCGGAACCAGGCCGCTCTTTTCCTTGTCGAATCCTTCCGCGGTATGCTCGTTGGTCCCGCCGAAATGTGGCGAGGCGCGAAGTCGGCCGTTCAGGTCGTACGCCCAGGCATGATACGGGCAACGGATGAGCTTGCCGACGTTTCTCGGCGTATCGACCAGCATCAGGCAACGGTGCCGGCAAACGTTGTGGAAGGCTCTGATTTTGCCTTCCGAATTGCGCACGAGCAGGAGCGGATGCCCGGCGAGCGTCACCGGTACCGCATCGCCGGTGCTTTCCAGTTCATGTGCAAACCCGACACACACCCAGTTCCTGACGAAGACCGAACCGCGTTCGGCATTCCAGAAACCTGGATCCACATAGGCTTGCGCGGGCAGCCCGCGCCGCGGCCTGGTTTCAGCGAAAAAGGGTTTCAACAGCGTTTCGATTTCACTCATCCGGCTTCGCGCTGGACAACCTGCTGCCCGGGGCGGAAAGGAAAGCGCGCTCCCTTGTTGATGCCACGGCAATGGCGTGGCTGACGGTGGACGGAACGCCAGGCGCCAGGCGGCTCCTGGCAGGGGGAACACCTTGCTGCTGCAGGCAAGAATTCATGCGCCCGCTTCCGATTCGAGGGGCAGTACACCATGGTGAAAGAAACGATGAGGGGTCATGCCCCGGCTCTTTCATGCCCACACGTTCACATGCGCCGAGGCCGGCTCCGGTGCCCTTCTCAACGACCTTGAAAAAGGGGTTTTCGAACGATGAAGATACAATGCCCGAAATCTCCCGAAACCGGAGTTTCCCGAATCCGGTTGCGTGGAGGCGGCCCGTACCCCGGATCATCCCGCAGTGGGCTCCCCTCTTGGGCATCGTGCCACCGCCACGTGCGCATTCATCTTGCCTGCTCTCCGCAACGATGTCGACAGGAGGAGTACGCGCCATCGATCGGAAGGCAGTACATCATGCTGACGGTCCCCGGCAAGCGCATGACCCTGCTCCAAAGTCCGGATGATCTGTCGCCTAGAGGGATGATATTGTTTTCGTTCGGGAGCGCAACACCCCGAAATCAGCCAAATCCGGCCCGAACAGGTAACGCTGTCCACCGTTCCAGGCTCCGGTAAGCGGTTGCGGTCGTTGACGGCAACCACCAAGATCCGTGGGTTCACCCGTGTTGCCTGGTGTCATGGAATGCCTCTTGCAGTCTTTTCTCATGACCTTATCAGTGTGGCCGCACGAACCAGCCATGGAAATCACGCCGCTTGACCCGACGGAATTTGGCGGGTCCCGGGTCACTGTTGTCGGTGGCTCGCCTCCTGCCAGTCGCGGGCGACAGACAGCGCGTCAAGTCGCCGCCTCGCCTGCTCCCTGACATCGCGCCAGCGAAAACGAATCGAGTTCATGACGATTTCCCGGTCGAGTTCCTTGAACTCGTCGACAACCGGCGCGAAGCGGACAAGATCGGATTCACTGGAGGCAAAGGTTACATAGATGTCTTCGGCCGTAATCCAGTTGATGCACACGAGTCTCTGGTTGAAACGCCTCGTCGCTTCCATTCGAACCTGTCGATCCTTGTCGGGGTAGTCGGCGAGTCCCCGTTCAAGGCCGGTTTCGAAAAGCCGCGTGGCCAGTGCGGCCGCTTCCGCATCGGTCATCCGTCCCGCCAGGCGGCACTGGCAAACGACATGAAAGGTGAGATCGGCGAGGCAGGATCCGAACAACCGCGCGGCGGCACGCCTGATTTCCCGCGAAAAGACATCATCTTCGAACAATACACGAAACTGTGTTCCCATCCGGGCCTTGAGGTACCCGAACAAGGCCGTTTGCGCGATGTAGGATGAACGCGTCCGAACAAACTCCTCGACCGAATTCACGGTCTTGAACGGACTTCGGTCGAAACGAAGCGCCAGGAGCCGGACGATGCCCAGCAGCCATTTCCCGAGAAAATGGACGAACTCCATGGCTTGATCGAGGATTCTCATGCGTTCCTGTATTCGAGCGGGATAGCCAGGTGTCAATTGGCCACCTCCACTCCGCCCGTTCGGGAAAGGTCGGGATTCCGGCCCTTCGCAGGGGGAAAAGCAGTACCGTCCGCGATGTGGTCGCGCGATCCGGGCCGCTCAACCGGACAACACGCGCAGAATTGCCGAATTTGCCATGGCCGGTCATTTCGCCTGGTGGCGTCGTCCCGGCTCTGTTTTCCCTCCTTGTGATTCGGTTGAACTGCCGGCGGGATGAGCGATCCCGGCCGCAACCGCCGCAACTAGACTTTTTCGAGCGGAAACAAGGTATTCGCGCGTTCAGTTCCAGCCGTGACCGCACGGGCACCGCGAATTCGGCGGATTCCGCAGCCATTCTCCGGCGCGGGTCTGTGTCCTGACGGCTGCGAACCGCGCCATACGTTCGTCACCCGATCACGCCCCCTTTCGGCGTCGAGACACATTACTGACGCGCTTGGACGCGCGGAACCACTACATGATGGGTTGCGGCCCGCCAGATGACCAGTTTTAGGTTTACATTGCTTCACGAACATGTGTACACGGAAATGTGTGCGCAGATGCTTTGCGGGCCGACCGTTCGTATCATGCATTTGCGAAATTGAAGAACGGAGGGGACTTGATGTCCAAAAGCACACCCGAAGCCCGAGCCCAGCACTGGGCAAAAACAAGGAACCTCACGATCCTGGTTCTGGTCGTGTGGTTCATCTTTTCGTTTGTGGTCCACTGGTTTGCTAAGGGGCTTAACGGCGCCAGCTTTATCGGATTTCCACTAGGCTACTATTTCGCGGTGCAAGGTTCGCTGATCATCTTCGTCTTGCTGATCGTCTTCCAGAACTGGATGCAGGACAAGATTGACGACGAAGCCGGGCTGCAAAGCGAATAACAAGGGGAGAAGGACATGAAAGGCAATTTCATCGATAACCTGCCCAAGATTTACGGACTGTATACGGGCGGCTTTATCGTCTTTATTCTCCTTATGGCCTTGCTGGAGCAGCTTGGCATGGGAGCCGACACGATCGGCATCTTGTTCGTTGCGTTCACGATCGTGATCTACGCCACGATCGGTTACCTCTCGAGAACGATGCAGGTCGACGCCTACTACGTGGCCGGACGGGAAGTTCCGCCCGTGTTCAACGGTATGGCGACAGCCGCTGACTGGATGTCGGGCGCTTCATTCGTCGCGCTTGCGGGCGGTGTCTACTTTGGTGGCCATGGCTACCTCGCGTTTGTCGTCGGGTGGACCGGCGGTTACGTCCTGGTCAACTCTTTGATGGCCCCGTATCTCCGGAAGTTCGGATGCTACACGGTGCCCGACTTCATCGGAACCAGGTACGGTGGAAACATGGCGCGGTTCATCGCCGTCGTCATCCTCGTGGTGGCCTCGTTTACTTATGTGACGGCACAGATCAACGCGTCGGGAACGATCGCTGCGCGTGCGCTGCAGGTGCCGTTTGGTGTCGGCGTCTGGTTCGGCCTGGCCGGTATCCTGATGTGCTCGATGCTCGGCGGTATGCGTGCAGTCACCTGGACCCAGGTCGCCCAGTACATCGTGCTGATCATTGCGTATCTCGTTCCGGTCATCTGGATGTCCAACGTGCAAGGTTTCGGGATCATTCCGCACTTCTCGTACGGCGACGCCGTCCAGAGAATCGCTGAACTCGAAGTCGACCTCGGCGTGGGAATCGCCGCGACCGAGAGCTTTGCCGGTCGTCGGGTGCTGACGACGCTGCATAATGCTCCCGGGGGCGCGATGGCGAGCTGGCTGTTCGTGACCCTGGCATTCTGCATGATGGCGGGCACGGCATCGCTTCCGCACATTCTGATGCGTTACTTCACGACGCCGTCGGTTCGTGCGGCGCGCGTGTCTGTCGGCTGGTCGCTGTTCTTCATCTTCCTGCTGTACTTCACGGCACCCGCGCTCGCGACGCTGACGAAACTGCAGCTTCTGGATCCGGATCTCGCGACGTCGATCATCGGCAAGAGCTTCGAAGAAGTGCAGAACCTGACCTGGATTCAGAAATGGACCAATGTCGGAATGCTGGCCGTGTCGGACTCGAACGCAGACGGAATCCTGCAGATCAACGAGTTCTTCATGCGTCCGGATATCGTCGTTCTGGCAACTCCGGAAATCGCCGGCCTGCCGGCCGTGATTTCGGGCCTCGTTGCTGCGGGCGGCCTCGCGGCTGCAATGTCGACCGCGGACGGGCTGCTGCTGGCAATCGCCAACGCGTTGTCCCACGACCTGTACTACAGCATCATCGACCCGAAGGCGGATACGCGGCAGCGTCTTCTCGTCGCACGGGCTCTGCTGATCGTGATCGGGGTCCTCGCGGCTCTCGTCGCGACCCTGCAGCTGACAGGAATTCTGGGAGCCGTTGCCTGGGCCTTCTGCTTTGCGTGTTCCGGGTTGTTCTTCCCGTTGGTCCTTGGCGTGTGGTGGAAACGCGCCAACAGGGCCGGAGCCATCGCGGGCATGGTGTTCGGATTCCTTGCGGGTACCTGGTACCTGTACCACGTTTACACCGGCGGGACGCCAATTCTTGGCCTCAATCACCTGAGGTTCGGAATCATCGGCATGCCCGTCAGCCTTGTGGCGATGGTCATTGTCAGCCTGGTTACGGAAGAGCCGGATGAAGAAACCCAGCGGATGGTAGACGCTACGCGCGACCCATCAGGGCGTGCCGTTCTCGCCAGAGAGCACTAGCACCCCAGGGATTCCAAGACCTCCAGGGGGCGGAAAAGCGATTTTCTGCCCCCTGTTTCTTTTTTGACGTCCGAAGGAAACGCTTTTCGTGAACCTGCCGAGTTCGATCGCCCATCTTCCGATTGAAGTCGTCATTCTCGACTACGTGCTCGGCATGATCATGTGGACACTGATCGGGCGGGCCGCGATGAATATCTTCCTGCCGATCGACAGCCCGTTCTTTTTCATGCGGGCGTTCGTAATGCTGACCGACCCGATCCTGAGGGTGTTCCGGCCGATTACGCCAGGGTTTCTGATACCGGCCGTCGTACCGCTGTTCGTGGCGTGGTTTTTCTACATGATCCGGTTCTATCTCATTCCCTGGTTGCTGGGGTATTCCGTCATGGGCATGCTGTCCTTTCCGCTTGAAGGCGAAATCGCCGCGGGTCTTTACCAGCTGTTCGGCCCGGGCTGAGCGCAGATTGCCACGCGCCAGGTCCGGCAATCTTTCACCGGAGTGAACCGGACCCGCCGCCGGGGCCCTGCCCCCGCAGGTCCGTTGTTCCGGAGATGCGTGACGGCATCCGGTGAGAACTCGGGGTCTGACCTGAAATGCCCTTGGTTCGGGCGTGGTCCCATCAAGGAGTGACAGGCTTCGGCGTGTTGAGGAGCAAGCCGTACCGGCGTCATGTTGAGTACTGATGCCGCCAAGCGGCGTTCGCCGAGTCCGGTTGACAAGGAGGGTTGCGTATTGGATTCTCGCGCGTGGTCCCTGTTCGTCATTGCCAAGGAACCTCGGGGAGCGGGTTGCCATCACATTGACAAATATGAATTTTCACATGCTTTTTTCATGAAGTGGGGGCGGTCTTGACGGCTAGGGATTTCGACATCGTGATCGCCGGCGGCGGGCACAATGGCCTCGCTTGCGGGGCGTGGCTCGCACGGAGCGGTCTCAAGGTCTGCGTCGTCGAACGCAATCCCTGGATCGGAGGCGGTTGCGTGACGCGCGAGGTGACCCTGCCGGGGTTCAAGCACGATCTCTTCGGTTCTTCCCACGTCTGGATCCATGCGAACCCGGACTTCCAGGAACTTCTGCCCGATCTCGAGGAACACGGGCTCGAGTACATCTGGGAAGACGACCACATCACCGGACACCCGAACCGAGACGGGAAAGGGATCGTCGTCTACAAGGACGTCGACAGGACGTGCGAGAGCATTGCGGAGTACTCGTCGAAGGATGCGGCGCGCTACAAGGAGATTCATGACGGCTGGCACGAGATCCGTGACGGATTCGTCAAGGCCATGTTTTCGCCGCCGTCGAAACCGGGTGTCATGCCATCGATTCTCCAGAACAACTACGAAGGCCTCCTGAAGCTTAGGGAATTCAACCTGTCCTCACGGCAGTTCGTTCTGCAGAACTTCGAGAATGACACGGTTCGCGCCTTCATACTGGGCTGGGCGCTCGCGCCGCAGATCTTTCCGGACACCGAATGCACGGGGCAGTCGTTCTATATCCTGATCCCGGGTATCCACACATACGGCGCAGCGATTCCAAAGGGCGGTTCGATGATGCTGCCCGTCGCGCTGGCGCGCTACATCGAGGCGAAAGGCGGCGTCGTCATGACCGAGTCTCCCGTCAGCCGCTTCGTTCTCGACAGTGACGGCAGCTGTGTCGGCGTCCGGCTGGAAAGCGGCGACGTCGTCACTGCCGGCAAGGCGGTGGTCACCAGCCTCGGCCTCAAGGTTTCCTTCCTCGACTGCATGGACCCGGACGACCTGCAACCGGATTTCGTCAAGGCATGCAGGAACTTCTCCTATGGTTCCGTATCGATCGCACGCGTACATTACGCGCTCGACGAGTTGCCGGTTTACAGGAACGGCGAAGACATGAATGCCTGCGCATTCCACCGGATCTTCGGGACCATGCACGACATCGACGTCCAGTATGGCGAGATTCTGATGGGGAAGGCCCCTTCCAACCCGTTTCTGTGGTCGGCTGGCTGGACCAGGCTGGACCCCGGCCGTGCACCGGATGGCAAGCATACGTTGATTCTGGATACATTCGTGCCGGCGCGCCTCGCCAGCGGGGTGGACTGGAACGACTACATCGAGGAATACGTCGAGGATGTCCTGTTGAAAGTCTTGCGCCGCCACACCGTGAACATGGGCCCGGAAAACCTTCTCGGCGCCTATTACGAGACCAGCGTCAGCCTCGAAG
>JAPOVX010000256.1 GCA_026707935.1 Paracoccaceae bacterium
TGACAAAACGAACACCATCCGCATGACCGACCACCTCACGGAACATCGCTTGTCAAAAATCTTTAGGCGCAACCGTGGCGAGATGTGCTGGTCGCGGCCTATCAGAAATTTACGCCCGAATGGTAGCGCATGTCCTCCAACGGGTTCGATGCCGTTGCATCGAGACGTGTTGTTGCAGAGGGGGAGACTGGCGATACAAACCAACCTGCATCCGTTGGGAGGTGGGGTCGTATGGTTGAGTGGAACGGTAGACCGCCGCAAGGGCTGATCCTCTCACCCCGCTCCGGCTCCCACATTCAAATTACCGATATCTCCTGACTTCGAAGTCCCCCCGGAATCATGCATGAACGTCGCGACCCGCCGAATCTTCCCGTTGCAGCGGAGCATCAAGTGCGGCGAGAACAGCCCGCGCACAGTAAACCCGATTACGTCTCGACGCCTCCGACAGCGAGACGATACCGGCCTCTTCGAGCCGGTCCACGGCACGCCGTGCGGTGGTATAGGCAACGCCCAGGGTCTTGCCGATTTCACCAACAGTCCAGAATGGGTTCTCGACGAAAAGGCCCAGGACCTCCTCCAGTCGCGGAGACAGAACCTTGCCGAGATCATCGCGCCAGGAATCGAACAAGACGTCGAGGTGCTCGATACGCGCGAGTGCATCGTTCGCCTGTGACCGGACACCGCGCAGAAAGTAGACGAGCCAGTCTTCCCATGCACCCGCCTCGGTAACCGCGAGCAGATGAGCATAGTAGGCCTCGCGGGTCTCCTCGAAATACGCACTCAGGTAGAGCAGCGGCATTGGCAAAACGCCGCACTCGGCCAGCAGAAGCGTGATCAACAACCTGCCAACCCTGCCATTGCCATCGAGAAAAGGATGAATAGCCTCGAATTGTGCATGCACGAATGCCGCGTGCACAAGAACCGGCAAGCTGTCGTCGTGAAGAAACCGTTCCAGGGCGTCGAGACACGACATCAGTTCGTCGGGCGGTGGCGGAACATAGCTCGCATTGTTCAACGTGCAGCCGGGCGGGCCAATCCAGTTCTGGCTTCGACGAAACTCTCCCGGGGTGGCTGCGTCGCCCCCCACGCCGCGCATGAGCCGTTCGTGTATCTCGCGGATCAACCGCAGCGAAAGCGGCAGTGTTTCCAGCCGGTCGAGTCCATACTCGAGCGCAGCCACATAGTTCGCCACTTCGCGCAGGTCGGCGCTGTCAGCTACGCCCCTGGGACCGGCTTCGGCAGCGAGAAGTTCCGAAAATGTCGTCCGGGTGCCCTCGATCCGGCTCGATAACACCGCTTCCCGGCGGATAAAGGAACGGATGAACATGTGCGGGTTGGGGAACCGGCCACCCTCTCCTGCGAGGCGTCCGAGCGCGAGGTCCGCATGCGACAGGGCTGCGGCAAGCTCGCCATTCCATCGGATGGGCGGCGGAAGTGGAGCCGGGAGAAACGCCCGGTAACCGCCAGCACAACTGATCGTACGGCCATGAGGAAGGCGATTCATTTTGGATCCGGGCATGGTGTGGCGATCTTGTTTGCGAAACGAAAACAGGTTGCGCGGTTATTATCGAAACAGGGCTAATTTGAAAATAGTGTCGAAGAACTGCGGCTTCACGCATTGGATCATGCAGATGATGGTCGGCTTCTGCACGTCAGTTTTACCCTGCGGAACGCAGGAACCCTCATGGCCAGAATTCCGGCAGTCATCGGGCCTATGTCAAGACCGATCAGCGGTAGCAGGACATAGTCGAAGTCCCGGATCTGGACCAGGGCAGGCGTCCACCGGATGATACTGCCGTAGCGCTGCATGGTGAGCGGGACGGGCCAGGTGCGAACGCTCCGCAATACCGGCACGAGCGTACCGACCACGAGGCCAGGGGCACGGGAATTCGCCCCGACATGGATCGTGACAAAGGCGGCCAGTGCCATCGGCCCTGCACGGGAATCACCTTCGGGAATTGAAAGTCCATCGCGGGAACAACTGGTGGCGCCACGAAACGATTTCGGGGTGCGAACCGGTCGGCCTCTTCCGCGACGTTCCAATTGAATGCCTTGCACACCTGAATTGCTTCAATCGGTGATCGCCATCTCTGGCGCTCGCGCCCGCGCGCGTTGATCCTGACCTTGGCGTGGCGGGCCAGTGTATCGCGTTCGAACACGTCAATCTCCAATTCCCGTCTCAATCAGAGCAGCTTTTGTTCAAGCTTCAAACGGGTTCAATACGTCCACGCCCAAGCCCGCCACATCACCCACGTTGCGCGTTACGAGGGTCATGCCATTGGCCTTCGCCGTGGCAGCCAGGAGTGCATCGATGACCGGCACCGGGCGGGCTGCGCTCATCCTGCCCCATTGCTCGGCAACAGCCGTATCGACAGGTAGAATGCGATTGCCGAAGTGCGACATCACGTCAGTGAGCCACGCCTCGAGCGCTTCGGCCCTTTGGGGATCACGGCGCCGCGCCAACTCCACGCCCTTGCGGATCTCGCCAAGCACCAATGGGCTGAGCCACAAATCGTCCTCGCCGACGCCGTTCCACCACGACAACACGGCAGGATCGCAACGGTCACCCTTACGCACTTCGGAAATGATGTTCGTGTCGATCAGGAATGTCATGGGGCAGTGTCACGCCCGAAATCGTGAGGGCGTTCGAGATCGATCCCCTCGAGAGGCGCCGAGGCCAGTAGTGCCTTGAGCCCTCCGGAGCGCTGCCCGGCGATCCTCTCGCGCAGAATTGTGCGCGTCTCGGCCTCGCGTTCGGGATCGACTAGCGCACTGGCGACGTCCCGCACGAGCGCAGCGTCTTCTTTCCGGACCTGGACCTCGACACGAACAAAGCCCAGCCTCTGGCGGTGTTTGCGCCACCGGGTGACGGGTGACGGATCGGTGTTGGCCATGGCATCCTCGATTTCCGGAAATATACCCGGAAAGGCGGGTCGCGGCAATGGGGATCACCTTTGTGTCACCAGCATAGGCATGGATGTCGACACTTCACACATCTTGTGTATTTTGATCCTCCAAATTCCCGTTTGTGACCTGGCGCGACCGGTATGAATTGCCTGGCGGGCCTGCCGTGGCGATTGCGGATCGGTGGAACCAACCTGGCATCGGGTGCCTTATGGGGCGGTTGATGCTCGTTTCTGTGTCGGCGGAGCTTTCCGTGCGTCGGCGGATGTCCCTGTCGGCGCTCGTTCGAAATGCCGCCGCACCTCGGATTGTCCTACATGATGCGAAACGCCTGCGGGGGAAGCTTGCGCCTCGCCTCGGAATGAACCTGTAGCGTGGTCCATTGCACACCGCCTCGCCGTCATTTTCCGGACTCGGCACGAAGGAGATGGCAAGACAACGGCAGCCATGGCAACGTCCGACACTACGGCGGAGACTTCCATGGTTCATTTCTTTTGCACGGGCCTGAACGACGATCGTTGCTTGGTTGAACGGTTCGGGTTCCGCGCGGATGGCGACATCGCTCCCGCTCCTGCCGAGACGCCCCGGGAGACGGGCCGGTGCAAGACCAGGCGCGTCATGACGTGAGTTTCCTCGCCAACGATTTCGCGCGCGCCGATCAAGGCGAACATCCATTACATCGCCCAACGATCGACTGTCTTCAGTCCGGCCGCTTCGAAAGGAGCCGTGACCCCACGGCTCCGCAAAGGTCTCCCATGCTGATTTTCTGGGATGATGTGTGGATTTCCTCTGACATCGCGAGAGTTACGTCCCTATTGGGCCCGGATTAAATCCAATGTTGGTAAGAATCCTTTGAGCCTTGAAAACGTTTGAATCCCACGCCTGAGCATTCGAAATCGACGCAACCAGCAACAGTGCGACGAGGAGAAGCAAATTGTATTTGATCATGATTGGTTTCCTTCCGGCCGGAATTCATTTGTTGGGGCCCGTATGGGCCTACCCACAAGCTCCGTCGCTGACTTTCTTGATGAGCAAATAGCTTGGTTGCATTCAGATCACTCGGGATTACGGCATCACCACCCAATCAGGCATCCACGCGGTCGAGCCGCCGCTCGGTGCCTCTGCAGGACGTGGGTAGTTTCGCGGCTGTCCTTGCAGCACGAAATGCGGACCATCCACTATTACGATAACGCCAGCGTTTTCGCGACCAGCTCCGGCTCCCGGTCAATCAGCGATAGGAGAACAACGGCGGACCTGTCCGGCGCCCGCCGTTCCTGTTCCCAGTCGCGAAGGGTGCCGAGAGACAAGCCATATCGCTTCGCGAACGCGGCCTGGGACAACCCCTGCTTCCTGCGGATAGCGGCGACGTTTACGGTCTCCGGAACGAATGCGCCTGCCGGTTCCGCATCGCCCCGGGCAATGGCGAGAGCCTCGTTCGCACTCTGGATCAGTTCCTTCCCGAAACTCATGACCTTATCCCTTCCTGGTCCGGCCGGAGTTTTCTCGCCATTTTCCTTGCGTTTGACCTGTATGCATCCGCCACAGCGGGCAGGACCTTGGCGAGTTCATTTCGTTCGGCCCTGGACAGGTTCACTTTCGTGCCCTTGGCATAGACGGACAGGAGAAAGACCGGCACGTCGTCGCCACCGAAATAATGAATGGTCCGATAGCCACCGCTCTTGCCCCCCACCGCGGCCTGGATGGCGAAGTTTGCGCGCTCCTCCGGTTCCAGCCATTATGCCGCCGGAGAGCGGTTCGTCGGAGAGTGCATTCACGATGGCATCAATTTCTTCCTGTTTCAGCCGGAGACGCCTCGCCTGCCGGAGAAATGTCGGTGTCCAGATAACCGTATGCACGGCCATTATATACGGCAATGCCGTAGATAAGTCAAGGTGGGGGTCGATTCCGGCACGGCTCCGCAAAGGTCTTCCATGCTGATTTTCTGAGGTGATATGTGTGGATTTCCTCCGACATCGCGAGAGTTCCGTCCCTATGGTGGCAGCCATGCGTGTGAATCAGGCAGGCATGGGGTCCCTTTCCCTGGCGAGGTCCGGGTATTGCCCAGGGAATGACATTCCTGCTGCGCATGACCGGCGATCCTATTCACCGAACTGCGCAAGACATGATCTCCGTTCGTCAAGTTCGGCGTCTTCTGGGTCCCAGGTTTCGTCCCCCGTGTACCAATCGGGAAAATATTCCCGGTATTCTGAATTCGGGTCATCGAACGCCCGCAAGAACTCCGCGTAGCCCCATACGCCGCCGATGTCCTCGAGCGGACACCGTCCCGTGCCGGAGACGAGGTACGGGTAGTGCCTGTCATCGCGCGCCGGCTGGATCCTTCCAATCCGGAGGTTGACAATACCCACTTGGCGTAATATATGGGGACCATCCAACCGTTGGTGTTCGCGCCTTCGGATAGGCCGCCCGCAAGGGCGGCTTTCTTTTTTTGACCGGAAAATCAATGCCGCGACGACGCGTTTCAGTCTACATTGATGGGTTCAACCTTTATCACGCTATTGACGCGTTGAATGAAAATCATCTGAAGTGGCTCGATCTGTGAAAACTGTCCGAGACCCTTGTGCGGCCAGGCGAGGTCGTGACTTGCGTCAAGTATTTCTCGGTATACGCGCCATGGAGGGAAGACAGCTACCGCCGCCACCAGACGTATGTTGCGGCCCTGAAAGCGCGCAACGTTCAGTTTGTCGAGGGAAAATTCAAGAGCAAACCCGTCCGGTGCCGCCGGTGCCAGCTTCCGTACACTACCCATGAGGAAAAGGAAACGGACGTGAATATCGGCGTCCATCTCATGGCCGACGCTCTGAAAGGTCGTTTCGATCGGGCATTGGTTGTCTCTGCGGATACCGACCTCAATGCAGCTGTCAGGCACACACGCGAGGAAACCACAGGACAAATCCGAAAATTGATATTGTCGCGCCACCTAGGCGCATGAGCTTGAATTCAGAAGCCCTGTTCTCGATGACAGTGGGTCGGATCCGGCGTTCGTTATTGCCCAAGCAAGTGATTTCCAACGGTAGGGTAATCCGCCGTCCGCCAGCCTACGATCCACCGCCGCTTTCGGGGGCCGGAAATATTACCCGGTAAATCCTCACTCCCCCGCCAGTGCCGTATAGAGCACCGTCTTGCCACCCTTCATTGAAGACATTTGCAACGCCACGCGCCTGAACTCGGTGCTCGGAAATCTGAGCCTGAACAGGAACGAAGAGATCGACGCCCCGGATGGATCAAAAATTGCAAGCTAAACGGTCTAATCAAATGGGCGCACTCCAATGAAGATAGTAACTTTTGACGTGGCAAACGGCAGTTGTGCCCTGGCGGTGGACAGAAACGGCAATAGCAAAATGCTCGATTGCGGAAGCCATTCAAACAAAGACAATCCGGTCGATCTGATCAAAATATGGAAAACCGATGATGGCTGGCTCAGAGATATGCGTGTCAATAGGTTCGGGTTCCGTGGGTGCATCCCAATTTGTTTGTACAGGCGGAGACCCCTAAATTTGTCTTCCGACGCATGAAATCCGCATCGGTTCACAAGGAAGGATGTAGGGGAAAATTTGGCTTCGAAGCCTTGATTTTCAGCTTCTGGACCGATTTCAACAAGAGGCCGATAATCTACCTGATGGTTCACTTACCAACCCCCAAATCCCGCAGAATCACTCCAAACAAACAATCTGGGATGCACCCGGGTTCCGTGCCGATGGCGACATCGTTCCCGCTCCTGCCGAGACGCCCCGGGAGACGGGCCGGCGCAAGACCAGACGCGTCATGAAGTGAGTTTCCTCACCAACGATTTCGCGCGCGCCGATCATGGCGAGCATCCATTACATCGCCCAAGGATCAACCGTCTTCAGTCCGGCCGCTTCGAATGGAGCCGTGTCCCGTGTCACGACTATCATCACGTTTGCCGCCGCAGTCGCCGCGATGTAGCTGTCGGCCGCCGAGATTGACCGACCAGCGGAACGCGCTTTCGCCATCAGCTCGACATAGGCTTGCGAAGCCGCCGGATCGAATGCCAACACCCGCCCAGCGAACATCGGCAATACCTGCCGCTTCAGATCCTCGTGCAGTCGGTTGCGACGGCGCCCGTTGGGCAGCGCACGAACACCGAAACGCAGTTTGGCAACGGTGATGGCGGATAGATACAGCGTCTCCAGCGCCTGTGCGTCGAGCCAGTCGGCGACGCGCGGTGCCGCAACCTTGCGCAACGGTTCCGACACCACATTGGTGTCTACCAGAATCATTCGAGATCGAGAGGTATGGCTGTCGCACTGTCGCGCCAGGCAAAGCCTGCCGACTCGTCATCGGTCAACTTGGCGCGCTGGCCGACCGCGATCAACGGCGACCCCAAAGCGACCCGTCCTTCCGGCAGGACCGTTTCTTCCAGGATGGCGTGAACCTCCGCCTCGGTGCTGCGACCGCGATGGGCGGCCCGAACACGCAGGGCGCGCTGGACCTCGTCGGGAACGTTGCGTACGGTCAGCACGGCCATAGTGGAAGTCCCGTCATGCTTTCGATGCCGTCCTTTTACTCGAATGTCAGCAAAGGAGGACACGCCCATGTCAG
>JAPOVX010000284.1 GCA_026707935.1 Paracoccaceae bacterium
GAGCCCCGCCGAGATCGCCCGGCATGCGGAGCGCGGTGGTGTCGCCAAGGTGGTCCGCCCTTATCTTGAGGCGCTCACGGCCAATGCCTAGGGACGTCAGGAACATTGGGGCCTCGGTTCGAGCCCGTCTCCTCAGGATCAGCAAGGAGAAAGGCCAGAATTTCAACCTGATCCTCACGCACTATACGATCGAGCGCCTGCTCTATCGCCTCGCGCAATCCAGACATGCCGACAGTTTCGTACTCAAGGGCGCCATGCTTCTGATGACGTGGTTCGATGAGCCGTTTCGCGGGACGCGCGACCTCGATCTTCTGGGTCACGGTGATCCGGCGCCGGACGCTGTGCTTGAGGTCTTCAGGGAGGTTCTCGGCCAGGACCAGCCGGACGGGGTCGTGTTCGATGCCTGCGCAGCTCGAATCAGTCGTATTCGTGAGGAGAACGAGTACGGGGGATTCCGCATGCGGGCGACCGCAGACATCGCCGGCGCCCGCATCACCGTCAATGTGGATGTCGGTTTCGGGGATGCAACCGAACCCCCGGCCGAGTGGCTCGACTATCCAGTCCTACTCGACATGCCGGCGCCGCGGCTGCGCGGCTACGCCCGGGAGACGGTGGTTGCCGAGAAATTCCATGCCATGGTGGATCTGGGCATGGCGAACAGCCGGATGAAGGACTACTACGACCTGTGGTTAATCAGCCAGGCCTTCGAGATCGATCGATCGCGTCTTGCAGGGGCAATGTCTGCGACCTTTGCCCGGCGTGGCACGGCGATCCCGGATCGAGTTCCGGACGGGCTGTTGCCTACATTCGCGAAAGACGCCGTCAAACGCCAGCAATGGGAGAGTTTCAAGCAGGGTCTGAGTGTCGACCCCGGACCGCTCGATCGTGTTGTCAGTGGGCTCGAGGCTTATCTGATGCCGGCTGCAGCGGTCGCTCGCGAATCGGCAGGGCAGTGAGGAGGACACGTTCGAGGAAGCTGCCAGGGTGTTGACTCCGTTGGCGGGGGTGCTGTTAGGGGCTCTCATTGTTCATTTCAGTAATGCCAAACTGGAACAAAGGCGAGGGAAGCTCGATGCCAGGGCTCTAGCGGGAATGCTGGCTGCTGAGATAGGCATGACGATTCGACATGCTGAAAGACGGGGCTATGAGGAGTATTTCCGCCATTTTCTGGAACGGTTTGACGCGGGGGACTTCAGCGGGATGCCCAGTATTAGAGGAATGGACGACAGGCTTCCGGAAATAGCCGCCGCGACTGTTGACAGACTTGGACTGCTCGCCTCCGAACTCATTCGAGATGTTGTCTCTTGGTACGGCAATCTGCGGGGCATCAAGATTGATCTTCTTGAACTGGGCGCCGGAATAGTGCCTCATGACGAATGTGCTCCGCTCTTGAGGGAAGTTCTGGACATTTGGGTGAAGGACGTGAAGGCAACGGCCCCCAGTTTGGTGGAGAGGCTCCGACACATCTGACCCAATTTCGACGCGAGAGAACACTTGGCGCATGCAACTCGCTTCAGTTCGGTGGCTCGAACCCGGTCGCTGAAACCAAGGCTCGGAAGCGGAGAGCGGAAGTTCGGGAGCAACATCGTGAGTAGATCGCCAGAGAGCAAGCCAAACGAGAATCCCAAGCTGCGCCGTGCGATAGATGAAGGCGTCGAGATCACCGGAGGTGCGGCCGGAGGCGCACTTGGCGTGATCTCAGGCGATCCGGCGCTCGCCGGAGTCCTGGGAGCCGCAGGCGTGGCGGCAGGTAACGCATTGCGGCAAGTGGGCAACGAGATCGCCGACCGCGTTCTTGGGCCAAGAGAGAGAAAACGGCTTGGAGCTGTCGTATCAGTTATCGCCAAGGACATTCACGCGCGCGCACTCCGCGGCGAGACGGTGAGAAATGACCGGTTTTTCAGCGAAAGCCCGAACACAAGAAGCGATGCAGAAGAAGTTGCGGAAAGCGTGCTTCTAAAGTGCCAAAGGGAACCCGAAGAAAAGAAAATACAGTATATGGGGCATTTTTTCGCAAACGTAGCATTTGACCCTCATGTAAGTGCAGACATGGCGCATCTTCTTGCCAAGCATGCCGAGCAAATGACGTATCGACAGTTCTGTTTGTTGAAAGTCGCTAAATTTGAAAATTATCGTGCTGGATTGCGGGAAGAAGATTATCGCGGTCAAGGAAATTTCTCTGTGGAACTCCAAGAAATTCTCTACGAGTGCCTCGACCTTTACGGACGGGGATTTGTAAACTTTGGTGGCGGCGTCGCGTTCGGCCCGACAGACATAAAACCGCGCGCAATGCAGGCGCAAGGTCTTGGATTTCACTTGGCGACATTGCTGAACGTGGAGTTCATACCCGAATCGGACCTGGCCGCTACATTGCGTCGATTGAAGTAAGGTTGTGCGCCGGAGATCTTTTCCAGATCATCGTGATGCTCTCGCCCACGGGTTGCGTGCCGCCGGGACCAACGGCCGGGGGTATCGACGTGCCGTTCGGGCTGGCGCAATCGGTGCGGCGACCGGCTGGGGAACGCGGTAGAAGGCCGCGCGGAATGAGGAGATCGGGAATGGAGCGTACCTCGGAACGCCGCTGGCACGAGGTCTGGAGGGAGCAGTGCGAGGCGGCCAAATCCATCCGGCTCCAGTACGGCATCGCGTCGGCCTTCGACTATGTGGTGGGCGAGAAACTGCTCACGTTCGCGGAGGCGGCGGGGGAGCACCCCGAGTTCGCGCGGGCATTGCCGCAGTTCGTCTCAGAGCTCAGACGCATGTTCACGCCCGAGGAGATCGACGAGCACCTGGCGCGGATCGAAAGTGCACGGCTCCAGCGGGTGATGGACGCGATGGACGTCTACGATCCCGAACTGGACGACCTCGCCGCCTCAGATGCCGAGGCGCAGCACTTCGAGTTCGTCAAGGAACTGCTCGCCGCTCCTGTGCTCGGGACATCTTGAATCGGGGCGCCGGCCGGCAGTCGAAATCGCCGGATCGGCAGGTCTTGACCGGGCCGAGACAGGTGCTGGCCGATGTCATCGCCACTGGCGCCGTTCCGGTGGTCCGCCAGGCGGTGCGGAGCCGGATCGTCACCAAGGCCCACTGCATCAACCGGGGCGGCAACCCCGATCTCTCCCGGACCAAGGACGGGAGGGACTTCTATTTCGTAGCGGCCGAGGAACCGGAGACGGCGGTCTTGCGGGCCGTCGAGCTGGGAAAAATTCGCATCCTGCGGCGGTTCGACCTCAATCCCGTGCGCGATATCCAGGTACTGTGCCCGATGAGCCGGTGCGGCGACGGTGCCCGCTCGCTCAACATCGAGCTTCAGGCGGCCCTCAACTCGGACGGCGAGCGCAGGGTCGAGCGCTTCGGCCGGACCTTCGCGCCGGGCGACAAGATCACGCTGGTCGAGAACGACTACGGCAAGGAAGTCAAAAAACGGAGACATCGGCGCGGTCGTGGACGTTGACGTAGACCCCGAGGCCAGCGAGCTCACCGCGCACTTCGAGGCCGCGACCTTCTCTATGGCTTCGGCGAGTTCGACGCGTCGGTGCTGGCCTGTGGCGCGACAGTACAAAAGAGCCAAGGCTCGGAATTTCCGGCGGTGGTGATCCAGATGTTGACGCAACACGACGCGATGCTGAAGCGGACCCTGCTCTATACCTACGTTACGCGGGCCAAGCGGCTCGTCGTGCCGGTGGGCCAGAAGAAGGCGGTGGCCATCGCGGTGCGCACGGCCTCGATACGCAAGCGTTGGTCGACGTTGTGTTGGACGAATGGCTGGCTTGGGCGCGAGCCTTGAACGCAGCCGGTATCGACAACTGCGCCCGCCATGACCTGCGACACACGGCGATAACATGGGCGATGCAGAGAGGTATGGATCGTTGGATTGCTTCCGGATTTTTCGGAGTTTCAATGGATGATCTGGAACGGACCTATGCCCAACACAGCCCCGATTACCTGCGCGACGCGGCCGAAATCATGGAGAGGAAACGGTGACGTTTCTGTGCAGTGCACAGTTTCAGTCATTTAGAAGGTGTTGGAACGGGAACGAAAAGCGGAGCAAACCACGAATAAAACGTGAACAAATGGGCTTGCACTTCCTTGGTAAGGGAGAGGTCGAGAGTTCAAATCTCTCCGGCAGCACCAGTAAAATCAATGACTCAAAGAAAATCAGCGAATCCGGAAACGGAACTGTTTCCAGCCCATTACCCCAAGTTGCCGAGGCGGGATGCCGTCCGGTCAGTATGCAATTGCTTCCCTCGGATCGAAACACTCGTGACCGAGACTTTCTGCAACCGCGGCATGGGTGATCCGGCCGGCGTGGACGTTCAGTCCACCCATCAAATGCGGATCGTCTCCCAGTGCCTTTCGCCAACCCTTGTCGGCGATTGCCAGCGTATAAGGCAGCGTGGCGTTGTTCAACGCCTGAGCCGAGGTGCGTGGCACGCCGCCAGGCATGTTGGCGACGCAATAATGCACGACTTCGTCCACCACAAAGACCGGATCATCGTGGGTCGTCGGACGGGATGTCTCGAAGCAGCCGCCCTGGTCGATCGCAACGTCGACGAGGACCGAGCCAGGTTTCATCCGGCTCACGATTTCGGCGGACACCAGTTTTGGCGCCGCCGCGCCGGGAACCAAAACGCCGCCGATCACCAGGTCCGCCGCGATACAGTGGCGCTCGATGGCATCGCGGTTCGAAAATACGGTGTTCAGCGGCCGGCCGAACTGTCGCCACAGGCGGCGCAGCTGGTCGACGTTTCGGTCCAGCACCCATACATCGGCGCCCATGCCGAGCGCGATATGAATGGCGTGGGTTCCAACGACACCGCCGCCGATGACGACAACTTTGCCGGGATCTACACCAGGCACGCCGCCCAGCAGGATGCCCAGTCCGTAGTGGGTCTTCTCCAGGAAATAGGCGCCTGCCTGGACCGACATGCGGCCAGCTATTTCCGACATCGGCGCCAGCAGCGGCAGGCCGCCGGACGGCGAGGTGACGGTTTCGTAGGCGATGCAGGTCGCGCCGCTGTTGAGTAGATCGTCGGCCTGGCCCGGATCGGGCGCAAGATGCAGATAGGTGAACAGGATCTGCCCCTCGCGGAGCATCGCGCGCTCCGGCACCAGCGGCTCCTTCACCTTGACGATCATTTCGGCCTCGGCGAACACCTCGGCGGCCGAACCCGCGATGGATGCCCCGGCCCCCTCGTAGTGTGCATCGGTCATGCCGATCGCCGCACCGGCCCCGCTTTCGACGACGACCCGGTGGCCGTGCGCGACGAGTTCGCGGACATTGCCGGGAATCAGCCCGACCCGGTATTCGTGAATCTTCGTTTCTTTGGGAACCCCAATGAGCATGCGAGAACCGCCTGATTACCCGAGCGCGACGTACGAGCCCTTACGATGTTTTCGAGATGCGGTAAACAGACGGGAATTCGCCAAAAAATCAGTCCTGACAAACCGATGGGACCAACTGTCGGGAAAAGGACGTTCGAAATGCTCCTCGGCCTTCCGGCGGTCGGCATCCCGTCCCACGTTGCGGTTGATGGCCTCCTGTCCCTTCAGCCGAACCGATCGCGCCGACGTCATCAAGCAAGTTCAAGTCGCCGCCCGATCACGATCGTCACCGACTTTTGGGCATAGCTCATTTTGGTCACCTTTTGACGGCCGGTCAGATTCAAGTCCGTCATGAGTTTTTGAAAAGACAGAATCGATCATGAGGCGCATGACGCCGAAGAACACGGACGCCATGTCGGTGACGTCGTACGCACTTGGTGACCTCGGCAAAAGGTCGTGAAATTCACGGGTGAAGAATGAGGCAGTGAATTTTAGCGAAGAACGACGACAGCACATTGCGCGTGGCGAACGACCCTTGCGGCTGTTGAGCCGAGCAAGAGATCTGGCAGACCAGGCCGATTGGACGATACAACTATGCAGTCCGTGTTGTTGTTCTCCGCCCATTCCAGGATGGTGTTGGTGGGATGTCCGGAACGCACGTGGACCTCGATTCCCTTGCTTCCGAGTTCCGTCTCGATGGCATCCTTTAGTTCGGAAAGGTTCCTTTTGATCTGATCCGACGGAAAATATGATCCCACGTAGGAGGGGAGTTCCTCCAAAACGGATAGCACGGACAGCCTTCCCGCCTCTGACAGAAGACGTCGAGCCACATCCAGTGAAGTAGAATATTCGCCTATGTGGTCCGGCGCGACCGGAACAACAACGTGATCGTACATCTGGGCCTCCAGCTTTGACGTGAAATCGGTGTCTATGCGGCACAAGCAGTCGATGGATTACTTCATCATATGGGGTAGCCAGGTCGGGATCGCCGGAAAGACGAAAATAAGCGCCAGTGCGAAGAACTGTATCACGACGAACGGGCCAACCGACTTGTAGACGTCGCCCATGCTTACGTTTTTCGGAAGGACTCCTTTGATCCAGAACAAGACAAACCCGAATGGTGGCGTCAGATAGGCAATCTGGATATTGACGATAAAGAGGGCGCCGAACCAGAGTTTGTCGATGCCAAGAGAGTCAACGATTGGGATGAACAGTGGCGTGCAGAGCATGATAATTGCCCAGTCGTCCATGACCATTCCAAGGATCAAAATGATGAGCATCATCATCAGCAGAATGCCATTGGGTCCCCCCGGCATGGACAGCACGAGTTCGGTCAGCAGATCTTGGCTTCCCAACGAGTTGAAAATATTCAGATAAACTGTGGCGCCGATCAGGATCCAAAGACCCATACCCGTCAATTTCAGAGTGGACTCCAACGAGTCCTTCAAAACGGCCCAGGTCAATTTTCCGTAGGCCAGGTTGATAAGGAAGGCTCCTGCGGCCCCGAATGCGGCAGCCTCGGCTGGTGTCGCAATCCCACCCCAGATCACGCCAAGAACGATGGCGATGAGTACTGCAAAGGGCCAAATGCTTAGCACAGCGCCTAGCTTTTCCTTGCGGGTGAATTTCTCTTCCGCGGGCAGTGCCGGACCGAGATGAGGCTGAATACGGCAGCGAATACCAATATAGATCGTGTAAAAGGCTGCGAGCATAAGTCCCGGCAGGACGCCTGCCATGAAGAGGTCGCCGATCGAGACTTTGGCTAGTAGCCCGTAAAAGATGAACGGCACGCTGGGTGGAATGAGCGCCCCCAGAGCTCCCCCCGCCGCAATCGAGCCAATAGCGATGGACCGATCATACTTGTACCGCACCATTGAGGGATATGCGATCTGACCCATCGTGGTGGTAGCAGGCGGCGTAATCCCTGTAACGGCAGCGAAAACCGTACAGACCTGGACCGTACCCATTGCCAGGCCGCCATGAATATGGCCTATCAACTTGTAAACTGCGTCATAGGCCGCTTCGGCGATCCCGGAGAACCTTATCAGTGATCCCATGATTAGAAAAAGTGGTACCGT
>JAPOVX010000130.1 GCA_026707935.1 Paracoccaceae bacterium
GTTTTCCGAAGACGATGTCGCCAGCTACTCGGTCCTGTGGGACAGCGCCGTTTCGGGACGGGTCGCGCTCTTCGACTGGTTCCTGCCAAACATGGGCTGCCTGTCGAAGTACAACGGCAATCCGCAGCCCTACGACCTTGACGCCGATGCCTTCGGCGCACTCGTCGATCGCCTGACGAGCCTGCGTCCGCAGGTCGGGCTGGTCGGCAACACGTCGCAGGTCATCCAGGCGATGGCCGGGGGCAGTTACGACCTCGCAATCGCCGGAGAATGGGTCCAGGCCGGAATGTACGACGATGGCCTGCCTTTCAAGGCGCGCGTGCCAGTGGAAGGTGGCGTGACCTGGGACCAGGCCGTTTGTATCGCGGCGAACACGCCGCGCATGGAAAACGCCGTCAAGTTCGTGCAGTACGTGGCCGGGCCACGGTTCCAGTCCATGCTGGCGATCGCCAAGACCTACTACAGCATGGTCCCGAACAAGAAGGCCGCGGAACTTCTGCCTGATGACAAGCGGGAATTGCTGAACCTGGTGGATCTAGACCGGTTCGACGAGGTGTTTATGGCGAACCTGTCACCCAGGAAAGATCCTGACAACAGGCAGGAATGGCTCGACGCCTGGGAGAACTTCAAGAACCTCTGAGGCTTGCGGCATCCGGCCGAACGCCTCCGCCTGTCACGAGCGGGGCGTTCGGTCTCCCGTCCATGATCAATTCTCGGAGAAGAAACGGGCATGGCAATCATTGACTGTTCGCAGTGCATGGAGCCGCACTGGCTTTGGCCGAGCTACCCGTTCGTATCCCAGTCCTACTATCGCGGCGACGAGTTCCAGGAGTTCGGTTACAAGTGGCGCGGCAGCGGGTTCTGCTTCACGTCTGCCCCGGGATGGCGAATACGCGGGGGAAGACGGCTCGACGACTATCCCTTGCACATGTTCGCCGGTGTCGCGCATGTCCTCGACGTCTCCGCCTCCGGAACGATCGACGAGGCGGTGATCGCGGCAAAGTGTTCCGCCCGGCCCGGGCGGAACATCCTCGTCGTGAGGAGCGGACACGCGGAGTCGGTTCACAATCGCAAGCCGGAATACTGGCGGAATGCCCCCCGGATTTCACCCGGTTGCGCGGCAGCCATTTCGAGGGCCGGATTCACGCATGTGGCAATGGACCTGTCCTGCGACGACATCCCGGCGAGCCGTCCGGGCGGCGAGGGGGGATACCGGAACCACAACGAAGCCTTCCGTTCCGCGCTCCACGCCGAAGGGCTGCTGCTGACGGAGAACTGCACGAATCTCGGCGCCATCGAGACCGAAGAGGTCTTCTTTGCCGCATTGCCGATTTCCCTCCCCGAGAGTGCAACCGCTCCCTGCCGGCCGATCGCGATGAGTTCATGGCCGTCGGACACGCCGCGCATCGTCGACCTGTCGGTCCCGCTCCTCAATCACTGGCGATGGAGAATCGATGTCTGCCAGGGCAGGAGTCTTGCCGCGGGTGACGGCGCGGAAGAGACTCACTTCCTGATCACCGGACACGGCTTTACACATTGCGATGCACCCTGCCACATGCGGAAAGGCGGTGCGACAATCCAGGATCTTCCGAACGAAGGGCTCGACCTGTTCATCGGCGAAGCGGTCATCGCGGATTTTTCGGACCTGGAACTGCCTTTTCCGATTACACAGTCGATGCTGGCCGAGAGGCTCGGCGACCGCCTCCGCCCTGGCGACCGGCTGATCCTGCGCAGCGACCTGACCAACAGGCTCGGCTACGAAAGCCGGGAATGGCACCTCAAGGCCCCGAACATTGAACCGGAGGCGGCCAAATGGATCACGTCCCTGGAACCCGCGGCAGTTTGCATCGATTTTCCGCAAGACTACATTGCGCGTGAAATGCCGGTCCGGCATGTCTACAACGAGGAATTCGTCACCCATCACGCGGTCTTCGCCGCCGGCATTCCGTTCGTCGAGGACCTGAGGGACCTGGGCCGCCTGCATGCGGAACGCCCCTTTCTCATGGCCGTGCCACTGAAATCGACCTGCGTGGATGGTGCTCCGATGCGCGCCGTAGCGCTCGAATGGTAGGTATCGGCGAAACTGCGCGAGATACATCCGTCCGCCGACGTGCGCCCGTGGCCAACCTGTGGCACGGAATCCTTCCTGCCGTGATTCTCATGGCCGGGTTCTTTGTCGTGCCCATCGGTTACACCATCGGCCTCAGTTTCACCGGTGCCGATCACGGCGGGCTGACGCTGTCCAACTACGTGACCTTCTTTGCGAATGACCGATTCACGGATGCGCTCATACGCAGCATCCTGCTGGCGTCTGCCGCGGTCGTGCTTGCGTCCGTCATCGCCTACCCGCTGGCTTGGTTCCTGACATATGCGGCACACCCGCGGCGCCGGTTCCTGTTGCTCTTCCTGCTGATCGCTCCGTTCTGGACCAGTTTCACGATTCGCGCATTTTCCTGGCAGCTCGTGCTGTCCGACAGCGGCGTCATCGCTTTCGCACTTGCCAAGATCCTCGGCCAACCCGTCGCACTCGGGTTTCTCTATACAATGTCAGCCTCGGTCTTCGGTTTGGCATTGTTCGGCATCATGCTGATAACACTGACGATATTCAGCGTCATGGTCACCATTGATCCGCGCCTCCTCGAAGCGAATCGGGATCTTGGAGGCAGTGAATGGCGCGGCTTCCTCGAAATCGTCCTGCCCCTGAGCTTTCCCGGCTGGATCATCGGCGCAGTACTGACATTCATCATTTGCGTTGGAGACTACGCCGTGCCGACCCTCCTCGGCGGCGGATTCAAACCAGTCCTCGCACAACTGATGCTGAGCACGCTGAAGGGGACCTACGATCTGCCGATGGCCGCAACATTTGCCGCGGTCCTGATGGGCGTGGTGCTGGTTTCCGCCATGCCGCTTGCGCTGGTACGCCGCCAGGTCCGCCTGCAGGAATGACATGGTGGGCATGGTTCGCAAGCAAGCATACGGCCGCTGGTTCATACTGCTGTTCTCTGCCGTCACGGCAACAATTTATCTTCCGATCATCGTCATGGCCGTGTTCTCTTTCAACAGTGGCCGATATCAGGTCATGCCGTTTCGGGAATTCACGCTGGTCTGGTTCGGGCGTGTGTTCCGCGATGCACAGTACTTCTCCGGACTGATGAACAGCGTCACGGTCGCGTCGGCCGTCAGCGTATCCGCAACTGCCATCGCGTTCCTGTGTGCGTATTCGCTCGTCAACGCACGGTTCCCGGGAAAGACGGCGGTCACGCTGTTCGTGCTGGCGCCGCTTGCCGTACCACTGATCCTCACCGGAATCGGTTTGAGGCTGTATTTCGTCTCAATCGGCTTCGAGCCCTCGTTGGGGCTGGTTTATGCCGGGCAGGTCCTCTACGTGTTGCCGCTTGCGGTCCTGAACCTTCGCAACCGGATCGCGCAGATCCCGAGGAGCCATGAGGAAGCGGCCTGGGCCCTCGGAGCCTCGCGGTTACGTGCCATTCTCGAAATCGTTCTGCCATCGTGCCGCTTCGCCATTGTCGCGACACTGATCATCACCTTTACCTTTGCCTTTGACGAGTTTGTCATCGCCTATTTCCTGACCAACTTCTCAATCACGCTTCCCATCAAGATCTGGACGACCCTGGTGACCGGATTCGATCCGGCAATCAACGCCATCGGCGTCATGGTGTTCGGCTTTTCGATGGCGCTCGGTATCGCCGCGCAGGCTTTCTTCATGCGGAAGGACCAGCGGAGATGAACCACCTTCTTCGCGGGTCCCCGACTCTCGCGCTGGCCGGGGCCATCGCATCGGCGCGCCTCACCGGCGAGACGGTCTATTCGCTCAGTACGCCGACGTTCCCGGATCGCGCCGGCGCGATTCCCGCCGACATCCGGTTCGGGACCACGCTGACGGCCGGCAGCGGTCTCGCGGCGTTGCGGGACCTGGCGCGCACGGGCCTGTTCGAAAAATGGAACCTTCCCGAGCACGAATGCGTCATTGTCGGTGGCGCCAAATCCTCGATCTTCTGCATCATGCGCACCATGCTGCCCGCCGGAGGAAGGGTGCTCGTCGTGTCGCCACACTGGCCGAGTTACGAGGACCTCATCAGACTGGCGCATCTCCAGCCGGTTTTCCACGAGACCCGCGCTGCCGACGGTTTCGAAATCGACAGGTTGCGTTTGCGAGAGTCCTTGCAGAAATCCGGAGCCGGTGCTGTCATATGCAGCAATCCCGGCAATCCGACCGGTCGTGTACTCGGGAAACGTGAAGTCGACACTCTTTGCCGGGAGAGCGCGGATGCGGGGGCCATCCTCCTGCTCGACGAGAGTTTCTCGAACATTGTCTTCGACGTCCCGAAATGGCACGATTCGGTCTGCTCTGCCGAGGGTCACGTCTTCGTCGTCAGTTCCTTTTCGAAAAACTACCATCTCCAGGGCTTGAGACTGGGCGCATGCCTCGTGCACCGCGACAGGACCGCACCCGTGATCGCCGCCCACGAGACCCTTCTCAGCGCAGCACCGACGCCGAGCCAGAATATCGCGCTGCGGATCATCAACGCACATGAGGCCATTCCCGAAGACTACTCCGAGCAGCGGCGGCTCATGCTCGACTTTGCAGCGGCGCGGGGCTGGCCTCATGTGGCGACGGAGGGCGGGTTTTACCTGTTTCCACACGTGGAAAACACGGAATCGTTTCGCCGGAAGCTGGAAGTCCGCCGGGTCCTGTCCTTGCCCGGCGAGACCTTCGGCAGAGGATATCGCGACCACCTGAGGGTCTGCTTCGGAAAACCGGTTTCCGAGATTCGCGCGCTGCTGGGAATTCTCGGCGAGGTGGCGGGCGGTCCGCCGGGGAGTCCTCATGGGCACTGACACACCGCGCGCGGTGGTCTCGCCGAATGACGGGCGCGTCTTCGCGCACTGGTGCCCGGATGCACCGGCCGAAGCCGAACGGCATTTGCAGCGCCTCGCGCACGGCCGCCGGGCCCTGGTCGGCGATCACCAGCTAAGGCGGCAGGTCCTCGAAGGCTGTATCGAAGGACTGCAGTCCGCACGTTTGGAACTGGCAGCGCTCGTGGTCCGGGAAGTGGGAAAGAAGCCCGGGGAAGCCGACGCCGAGATCGATTACGCCATCTCGTTCCTGGACCATTGCCGCGTCTTGCTGGACGGTGTTGAATTCGAGCAGACCATCGAACCGGGCCGCCTGGTGACGGATGTCGGTTTGGGCGGCGCTTTCCTGATCTGTCCGTTCAACGACCCCGTGGCAGGCCTGACCCGAAAGATCGCACCAGCGATCGCCGCCGGATGCCCGGTTATCGTCAAGCCCTCCTCTCTTGCGATGCTCTGCGGGCGTGCAATGTTCAGCGCGTTCCGGCAGGCAGGCGTCGGCAACGAGATCCAGCTGCTTGCGACCGGTGACTCCGAGCTTGCGGGCCGGGTTCTCAGGCACGACGAAATTGACATCGTCAGCTTTACCGGGTCGACCGCCGTCGGGCGCGAACTGGCAGCTGCATGCGCCGCAGGCGGCAAGAAGGCGGTCATGGAACTTGGGGGAAACTGTCCCTTTGCCGTCTTCAGCGATGCCGACGTGGACCGCGCGGTCGCCGATCTCCTCGAACGCAAGCTCAAGGCTGCCGGCCAGGCGTGTTCTTCCGTCAATCGCGTTTTCGTCGAAGAGGGAATCTATCCGGAATTCAGGCAAAGGCTGATGGAACGTGTCGAGGCGGTGACGGCGGGTCCCTCCGACGGCGGCGTGGACCTCGGCCCGGTTCGGACGAGGGAGGCAGCGGACGCACTTGTGGATGTCGTGTTCCGTGTCAGGGAGGACGGCGAGCGCCTGCTGACGCCCGAGCCGCACAAGGTCGGGAACGACAGTCCGTTCGTGTTTCCCCTGACCGTGGTCGAAAGCGGCAGCAACAGCTTCTTCGACCGGTACGAGACATTCGGGCCACTGTTGTCGATCCGTCCCTTTTCCCGACGTGAGGACCTGCTGGAGCGCCTGTCACGCGAGCGTCATGCACTGGCCGCCTATTTCTACACTGGTGCGCCGGAGGCGCTTCAACCGCATCTCGGTGGAATACGCTTCGGTAGCATGGGGATCAACTCGACGGCCATACAGGGCGCGGATGTTCCGACCGGAGGGTTCAGGGACGCGGGATTTGGTCGCGAAGGCGGCGTCTGGGGCTTGCGCGAATACTTGACCACGGTGAATTTCAGGCTCGGCGCGTAGTTTCATGCGCTGGCACCTGAGGAGGGGAGGATGAGAGAGATAGTTGACCACCCTGACGTGCCGGCATCGACCTCGCCGGTTTCGCAGGGCGTAAAGGGCGGAGGATTCGTCTTTGTCGGCGGGCAGATGCCGCGTGACCCGGCAACGGGCCGGATCGTCGCCGGTGCGGCGGCGCAGGCCCGGCTTTCCCTTGAACACTGCGTCACGGTACTGGAAGCGGCGGGGAGCGGGGCGGAAAAGATCATGCTGGCCATCGTCTACGTGACCGACCTCTCCGCAAAGGACGCGGTCAACGAGGCCTTCGCTGAAGTCTTCGGCAACAGTGCCCCGGCGAGGAATCTTGTGGAAGTGAGCGCAATCGGTGAGGATGCAATCGTCGAAGTCGGCGTGATCGCGCTGGCATGAAGCCTTCAGTTCGAAACAGCATCCTCGTGTTCGTCAAAGAATGCCATCGCCCGGTCCAGGTTTTCCAGGATGTGCTCTTGCGTCAGCCGTTTCGCCTCGGGGATGTTCCCGGCTTCGAGCTGGTGCAGGATTTCCTCGTGATAGTCGAGGGAGCGGTGCGTCGGGAACGCCTCTTTCAGAAGCTTGTAGCGAATTGGAAGCGAAATCTCGTTCACGTAATACAGGACCTGCGCGATCGGACGGTTGCCGGTGTAATCGATAATGCACTGATGATAGGTGCTGTTTTCGCGGAAATAGCCCTCGATGTCTTTCGCCTTGTAGTAGCCCTCCATGATCGCGCATCGTCCCCGAAGCGCCTCGCACAGAGGATCGATATCGAGGTCTGCCAAGGCGGCGATCACCATACCCTCGAGCGTGGCGCGCAGCTGGTAGATGTTACGGACGTCGTCCCGCGTCTCTTTCCGGACCCGGAACCCGCGCCGCGGCAGGTGCTCCACGAGCCCGTTGCGCAAGAGAAGGCGCAGGCTCTCCCGCACCGGTCCCCTGCTGCTGCCGTAGTCGGCCTCCAGTTCCTGCTCCCTCAGCGCTTGGCCTGGCGCGAGGTCCCCGGTGATGATCCGCCAGCGCAGCTTGTTCAGGATGAAATAGGACAGCGTCTGCGGAAGGCTGTCGTTTTCATAATACACGATTGCCTGATCCAACTCCCCTCGACGATACGGACTCAGGATAACTTGTGGCAC
>JAPOVX010000383.1 GCA_026707935.1 Paracoccaceae bacterium
GGTGGTGATCTGGGGCCGGTCAGATCTTTTCCGCGTCACGGACGTACTCAATCCACTCGATAACCGGCTGCCAGGCATGACCGACATCGAGGATCTTCGGCTGCCGATCGCGATGGCACGACTCGACGTATACGCCGGGCGATGGAACGTGAGTATGATTGCGGTCCCCGAACGCCGCTTCGACAAGGGGCCCGTGCCCGGCAGTGACTTCTTCCCCGGGCAGTCTTCGGCGCCACCGCAAGACGATCCGGACAATGCGTTCGGTTCACCAGAGGTCGCCGTGGCGCTCACGGGAACCTTCCCGAGTTGGGACATCTCTTTTTACGCGGCGAATGTTTTCGACGACCGGCCGCATGTCGTGGAAACCGGCACCGGCCCGCGGCTTCGCCGCAACAGGATGTGGATGGTAGGATCGGCAGGAAATTACGTTTCGGGAAACTGGCTGCTGAAAATGGAAGTCGCTGGTTTCGCGGGGCTGCGTTTCACCAACGCGGCAGGGAGAAAGTTCTCGCGTCTGGCGGCGCTAATCGGCGTGGAGTATTCCGGATTTGCCGAAACTGCGATCGCCTTCGAGGCGGTCAATCGACACATCTTCAACTATGATAGCCGCCTGGCCGCGATGCCCGACGACCGTCGCCGCAATGAACCGGCCACGGCGCTTCGCATAAGCCGGAGTATGCGCAATGACACGATCGAAGTGTCATTCCTCGCGCTAAATTTAGGGCTGACAGGCGAAAATGGAGCCATCCAGAGATTGCAGGCTGTTTACAATTTGACCGACTCGGTCGATCTGACGGCCGGGTTGGTGCTCTACAAATCCGGCGACCAGGCTCCATTCCGAGAGATTGGTGACAACGACCGGTTGTTTTTCGCACTCGACTACTATTTCTGAGACTGTGGCTTTCTCCGCGATTCCGTATGTCACGCCTTTTTGAGCACGTACCGGGCCAGTCGCTTCAATCGCGTATCGAGAAAGAATTTGCGCGCGCAGGGGAGTCAGTCGCGATGCAGTGCGGAATGCCCTGGAGTTCGGCGTCTGCCAGCATCGTGAGCGCACCCCGGTAGCTCTCCAAGCCAATTTCGGACCGTGCCGCTGGCGCTGAAATACGTCGGGACTAAACGTAGAGGAGCATTTCGGGCATCCTGCCGCCGGCAGGAAACCCACCTTCGACAATCGTCGCGGTCTTCAGATCGATTCTCGTGATTTCACCGCTGGCAAGGGCAACCAGCAAATGCCGGTTGTCTGGTTCCGGCAGAGCATGGAACGGTTCGGCAGGGACTTCGACAACGCTGGCGTCCGTCATGTCGCTGCTGTTCAACAGTTCGACATAGCCCAATTCTTTCGCCTCATCATAAGTCGTAACGATCACCTTCGTGCCGTCATGACTGTTGAAAGGCCAGCCAGGAACACCGGTCAGGCCGACGGTCTGGACGATTTCCCGTGTTGCGAGATCAACCAAATGCAGCAATGGTCTGTGAAAATCACCCACATAGAGAATTCCGCCATCGGGAGCTACCCGGATCGCCTGTGCACCGACTGGAACCGGAATGCGTGAAACGATCCGCCGTGACGAGATATCCACCTCCACAATCACGGGGTATTCCTTCGCCGAAAACCAGACTGTCGACCCATCTGGTGCGGCAGCGAGAAAGTGGCAGGGAACCTCCAGCCAAATCGTGTGTTCAATTTCCCTGGAAAACGGATCAACGATCACGACACAGCAGTTGTGTTCTACGGTAACCCAGATCTTGCCCATTGGATCAGTCATCATTGCGTGGGGACCGCGATAGAGACCCAGATCGACATGTCCATCGAATGTCATGGTTTCGAGGTTGACAACGCCCAACCGGTTGTCAGGTGTATTGTTGCCGTAATCCCTGTCACCGTAGAGCGAGACGAAAGCCAAGCATTCGTCGGACGTTACGGCAATTTCGTGCGGCTTGGCGATGCCGCTTTCCCCTACCGGCACGATTGCGCGTGACTCTCTCGTCGCAGCATCAAAAATTGTCAGGCTGACATTTTCCTTCACGGTAGTGAGGATATATTTTTTCTCATCGTCCATGGTTGATACTCTCGCCATATGCCAGTCGTTCCACTACTGACCCGCCACCGGGACCGCACGGCCGGAGCGGCCGTTGGGTGGATTTCGGATTCGTGTCATGTCCGGATGCCGGCCAGCATTCAAAACCAGATTGACCTGACTGCCAAGTCTATCGCATGCGAAATTTCGGCCCAGGGTTCTTTCGCGATTTGAACATGCGGCAAACGTGACAAATGGGCATTCAGGATTGGTGATGGAATCTCGCAGGGAGCACGCAGACTAGGCTTCAGGACAGGCATCGCATGGTGACATTCCTTTGAGGAACAGGGGCAAGATTTCCGGACTTACGTGCGCCTTTCAGAGGATCAGCACTGGTCCCGTTTTCTGGTCTCCAGCCTAGGGAGCATGGCAGTGCAGTCCTTTCCGAGACCGTCTTCCATGTCGACAAACCGTTCGAAAAGATCCGTCGCGAGACGACCGAGCTGCGTGTCGGCGTCAACCTGCTCGGCCGCTCTTTGGCTAAGTCGAAGATCCTTGAGCATCAATTCCGCAGAGAAACCGGGCCGATAATCATTGTCGGCCGGAGAGACCGGTCCAACGCCGGGGGCAGGGCAATAGGCGTTCATCGTCCAGCTGTAACCCGATGAGGTCGAGACGACATCGAACAGTTTCTGTCGATCGAGTCCGAGCCGGTCTGCGAGAACAAATGCCTCGCACGTTCCAATCAGGGTCACCCCGAATATCATGTTGTTGCACATCTTGGCGGTCTGACCGCTCCCGCTGTCTCCGCAGTGGACCGAACGTTGACCCATGATCTCGAAAATCGGCCGAACCATTTCATAAGCGACGGACGTTCCGCCAGCCATGAATGTCAGTGTCCCGGCATCGGCTCCGGCAATCCCCCCGGAAACCGGCGCATCGACAAAGTGGATGCCCGCGCTTCCTGAATCGTTTGCAACCGCACGAGCCGACTCGACATCGATTGTCGAACAATCCAGCAACACCGAACCCCGTTTCATGATCGGGATGATCTCCGCCGCAACTGCCCGTACGACGTCGCCGTCAGGCAGCATCGTGACCACGATATCCCTGCCTTTCGACGTCATCCTCACATCCTCTCCCTGTTTGACACCACCAGGCACGCCGGTGGCGATATCGAAACCGACGACGTCCAGCCCTGCCGCGGCCAGGTTTCGTGCCATCGGGAAACCCATGTTTCCAAGACCTACAAATCCGATCCTCATCATGCGAATCCTTCCCTTTCGAGTCTCAGTTCGTCGTCGCCTAACGGCATCAGCATTCTCACCACATCAAGATCGGAAACAGCGTCGATGTCCGAATGGCGCCACCGAGGTCTTCGGTCACGGTCAATGACCGCGGCCCTGATGCCTTCGATAAAATCCCCATGCTCGGCCGAGCGGAAGGTGAACCTGAACTCTTCCCTGAGCGCCCGGAAAATCGTATCGCTTTCACGGGCGCGGTGAACAATTTCGACACAACATGCGACAGACAAAGGGCAATTCCGGGTGATGGCACTCAAGGCCGCTTCCGCGAACTTGTCAGGATGTGCGGACATTGACCTGAGAATGTCGGCAATCGTTTCTCCTCCAAAGTGCCGATCAACTTCACGTTGCCTTTCATGCAGGACTCCGCCCGGGGCCAGCGTGGCACGATCGTCCAGAATTCCCACTTCGCCCGTTTCGACAAGATCTGCCTTGACCTCTTCCCAGCATTCGTTTGGGGCAAAGTAGTCCGCGAATCCGGCGTAAATGGCATCCGCTGGTCCCATCCTGGTCCCCGTTGTCCCGAGATACTCCCCCATCCTCCCGGGCGCACGCGCCAGTAACAGTGATCCACCCACATCCGGCACGAGGCCGATCCCGCACTCGGGCATGGCAACGATGCTGTTTTCACAGACAACCCGGTGGGACCCGTGACACGAAACGCCGACCCCGCCGCCCATGGTAAACCCTTGCATGAACGCAACCCACGGTTTGGGAAAATTGAATATCTTGGCATTCAGGCGGTATTCGTCACGCCAAAACCGGCGTCCGTATTCGAAATCGCCGCGCGCGGCGGTATCGTACATGTCCTGGATATCGCCGCCGGCGCTGAATGCCCGCTCACCGATGCCTTCGATCATGACGAAATTGACATCGTTGTCCTGCCGCCAGGAATCGATGGCGCGCTCGATCTCGGCGATCATGGCATGGCTCAGCGCGTTCAGGGCCTTGGGACGTTGCAAGGTGATTCTGCCCACCTTGCCTTCACGACGACAAAGGATGTCGCTCACGGCCGATCCCTGCCGATCAGTGCCCTGCTGACAATAAGGCGCATGATTTCGTTGGTTCCTTCAAGGATTTGATGAACCCTCAAGTCCCGCACGATTTTTTCGATACCGTAATCGGAAAGGTATCCGTAACCGCCATGCAACTGCAGGCAATCATTGGCCACGCGAAATGCGAGGTCGGTGACAAACCGTTTTGCCATCGCGCAGTGCATGGTTGCATCCGGGTCGCCCTTGTCCAACTTCCATGCCGCCTGCCTCAGAAACACTCTACCCGCCTGAAGCTCGGTTTCTGCGTCGGCGAGCCGAAACTGCAGCGCCTGGAACTGGTTCAGCGATTTCCCGAATGCCTTGCGTTCGGCCATATAGGTCAATGTCTTGTCGAATGCGCCTTGCGCTGCGCCGAGCGCGCAGGCCGCAATGTTCAATCGCCCTCCGTCCAGTCCAGCCATGGCATAGGTGAAGCCTTCCCCTTCGTCACCGAGCAGGTTGTCAAAGGGGACCCGGGCATCTTCAAGATTGACCTGTGTCGTCGGTTGAGCCCGCCATCCCAGCTTGTCTTCGAGAGCGCCGAAACCAAGACCCGGTGTTCCGGATTCCACGACAAAACTGGAGATTCCCTTGGGGCCGACTCCACCGGTGCGGCACATGACGACGTAAAGATCAGAATAGCTGCCGCCTGAAATGAAAGCCTTGGATCCGGTCAGGGCGTAACCGTCATTCGTCCGAACCGCCCGAGTGTTCAGCGCGGCCGCATCCGAACCTGAGCCCGGTTCGGACAGGCAGTATGATGCGATCCTATCCATGGATGCGAGGCCACCGAGATACCTGTCACGAAGAGCCGAACTTCCGTAGGTCGCCACCATCCAGGCGCACATGTTGTGGATTGACAGGAACGATGCGACCGAAGGACAGGCATCTGAGAGACCTTCGAAAACCAGGGTTCCGTCAAGACGGGACAACCCCGTTCCGCCCATGGATTCCGGCGCGAACATCGCACCAAATCCGAGTTCGCCCAATTCGCGCCAAAGGGATTTCGGAATGGTTCCAGCACGGTCCCATTCAAGGGCATGCGGACCAATCCGGTCCCGCCCGAACTCACGGGCAATATCGAATATCGCCCGCTGTTCGTCCGAAAGCTGAAACTCCACGGCGTGTCCTTTCGTAATGCCGACCTCCGGGACGTAGACCTAAGTCTGGCCAGGTCCACGAGGCTTCGGTCTACGCCCCGGTTTCCCGTCACTCCATGACGGGAATCGAAAACGCCGCGCCTTCCTTGATTCCCGACGGCCACCGGGACGTAACGGTCTTGGTTCTCGTATAGAATCTGAATGAATCAGGCCCGTGCTGGTTGAGGTCACCGAACGCCGACTTTTTCCACCCCCCGAATGTATGAAACGCCAACGGTACCGGGATCGGGACATTGACTCCGACCATCCCGATGTTGATCCGGCTTGCGAAGTCTCGCGCAGTGTCGCCATCGCGCGTGAAGATCGCGGCTCCATTGCCAAACTCGTTATCCATGGCGAGTTCCAGGGCAGCGTCATACGATTCCGCCCTGACGGTGGACAGAACCGGGCCGAATATCTCGGTCTTGTAGACGTCCATGTCACTTGTCACCCGGTCAAAGAGATGCGGTCCGACGAAGAACCCGTTCTCATAACCCTGCAACGAAAAGTCCCGACCATCGACCACGAGCTCCGCGCCGGCATCGATGCCGGACTGCACGAGACCGAGAACCCGCTCCTTGGCTTCGCCGGTGATCAGCGGTCCGTAGTCTATGTCGGCGTCAGCGGTATAGGGACCCACCTTGAGGGATTCGATTTTCGGCACCAGCTTTTCGCGCAGCGCATCGGCCGTTGCATCGCCGACAGGTACCGCAACCGACACCGCCATACAGCGTTCACCAGCAGCTCCATAGCCTGATCCCACCAGGGCGTCCGACGCCTGTTCCATGTCCGCATCGGGCATGACGATCATATGGTTCTTGGCCCCGCCGAAGCACTGGACACGCTTTCCATTTGTGCTGGCGCGCGCATAAATGTACTCGGCAATCGGTGTTGATCCGACGAACCCGACCGCGCCGATGTCGTCGTGATCGAGAATTGCGTCGACAGCGACCTTGTCACCGTGCACAACCTGCAGAATACCATTAGGGAGTCCCGCTTCCTGCAGGAGCTCCGCAAGCATGACTGTCACTGAAGGATCGCGTTCGGACGGTTTGAGAATGAAGGCGTTTCCGGCCGCAATTGCCGGACAGAATTTCCACATCGGAATCATCGCGGGAAAGTTGAATGGGGTGATTCCGGCAACCACCCCAACGGGTTGGCGCATCGAGTACATGTCGATTCCGGGGCCGGCGCTGTCCGTGAATTCGCCCTTGAGAAAGTGCGGAGCGCCGATACAGAACTCAGCGACTTCCAGGCCGCGCTGAATGTCGCCGCGGGCGTCGGGAAGAGTCTTTCCATGTTCTTTGGACAATGCTTCCGCCAGGCGGTCCATGTCTCGGTTCAGCAGCGACACGAACGTCATCATGACGCGCGCGCGGCGCTGGGGGTTCGTGGCCGCCCAGGATGGTTGCGCCTTTTTTGCTCCTTTGACCGCCCCGTCCAGTTCTTCGGCGCTGGCCAGCGGGACTCTTGCGATAACGTCGCCTGTCGCAGGATTGTAGACGTCTGCGAAACGTCCTGCCACGCCATTGACCCGTTGCCCGTCTACGAAATGTGAGATCTCTTCCATCATTCGCTCCCGATCCGATTGTGCCGCAGGTGTGTCCCGCAGCGAATTTCGATCTTGGCAACTAACTCAAATCGGCGCATTGACGCAATGGCGCCGACGAATGGGCAGAGTAGCGATCGGGGGGCGTAATCCCGGTCAGCCGCCTGTCAAAACTCCGTCCCGTTCGAGAATGGCCATGATTCGACTTGACCGCATATCGGCAAACCTGTTTTGCGTTTGCCGCACATTTGAGATGGCAAGAACGGCAAAGTGAAAGGCACTTCATGCGCACGGGAC
>JAPOVX010000139.1 GCA_026707935.1 Paracoccaceae bacterium
CCACTGACCCGCATCCTGCCCAAACCGCCCATTGCGAGAATCTCTGATCGTGAACGCCGCCCATGCTCGTGAGCGAACATCTGGAAAAACTCGCACGACTGGTGGAGATGCGCGCGCGCCTCGACCCGGCCGAAGACTATGAACTCTGGTATTTCTCCGGCCTGACCCTTTGCGTCAATGCCATGAATGCCGCCCTGCATGCCCTCGGCGCCACAACGGCCGAACGATGCTTCGCCCACAATGTACCGGTCTATATCCGCGAGACGGAAACGCCTGGCGTGTTCGAACCGGTCATCCGTCCCTTCGGCGATATCGAACATATCGACGGACCGGAGACCGAGGCGCTGGTGCCGCCCGAACTCGACGAGGCCAAGCGGGCACTGATCTGGATGGAAAACATTCGCGACCCGAGCGTTCGCGGTGAGTTGGAGATCACCGACGCGGTGATTGAGGGCGTCAAATCCGCTTGCGAGACATGCCTGCGGGTGACGCGCGCTTGTGTTGAAAGGACTGAAGGCGGCCATGCTGGCAGCGGTGCCAAATGAAGGTCGAGGCCCATCGCCGCAAGGCTGAACGCATTGGCCGCAGTCTGGCGAAATGCATGCCGGAGGACGCTGAACTGGTTATCGACGGGGCGATGCTGGCCATCACCCACTGGATCAATTTCACCTTCCACACGCTTGAGTTGACCACGCCGGACGACGATATCATGCACTGCTATTTCGTTACCGGGTTCGACCGCCAATATTATGGGCTGGCAGCGGACCCGTTGTTCCTCGATGCGCTGGAGGAGATCGACGATCTTCGCCCCCTCTATGTCCGCGGCAATGCCGCCGGCAGCGATGCCGCAGGCGTACGTGCGCTGGAGTTGCATGAGGCGGTGCGCGACTTGGCGCTGACGCTGGCATGAACACATCCGGCACCGAAACGGCGCCGGTCGGACGCCGGGCCTGCAGACCTCACTTCAACTCGGCGCCTTCGAAAGTCGTGGACGTGATGCCGTCCGAGGTTTCCTTGGCGATCATGTGGACAGGCACCGGTTTGATCGGGGGGCGGGGGGCGAAGAAGGAGTATTCATCCGGCGCAACGCCGCTCTGTTCGGCGACAAGCGTGGTTATATGGGTTCCGCAGTAGCGGCCCTGGCAAAGCCCCATGCCGGCCCGGGTCTGACGCTTGATCGCGCCGGCAGTGGATGTGCCGCCATCGAGTGTTTCCTTCAATTCCCCGAGGGTCACCTCCTCGCAGCGACAGACCAGCGTGTCGTCCTTTGCGAGTTGCAGGCCGACCTGTGGCGCGGCAAACACCTCCCAAAGCGCTTTCTGGAAGCGGCGAGCCACCAGCCGCCGCCGCCGGCTGGCGTCCAGTTCCGTCTCCAGGTCACCTGGCAGCTCGAACCCCAGGCTTCGCGCCGCCATGGCTCCAGCGATGAAACCGTCCTCCTTGGCGGCTCTGGCTCCACCAAGGCCGCCGCAATCGCCGGCGATATAGACATTTTTCACCGAACTCAGACAATCATCGTCCTTCTCCGCGACCAAACCGCCCCTCAGGGGATCGACACGGTGCCGGCAGTTCAACGCCCGGGAGACATCGTTGGAAGGCAGGAAGCCGTAGCCCACACAGACCGCATCGACATTGAAGTCACGGCGGCTTTGGTCGTTGATCTCGCCGATTGAATTGATCTTCGCGACCGTGACCTGCTCGACACGGCCGTTGCCGGACGCCCCGACGACAACATGGCGAGAGAGCACCGGCACCCGCGCCTGCACCAGCTTGCAAAGGTAGTTCATGCCGTCGAAAATCAGATCCGGTGAATGCCGGAAAGCCCGAAGAATTGCCGGAAGACGGGCTGCACTCGCCAGCGGTGCCGCCTCGGCGACCGCCGCGACCTCGACCCCGGCCATCGTGAGTTCGAACGCGACCTGCAGATTGAGCGGCCCGTTGCCGGCCAGCAGGATGCGCTTGCCTGGAGAGACGCGATAAGACCGGAGCAGTGTCTGTGCCGCGCCGGTGGTCATGTAGCCCGGTAAGGTCCAGCCGGGCATGGGTACGCCGCGCTCATAGGCCCCGGTCGCCACGATGACGCTGGCAGGCTGGAACACGAGCGAGTGCCCCTCGACCAGCACGCAGATCTCGCGCGGCTCGAAAGCGCCCCAGATCACGGCGCCGCGGTAGATCTTCACGCCCGCCGCCTCGACCTCGGCTATCAGCCTGCCGCCGGCCTGAAACTGCCTGTCCATCCGTTGTGAATCATCGAAGACATGGGCCTTCAGCAGCTGCTTGTAATACTGGCCGCCAAGGCTGGGTCGTTCGTCGACGAGCACAACCTTGCAGCCCGCCATCGCCGCCGCCTTGGCTGCCGAGAGGCCCGCCGGACCGCCGCCCAGCACCAGAATGTCCGGCATCAGCACTTCCGTCTGGGCATCGGGGGCCGTCCCGGTCGCGACGGGCACCGCGTCCGAGAAAGTCTTGGCATGGACATGCGGTTCGACGACCATGCCCTCGACCAGCGGTGTCATGCAGGCATTCAGACTGGAGCGGCCCTCGACCTTGACCAGGCACTCCGAGCAGACGCCCATGCCGCAGAAAATGCCGCGTTCGACGCCGCTTTTGGTCGTGCGAAACCCACGCACGCCGTTGGCTGTCAGGCAGGCGGCGAGGCTCTCGCCTTCAAATCCCCTGATTGTCTTTCCGGCAAAGGATATCTCAACAGGCGGGCGCGTTGCGCGGATGTGCCGATCGTTCACTCGCATGGGGCAACCTCGTGAGATGGGCGCAAATCAACGTCTGACGCGGAGCAGTTGACTGCACCCGGCGCGGCCATGGAGGCAAGACTTCAGGCCGGAGTCCGGGCCATATTCCCGATCAGAACTTCCCGGCATCCATTTGGACATAGGCGCCCGTCATGCTGCCAGAGTTGCCACTCGCAAGGAAGTAGACACCACTGGCGACATCCTCGCAAGTCGTAAGCCGGCCAAGGGCGGAATTGCTGGAAATCCGTGCCTGGTCGTCTTCCACGCTCGCGCCGACCTCCGCACCCCGCGCCGCTGCATTGCCGCGATAGAGATCGGTGACGACGGCCCCCGGACAAATCGAATTGATGCGGATGCCGAACTTGCCGACCTCGAAAGCGATCGACTGGGTCATGTTGATAACTGCGGCTTTGCTGGCACCGTAGGCGATCTGTCGCACGACCGCCTTCAGCCCGGCGATCGAGGCGACATTGACGATGGTGCCTCCCTGTTGCCGGAGCGACGGAATGGCATGCTTGACGCAGAGCATCACGCCCCGGGTGTTGACCGCAAAGGTCTGGTCCCAGACATCGATGTCGACCGCTTCGGCCGACATCAGTCCGCCGCCGCCGAAGCCGGCATTGTTGACCAGGATATCGACCCGCCCATAAGCCTCCATCGCGGCGGCGAACATGTCCGCGACCTCGGCTTCGACCGAAACGTCACAGGCGACCGCCTTGCCTCCAAGTTCCGAAGCAACCCGTTGGACCAATTCAAGCCGCCGCCCGCCGAGCACCACCTTGGCGCCCTCCCGGTGAAGACGGCGCGCGACGGCTTCGCCGATGCCGGTGCCACCACCGGTGACCACCGCCACCTTGTCCTGCAGTTCGCCGGTCATCGGCGGTCACGGGCGAACAACGGGACCATGCGCCTCGAGCGCCCTCGCGCTTGAGTCTGTCCGTGCCGTTGCACCAAGGAGAAGCGCGGAGTTCGTCCGCTCATGCGGCCGCGAGTTGCATCACGTCGAACCCGAGCCTGGCCATGCCGTTGCGCAGTTCGCTGATATCGGGCTCTCCGAGCGGCCGGAGCGGTGGGCGCGGATAGCCGCCGGGCAGACCCTGCAGGTTCATGCCGGCCTTGATGGAGGGATAGAGGTTACGGTGATTGGCGAGGGCAATGTCCCAGAGATCGACGGCTTTCTTCTGCAGCCGCAAAGCCTTTTCCTTGTCGCCCTTGACGCAGGCATCATAGAACTCGACCGATTCCGCACCCCAGATATTCGGAGCGCCCGAGACCGCCCCCACGACTCCATGCTCGATGGCGGCGAGACCGTAAAGGCTGAGCTGACCGGTGAAGTAGAGGATGCGGTCCCTGGTGAGTTCGAAGGCCCGGTAGAAATCGCCCCAGTCAGTCGCGCTGTCCTTGATCGCCACGACGTGTTCGATATCGGCCAGCCGGTCGATGATCTCCGGGGTCATTGTGTTCTTGTTATAGGCCGGCACGTTGTAGGCCATGATCGGCAGGTCGACCGCATCCGAAATCGCCTGGTAATGGCAGACCAGGTCGTCAGCGGAATGGAGCCTTGGAAAATAGGGTGCAACGATCATCGAGCCGTCGCAGCCTACCTCCTGGGCGTAGCGACTCATGTCGATGACGTCGCTGGGGCGGATATCGCCGGTGCCGGCGAGAACCTTGATCCGGCCTTTGGCCGTGTCCACCGCGAGCTTGAACAGGTGCTTGCGTTCGTCGAATGTTTGAGCCCAAGGCTCACCCGAGCAGCCGGTCACGACGATACCGGTGACGCCCCAGTCAATGTTGAATTCGATGAGGCGGCAAAAGGCCTCCTCATTGAGCTTGCCGTCGCGGTCAAATGGAGTCACGATTGCCGGCATTACGCCGTGCCAATCCACAGATGATCGATCCATAATCAACTCCTTGGTGTGCGGTGGGCGGATATTACTCCTCACTGAGGATATTGAACAGCCAAAAAGCGAGAAACCCAGTTGTCTACCAGATGAAACAGCAAGTTGCGCTGGCCTCGGCCACCCCGTCACAAAGGCTGGCTTCAACGGACGTTCTGATCGTCGGCGGCGGCATCATCGGCTGCGCGACGGCCTATTACCTGGCGCGTGAAGGCGTCGAGGTTGTCGTCATCGACCGGAACGATGTGAATGCGGAAAGTTCGGGCATCAACGCCGGCAGCCTGCACGTCATGATGATATCGCGGTTTTTCAAGAGCGTCGATCCGTTGTGGGCCAGAAGCCGCGAAATGCTGCTGCCGTTCCTGCTGCGCGCCATGGCAACCTGGAAGGACCTTGTCGCGGAACTCGGCCGCGACATCGACCTGAAACTGAGCGGCGGCCTCATGGTCGCCGAGACCCGGGAACAACTGGAAGTGCTCGAGCGAAAGGCCGAAGTCGAGTTCCGGCACGGCCTCGACGTCGATATCCTGACTGGCACCGATCTGCGACGTGCAGCCCCCTATCTTTCGTCGGCGATCATCGGCGCCGAGCGTTGCGCAAACGAGGGCAAGGTGAGCCCAATTCTGGCAACACCAGCCTTGGCCGAAGGCGCCAGGCATGGCGGCGCGCGCATCCTTCGCTCTACCGAATTGATGGCACTGAACGCAACTGACAAGGGTTACGAGGCGCTCACCAGTGCCGGCGTCATCGCCGCGAGGCGCGTGGTCAATGCCGCCGGAGCCTCCGCCGGCAAGGTCGGCGCAATGGCCGCCATTTCCCTTCCAATCCGTCGCTTCCCGCGCCACATGAACGTCACGGAGGCAGGCCCGCCGCTGTTTGCGCCGCTGCTGCAACATGCCGGCCGGTTGCTGACCCTGAAGCAGGCGTCCAACGGCACGGTTCTTATCGGCGGCGGCTGGCCATCAGAACCGGACGAGACGAAAAGCCGGCTGCGCATCAAGAGAACCAGCATCGAGGGAAATCTGGGGGTGGCCCGGAGTGTCGTTCCTGGAGTTGGCCGGTTGCGGCTACTGCGGACCTGGCCCGGCGTCATCGTGCTGACGCCAGATGGCAACGGTATCCTCGGTGAGGCGCCGAACCACCCCGGACTGTTCAACGCGGTGCCGCCGAATATGGGCTATACGGCCTCGCCGCTCTGCGCCCGCCTGCTAACCGAAGTCATGCTGGGCAAGTCACCGTCCCTTGACATCTCCAGCCTTGCCGTCGACAGGTTTGCGGTCTACGGCGCCCGGCCCGGGGGCCAGAGATGAAGCGCCGCGCATAAGAAAAGCCCGCCGCCCCGGGGGGGCGGCGGGCTACAGGCTCGCTCTCGGTCAGGCCCTACGGAAAATAAGGCGAGGGCACGACCGGGAAGGCCGGCGCGGACCCGTACCACTTCTCCCAGAGCTCATTGTGAAGGTTCTTGCTCTGATAGTCGTACAGCCAGATGTTGAGCCAGCGGCGAAGGTCGTCGTTGCCCTTCTGCATGCCGATGCCCCAGTAGCCGAGATAGATCGTATCCGGCAGAACCTTCCACTCCACATTCGGGTAGTTCTTGGTGAAGATCAGCCAGTTGTCTATGATCGCGATGGTGCCGTCGGCGCGGCCCTGAGCGATCGCACGAATGACGTCGGCGCCGCTGTCGAACAGCAGTTCCTTGGCCTCCGGCGCGTTCTCACGCACCCACTGTGCCGGAACGCTACCGCGAACATTTGCGAGCGTGATGTCTTCGCGATTGAAATCCGTCCACTTCGTCAGGCTGTCCCATTTCGATGTCGTAAGCACGACCTGGGACTCGGTGAATGTCGGCAGCGAGTATGAGATCAGTTTGGCCCGACGGGCGTTGCGGGTCAGACCACCGAGCATGATGTCGGCCTGGTCGGAGACCAGAATAGGCACGCGCTGCGGCGAACTCGCTGCAACGAATTCAGCCTCGACGCCGAGTGCATTGGCGATGGCGTTGCCGAACTCAATGTCCATGCCTTCCCAACTTCCGTCCGGCTTTAGCGTGCTGTTGGGTGGCAGATTCGGTTGAACGCCAATGCGGATCTTCTCGGTCTTGATGATCTCGTCGAGACTGGCTGCAATCGCGGCCGGAGCAAAGGCGAACGCGGCCGCCATGACGAGCACGACCGAACGGAATAGAAATTTGAGCATCAGATACCTCCCTGGATATTGTGATTTATCGAGCGACCCAGCGGGATTTTGCAGGCCATTCGGGCATCCCTAGGGTCAGCCACCCCCAAGTACGATTCTGACAGCGCGGGTGTGACTTGGGGACGATGTTGGCATGATCTGTGATCAAGGGCAAGGGTCTGACCGCGCCGGTGACCGCTCCGTTCCGACCCCGCCGAGCGCCGGAGAGCTGTTCCCTTTTGGTCACGATTTGCATCCGGTGTGTTCATCCCGCGAATCTTGCGGCGAGCGCGGTCTCGGCGACCGGCCGGTAGCCGTTGGCGCATTGCGGCGGCTGAACGCGGCGCCGGGGCGACCCATGCCAGGTTGAAGCGAAAAGACGGCCAAAGACTGGATCGCAGGCGGCAAGCTGCCGGCATGGCAGGCCGGCAGGGAGGCGCCGCGGGTGATCAAGGTCAGAGACAACTCTTTGCAGCCGGAATTGGTACAGCCAAACCTTTTCGATACGGT
>JAPOVX010000373.1 GCA_026707935.1 Paracoccaceae bacterium
TGCGCCTCGGTCGCCCCGTCGGGCATAATCCGGATGCCGTCGCGCCGGGCGAGCGCGGCGACGGCCGCGTTCAGGTCGACCGGTGCGGGCCGCTTCAGCACCCCGCTGATCCTTGGCAGATCGTAAAGGCCGCGGCCGGCCCGTCGCAGCCTGCCTGCCTTCACGAGGCGAGAGAGCGCTTGGTCGACCGCCTCCCGGCTTCCAAGGTCGAGAAAATCCTTCGGTGTGCACACCCACTGCCCGCGACCGTGGGCGGCGATTCGCTTCATGATTTTGTCGGCCGTACGAATCATGTGACCAAACCTCCGGCACTCATTCTGTCAGAAAAATAAGCACTGTTTCTCTCTTATCAACTGCTGTCTCAGCTACCTCTCAAAGTACCAAGACTAGGTGGGGAATGGACCGAAGGCATCTCCCTGTTGCCAGGCGCGAAATTTCGCCCCCATCCAGAAATCCGGCTTGTCAACCGTCGGAGCGAAGGGACGCAAATCGACGATGATCTATGTCAGATCGGATAGTGCGATGTGCACACAGATTCGGTCTGCGGCGTCGACGCCCGAAGTCTTCAGCGAGCGGTGGTGGTCAAGTGTGAGCAATTCGGAAATGAGGCTGGGGAGGCTTGCGACATCAACGAACAGCCCTCCAACGCTTCGCGCGGGTAGACGCCGGCTGCCACATCTGGAAGGCCAAACTGCCTAGAATGGGAAGACCTGCTCGATGGATGACGCGCAATGGCTGCGTCTGGCCTCGGAACGAGGGGCTGGATTTCCGAAAGCATCGAATCTGTGGTAGCTCTACCGACGCTCCGGTTTACTTTCGACCGGCAGGAACCACAACGGACCGTGTCGAGGGACGACGGACTGAAACTGGCCGATTTCGACGCGAAGACGATCACGGCGAGGATCGAATGTAGAGTTTACGGAAAGGAAAAGGAATGCGAGGACTTGGGGCCAAGCCAATTGCCGGAAACTTTGTTGGCCGGTGCCGTCAAATGGCATTTCTAAGTGAGGCTGTGGAGAGGTCGACGAACATTGCAGCAGGGAGAGAACGACGTAACACCGAACATGGTGTCGCGTTTCGATTGAGAAGCATTGCGGACGAAAGCAACTGAGTAAATTCAGTTTACGGAAAACAAAGACATGCAGTTACGCATTTATGCAGCCGCGTTAATTTTTGTGGGATCATACTTTCCTCTAAGCATAATCTTACTGGCTCAAGATATCAATTATTCGGCTGTCTCTAAACTAACGAGTATTGTTGCGTTAGGATCAGAATGTAGCACAATACTCAAGAACCCTAACTTCTCGATCCCCATAGCCGGGTTCTCCTTTGCATGTTTTGTCCTTACCGTAGTCGTGTTACAGCTCGCAACGCCGAGAACGTTGATTAAACTGACTGATGCCAAGCACGTCCCCGCGGACCTTATGAACTATACACTTCCATATGTGGTCTCATTTATGAGTTTCGACTATCAGGAGACGGGAAAATTTGTCGGCTTTTTGATTTTCTTGGGATGGATGTTTTTAATTTCTCATCGGTCTGGCCAAGTGATACTCAACCCACTATTGATCGTGCTCGGTTGGCGCCACTACGAACTCAAATATATGTTCGCGGGAGATGACAAAGAACGTAGTGGTCAGGCGCTGTCGAAAGATGTCCTGGAGCCTGGGATGCACTGCAAGCAATCAGCAGTTCAAGATATTCTTGTACTGCGAGCCAACGCCGGAGGAGCGTAATCCATGGTGGCAATTGATACCGTGCGAAATTTTGATGTCCATAGCGCAGTGGTTACGCTTTGGACTTTTCGCGGTCCGGCTGGACCTGCGCGTGAAAACCCACGCTATTCAGGCCGCTGGACGAGAACAACTGATGACGTGGATGAGGCTCTCAAGGCCACCTTTGTTGATGAAGTGAATCGAATTGAAGAAGTTAAGAACTATGGTTTACTGGAGGAAAATCATGAGACCAGTGCCCTACTCATTGGGTTGGACGAGACGCATGTGGGGTATGTGCTGGAGAAATGCGCGGCTGAAACTCAAAATAGACAAGCGTCAAGGCGAGAGCACATTGCAAATAGTAGCTTTTATCTTGCGAAGTTTACAGTCCAAGATGCCATAGTTTATGGTGTACGAAAAGCTGATCAGATGTGGAAGACAAAACGCGCCATGAATTTTCGAACCATGGTCTTTCGTGATGGGGAGCTGGATATAGACGATAGGCCACGGTTTGATATTTCATGCACATTTGACTTTATCGTCGCGGATGGAGAGATACTTTGTCTAAATAAACGAAACTTTGAATCGATATTGCGTTACAAACAAGCTCATCAAAATGACTTTTCGCAGCTTCAAGGTGAACCTGAGTTTATTGCCGCTTTCGCCGATTTAGCACCGCTTGTTGAGTTCGTTGGAAGCAACAAGATACAGTTGCGGCGTGCATCGGCAATTAGACAAAAGGGACACTATAGAGACGCCAGCTTCATGGAGAATCTGCGACAACGGCACAGCGAATGCGGTCTAACGTTGGAATTTAACAGACAGGGGCAGATCGTCGCGACGCCCGAGACGTGTTCCGACGTCGTTACGGCCCTCTTGGACCATCGCTTGACGTCTAGATTTTCGGAAATGTACTTTGACGTTCCGAGTTCTACAGCGGTTGAAGTGTGAGTTGCGGAAATTGATGACCGCCGCCGCGACGGCTGATGTCAACGCCGACCGCGGCTCGCTTCCATTGGCGCGACTTAAGTGCCCACCCCGTGCTCGCATTTCAACGCCTGGGCAAGCGGTGGAGATCTTGATCCGGCAAACATCGTTGCGGCAAGTTCGGCATCCTTTACGGGTAGAGGTGGCTTCCTGGCGAGTGCAATCGTATGGCGGTACTCGGCTGGGACCCTATGGCGACTCCAACCTAGTAATGTGCGCCCCGATGCTGTCGCCGACGCGGGAGCCCGAGACCTTCACCGAGTCGTTCGCCAAGTGCGCGTAGCGTGCGGTCGTTTGCACTTGGGTGTGACCGAGCAACTTTCCGATCATCGAGAGGCTTTCGCCGAGCGCCAGGATCCTGCTGGCGAAGGAGTGCCGCAAGTTATGGATTCGCACATCGTCGAGATCAGCACGGGCTCGAATGCGCCGCCACGGGTGCTGGACGTCGGTGAGGTGGGCGCCGGCCTTCCTGCCGGTGATCACCCAGGGATTGTCCTCGATACGGGGTAGCAACGACAGGACGCTGACCGCAGCGGCAGAGAGCGGAACCATGCGCGCACCGGTTTTCGAATCGGGCAGCCGCAGCTCCGCCGCATCCAGGTCGACGTCTTCCCAGCGCAGCGCCTGGATTTCACCAAGCCGGCAGCCGGTGATCATGAGCAGGCGGATGGCGGCCACGGCTGCCGGCGTCTCGGCGCCTTCGGCCTCAACGTCGACCTGCACCCGGCTGAGTCGCGCAAACTCCTCCTCGGTCAGGAACCGCTCCCGCCGCTTCTCTTTGTGAACGAAGCGGCAAGGGTTCCCGCCGTCGGTGCGCAGGCCCCAGGCTTCCGCAAGATTGAACATCTTCCGCATCACCGCGAGGATCCGGTTCGCCTGATACGGGGTGTCCCGGCGCCTGTAGCGCAGTGCCGTGACGTGCTTGCGTTCGACTTCGTCAATGGTGAGCTTGCCGAGTTCCAGCAACACGAACTTTTGGACCAGCCAGCGCCCGCTCGCGATGGTCAGTGGCTTGCAACGCACCTCGACATGCTCAACAAGGAGGTAGCGCCACTTGAGTTCCGCGACCGTGGGGGTGTCGGCGGAATGCACCGTCGGCGGCTCTGGATCTTCGCCGGCCCTGATGCGAGCGGTCATCTGGGCGGCCTTGCGCCGGGCCTGATCAGCCGACACTACGCCGTGCCAGCCGATCGCGATCCGCCTCGACTTGCCGCCCGCGCGGGTCTGGACGAGGCACATCCTGCTGCCGGACGGATAGACATGAACGCGCCGAATGGACCAGGTGCCCTCAATCAGAGCTTATCGGAAGATTGTTTCGAAGCATTCGCCAGGATGCGTAATCACGCTGGTGGGGGTCGGCCGCGAGTGCCGCTTCCGCGGGATCGAGTTCCACGAGGAAGGCTAGTCCCGTTTGGCAAGCGGCAGTGATCTGAGCATGGTCGATCACTTGCGTTCGGCGGACCAGTTGCCGAAGATCGTCCCAATCGAACGCGGTGGGATCGTTGAATTTCGCCAGGAGTCCTTTGGGGTCGAAACCATCACTTGCCTGCCAGAGCTTGAGCACGACGAGCCGACGAATGAGCGGTCGGTCCAGGGGTCGCATGGCAAACTCGCTGAGGTCGTAGACGTCTCGTGCCTTAGCCCGCCGGTAGCAGGCCCGGATTTTCTCGGCGATGATCTCGGGCAGAGCCAGGCACATGATGTCCGCCGGATCAAAAGGTAGATGCTGGAAGTAGCTCTGCGGCGATTGCGCCATCCGCAACGGGGGAAGGGTGGGCACTTTCCGTCGGCTGACCTGGAGCCTGATCTCGCTTTGACCGCTTGGGTTCCAGTCGTGGGCGTAGGTCGGATTGACGCCCCACGACAAACCGTCCTGCGTCTCGTAGTAACTATCGCCGGGAATGTCGAACTGGATGCCATGAAACGGATGCTCGCATGCCTCCATCATGTCGAGGACCACGTCTTCGTGGTCGTGCTCTTCGACTCGTGTGAAATCCAGATCGGTCGAAAAGCGTCCCCCGCTTCCGATGAACATCTTGCGAAGGCAGGTGCCGCCCTTGAAGGCGAGCTTGTCCAGAATACCGCGCTCTGCCATCAGCTGGAGCAGGTAGGTGAGCACGATCTCGTTTTCGGCGATCATGATGTCGCGCAGCCCTGACTCTGCTGAGTAGCGTTGAACTTCCGGGCGGGTCAGAATTGTTCATCGCTCCCGGTCAACCGAACGTCGCCGCGCGATACCGGCACTGTCGCTCAAGTCTTGGCTTGCGACATTGGCGGTGAGCTGCCAACTGTCCTGATAGCCGATTGCGCCGGGCTTGGGGATTCTTGGGCCGAAAAACGATTTGCCGCCCCCTTTCGCAAGGTCCTGGAGATTTGTACGTACGTCTTCGGGGATCGTGGCGCCGGCGCGCTCCGCCAGCCACCCGAAACGTCGTGTAAGCGTCTTGGAGGACATCCGCTTTAGATATCGGGCCGCCTTGTGCCAGTCGATGCGGCGGCAAGCCGTCGCCAGGATGATTGCAGCCTCTCCTTCGCCGCCGGCGAGGTCTGGACGGTCGATGCAGTCAATGACGGTTTTTTCGTGGTCGGACATAATGACGGTATGACCGAGCGCATCGATTTGGCCGAATCCGAAGAATTTTCGTGGGACCGGGTTGACGATGTGGACTTCAGTGTCCAGCACGCGTCGGTGTCGTGTACGCACCGGCGTCACCAGTCGAATGACTTGCCGACGCTGTGTGGTGAAGCCGTAGTGCGCTGCGGCCGTGGCATAGCCGAAGTAGTAGGGCTCGGCGATCTGGCTGGCGAGCGCCAGGACGTTGCTCTCTCCGAGAGCATCGGGCCCCATTTCGGGAGGTATCAGCAGGTAACGGCCCCAGCTCGCGCGTTCCAGCCATCCCTTCCGACGCAGGGAGCGGATCACGTGATCAGCGGCTTGCGGGCTGACGCCGAGCATGTCGATGATTTCCTTGCGCCCGATTTCCTTGCGGCCGTTCTCTGCCATGCTGAGGACGACGCGGCTCTCTTGGGGCGAGAGTGAGCGGGTGACGAACGCCATGGCCAGTCTCAGCGCGAAACCTGACAATAATCTGTGTTTTGATGAATATCGTATCCAAGGAAAGTATCGCAGTCAATCTTCCATAAGGACAATCCGAGGGATCAACAGGACCGGACACTGCCGACAAAAGCTGTAATGACCAGCAAGCATGATGGTCAGGTGCCGTCATCCGCGCGCCGGAGTCGCTTCGGAGACATGCATGTCCTGCTCGATGCTGTCGCCGATGCGCGCCGCGGAGGCCTTCACGGTGTCGCGGGCCAAATGTGCGTACCGGGCGGTCGTCTGCACCTGGGTGTGGCCCAACAGCTTGCCGATCATCGGGAGCCCTTCGCCAAGCGCCAGGGCCCTGGACGCGAAGGAGTGTCGAAGGTCATGGATGCGCACGTCGTCGAGTTCGGCGCGCGCCCGGATGCGGCGCCACGGGTGCTGAAGGTCGGTGAGGTGGCTGCCGGCCTTCTTGCCGGCGATTACCCACGGGTTCTCGTCATCGCGCGGCAGCGACTGCAACAGCCGCACCGCCGAGGGCGCGAGCGGCACAGCGCGCCCGCCCGTCTTGGCGTCGGGCAACCGCAGCTCGCCGGCCTCCAAATCGACATGTTCCCATCGCAGCGTCTGGATTTCGGAGAGGCGGCAGCCCGTGAGCATCAGCAAGCGGACCGCTGCGACCGCCGAGCGGGTTTCGGAGCCGTCTTCGAGGATTTCGTCGAGGACCGCGCCCAGGCGCTGGAACTCCTCGGCGCTCAGGAACCGCTCCCGCTTTTCCTCCTTGAAGCGCTTGACGTGCAGACAGGGGTTCGAGCCGTCGGGACGCAGGCCCCACATTTCGGCCAGGTTGAACATCTTCGAGAGCACGCCCAGCGTTCGGTTGGCCTGGTAGGGCGTCTTGCGCAGGCCGTGGTGCAGTTCGGCGATGTCGCTTCTCTGGATCTCCGTCACCTTGCGTCGACCGATCCTGGGGTCGATGAAGAGCTCGACCGAACGTCGGTACTCATAGGCCGTGCTGGGCTTGCAGTGGGCGGGGACATACTCGTCGAGAAACCGCTCTCCGAGAGCCTTCACGGTCGCGGCCTTGCGGTCGGCGTCACGCTGTGCGGCCGGGTCGCCGCCGGACTTGGCCTCGGAGAGCAGAACCATGGCGCGCCGGCGTGCCTCTTCCGGTGCGAAGGCCGTGACGGGTCCGAGGGTCATGCGGCGAAGCCTGCCGTTGGCGCGGAACTGGGTGACGAAGAACTTGCGGCCGGATGCGCGCACGCGCAGGCCGAAGCCAGAAAGATCACGGTCCCAGTAGAAGCGGTCTGATCCGTCAGCCTCGATCCGGTCGACGGTGCGCTTGGTGATCTTGATCTGTGCCGGCATGGCGTCCCTCGTATCGGTTTCTTTGAGGGGCACCATATCATTCTGGGAATCACATGGGAATCACTGGGAATCAAAATACGGGCGGCACGTGTGTCGGGCCGGCGGAGAGAGTCGTTCGTGTTGGTTTTAGAAATAAAAGACTTATAAAAATGTTGTCGATGTCAGATGATGGGGGATGAAACCTGTCGGAATTCGGCGAAGGT
>JAPOVX010000035.1 GCA_026707935.1 Paracoccaceae bacterium
GGCGGCGCTCGTGCATGGTCGCGTTGTCAACCGAGGAGATGTTCACCTTGAAACCAACCTCCGTGAGCATCGCCTGGATCATTTCCGCGATTCGACGCGACCCCGGAAAGGACTCCTCGGACACGAGGAAATCGATCTCAAGTGCCTGATCGTCCTTCGACCAGCCCGAACCGTTGCTGCTCCAGCCTGCTCCTTCAAGGGCAGCCTGCGCTGCAGCCATGTCACGTGCCGGGACATCGTGGCGAATTCCTGCAGTCGGGACTGTCGTTGGGAATATGTCGATCGTCGGGTCGGCATAGCCCTCGAACAGCACTTGTACGATTGCGGCACGGTCGATGCCCATGAAGATTGCCTCGCGTACGCCCCTGTCGGCCATCATTGGCGATTTCGGCGAATACCCGAGAATCGTGGTGGCAGTTCCGGGCTCTGCCACAATCGTCATACCCTCGCCCTCGAGAGCTTTCGCGCGGCGTGGCGAAAGCGGCGCGACCCAATCGCCACCGATGACGTCGAGTTCACCGGCCCGGAGCGCGTTTGCGCGCGCCAGTTCTTCCGGCACAACTTTGAGTTCCAGTCGGCTGAACGAAGGCTTCTCACCCCAATAGGCGTCGTTTCTCGTGAGTATCGTCTCGGTCGAAGAGTAGCTCTCGACGATCCAGGGGCCGGTTCCGATCGGCTGGCCCGCCGCTGCTTTCGGTGAAAGGAAGCGGACAGGACGCACGATAGTGAGTTCCAGAAGCACCGCGGGGACCGGGCGCGACAGATGTACCGTGATCTGGCTCTGGCTGTGCACTTCGATGTTTTCGTAGGCGTCCGAGATCCCGATCCACGAGAAGTCGCCGACGCCCATCCAACGCTCCAGTTAGCGTCGTTTCCGGTAAGGGGCGAAATGACAGAGCACCAAGCTAGTGCTTGCCGAAAAATCAACTAAATTATTGATTCTATGCAATAAACCGTGGTATTCTCGCCACGAAAATCGAGGCGGAAATACCGCTTTCGGCCGCTTTTGGCCCAATTCGGGCTGAGAATTGCCGATGATTGCAAGCCGAAGCAATTATGAATGCAGGTCGGTACACATAGATCGTGAAATGCCTACCGCGGCTTCGTTCAAAGAGTTTGGATGCGTTCCGCATGAAACTCAACGGAAGGGAACGCACACAAGCCTTAACCTTGTTGCTACCTTAAACAACGGCGCTTGCGAAGGCCGCCGCAGAAGGCGAAAAAACCAACAGGTTCTTTAGCATAAAGTTCCGCAACGACTGAGTATTTCGAGGTCGTGGTAAAATTGGCGCAATCAGACACATTCTTGTTTTCGAAGGTCAACCGGGCTTGATCATGTCAACGGCCTCTCCAAGGTATTCGCGCACTTCGCGAGGGATTAACGGATCATCCACCTGAAACACCGTCGAACGTTTGATGTCGCTGCGTTGCAACAAGCCGGGGCCGCGATAGTGGAGGGCAAGGCGGGTTGAGAACGGTTGCCGATACATCGTGGCTGCAATGCCGGATGTGATGCCAAAGATGAAGCGCTTCGAACTTCGTTCGACTGCTGAGTAAATCCCGAATGTCAATTCATTTTTCTGAGATGTCTCGAAATCGACCGTGAATAGGCGGCCGGCAATGGGTAGCACATAGCCGTGATATTTGAACGTATACGCGGTTTTGGTTGGGTCGTCGCGGTCCGGAAAATGCTCAACATACACGTGCTGCAGGAAATCCGTCCCTCGATAGATGCAAAAGGCGGCACGCAGGATGTGCCGAGGGTAGATTGATGAAAATTGATAGCGATCATATTTTCCAACCAGGGACCGTTCGATGCTGTGTGGGGCCGACATAACCGTGGACATGAAATTTTGTACCTGTGGCTGGACCCGAAGTCGTTCGAATGCCTGGACAAAGTGACCATCGATCAGAGCGCGGAACTCATCCACTGGTGAAAACAACAACTCCGGACTAAGCCCAAAATGATCCGCAATTGTGCGAATATTGGTAGACGAAGGCAGATGACGGCCAGCCAGGTATTTGTTGAACTGCTGCCGATTGATGTTAATCACTCGGCAGATGTGCGAAATCGAACCTCGCCTTTTGCAAACGTGCCGAAGGTTTGCGGCGAACATTTCGTTTCGTGTCAGTTTGCCTTGCTCGTCGTCCAAACTTACTCTTCCTACAACACGCAGTAACGTGCGTCAGTTTGCATCTTACAGCATGCACCCTGCGAAGTTGTGCCTCAAGGCCAAGTTTCGGACCACCTCCACACCAAAAAAAGCATAGCTAGTGTCCGTCAGAAATCCTCCCTGTATTGGCGATTGCGGACCACGATTTTCGAAAACCAGAATGCCGCGCATCGGCGTGTATCCCGTGTCTTGAGCCGCAGGTATTCCGCCGACCGGACCGAATTTCGCGGCTTTCGCCGCCATCAGCCCATAGGGAACCGATCCCGCTCCGGGCGGGCCACGAGTGAACAAGTGTTTTCGGGGAGCGCCGCCACACGGGCAAAGCCCTCAACCCCGTACGCAAAGACCCGGTCGAGACCGCGGCGTTCGAGGTTGTTAATCGCCGAGTCCACCGCCCGATGCTGGCGATGCATCGCCACGAACTCGTATTCCTGCTCGCGTTCGCGCTCCGCCTTGTTGAGGTAGCCTGTATTCGGCAGCACGTTGTGATCGAGCAACGCATCAAGGCGGATCCGGCTTTCGGGGCTGTGACAGCCGCGTTCGAAGCTCACTGCGCGGAGATCAGGAAACCGTGCCCGGGCGGCATCCACCATCCGTATCGCATAGTCTACGTCGCTGCCTTCCCACATGACCTTGTGGTAGAGGACGAAGCCGTGCCGATCTTCCAGGCTGCAGACCGGAACACTCAGCCCCACCGGGCATCCCGCCTTGACCTTCGTGATCCAGCGCGTGTGCGGCTCGAAGATCGAGAACACCTTCTCATCCCGAGGGATGGTCTCGTCCCGCAGAAGACTGACATCCATTGGATAGTGCACGTCGGTCTCGACCACGAAGCTGTCACAGCGCCCGCCACGGGCGCGCCAGGCATTTTTCCCAAGACCGCATGGCCACTCCCCACGATCAGATGATTGATCTCCCCCGGAAGCTCCGGACGCAGAAGGCTCACATTGTCCACCAGCCGCTGGTAGCTGTAGCGTAAATCTTCCCAGACGTCCGCGTAGCCAAGGAAACGGCGCAATGTCTTGTGCTCGTTCACCAGTTCGTGGAGACGGTCGAATTCGCAACCGAGACCCTGATTGATCACTCCCATCACGAGCGTCCGCCACATTTCCATGCCCGCCGGCCGAACTTCCTGTCGGTGCCCGGAAAAATGTGCTCGTCCAGAAGGGCGAACAGCTGGGGGCGGAAATGTTCCTGGGCGTAGAGATGCTGAAGTCCCAGTAGCAGATCCGGGATTGCGCCCCTTTAATTGGGGTTCAGTTCGATGTCTTCGATGTGAACCTCGCCGGGTTCCATTTGCGGATAGCGTACCTGTCTCAAGCCTGCCTCGCGAAGACGTGCGCAAATCGGCCCGAATTAGGCCCAAACAGGCTGAAAACGGCATTTTAGTCTCGATTTTCGCGGCAAGAAGATCACGATTAATTGCATAAAGGCAACAACTTAGTTGATTTTCGGGCAGGCACGACCTCGCCGAACTCTATGGAGTTGTTGTGCTAGGCGGCAATACCGTGCTTCTCCATTTCCGAATTGATGCCGAGCACGGTCCTTTGCCGAGCAGATGCTCTTTCGGCCTCGATGCCGGTTGCCTTCGTGGTGGGGTAGGGCTTTCAGGACTACATGTGCTGCTCTAGGGCGCGCATTTCGGCGTAGGCTTCCTGCTCTTTCTCGTAATAGGCAGGCGAGGGGAAATCCCACCAGCCAGGCGTGAACGGGCCGGCGGCATCGCGCGAGGTGGTTGCCTCAATCAGTGCGGGTTCGCCCAGGGTCAGTGCGTCAATCAGAGCGGCGCGAAGGTCATCGCTGTTCTCGGCCTTTACCGAGTGCATGCCGAAACTCTTGGCCATGGCGGTGATGTCGGCGGTATAAGGTTCCCCGTTGCCGGCATGGAGGTTGAATTCCGAACCGATGTGGCGGCCTTGGAATTTGCGCTGGCCACCACGGATCGACATGTAGCCCGAATTGTTCTGCACCAATATGACAACCGGGATGTTATGCATCACCGCGACACCCATTTCCTGCGCGCACATCATGAAATCACCGTCTCCCAAAATTGCGACCACCTGCTTGTCCGGGCAGGCCAACTTGGCGCCCAGAGCCGCGGGGAAAGCCCAGCCCATCGGCGAGAAGGAGCCCGAGGTCAGATGGGTTCGCGGGTGATAGACCGGAAAGGACTGCTTGACCGCGCCTTGGGTATTGCCAGAGCCGACGGTGACGATTCCGTCATTATCCAACACTTCGCGCAAAACCTGCAGGGGGTGTTGTGAGGTGAAGGGCGATTCGGCCGAGTCCCGGCGCGGGGCAAGCATGACTTCCCACTCGGCCTTTGCAGCCGCTACGTCCTTCAGGAATTTCTCCCTCATTGCCAGTGCGTTGGAGGAATGCAGGTCGGTGATTTGTTCAAGCATCGCTTCAAGCGTCACGCGGGCATCGGCGACTATCCCGACCTCGGTCGGATAATTCTTACCGATCTCGTGCGGATCCAGATCGATATGGATCAGCTTGCCCGGCGGGATCGAGAAGCTAACGCCCTGAGCGTAGGACGAAGCAGACCAGTCGGTGAAACGGCAGCCAACCGAGACGACGACATCGGCGCTGGCGGTAATGGAATTGCCCGAACTGGTGCCAGTCTGCCCCACCGCACCGACGCAAAGCTCGTGATCTTCGGTTATCGCGCCCTTGCCGTTCCAAGTGAACGACACCGCGGCGCCGAGGCGCTCGGCAAGCTTCGTCAGGGCTTCGGACGCCTCCGCAGTGATCGCACCTCCGCCGGCACAAATGACCGGACGCTTGGCCGACAATAGAAGCTCAACCGCGCGCCTGACCGCCACCGGGTCCGGGTGGCAAACCCCGATCGGCATCCGCTTGTCAAGTTCGTGTATCTGAACATCAGCCGTTTCGCATTGCAAGTCCATCGGCAACTCGATGTGAACAGGCCCGCGCCGCCCGGTCATCATTGTGTTGAAAGCCCGGTGCATGGTGAAGGGGATCTCTTCCACCCGGATCGGGGAATAGGAGCGCTTGGTAACCTCCTCAATCATCCTTGGGAAGGAATTCTCCTGTTGGCGTTCAATCTCCTGCATCACGCCGTGTCCCTTCATGTAGGTCGAAGGCGAGCCGTTGATGAAGAAGACAGAGGTGGAATCCGCATATGCAGTAGCGAGACCGATCACAGTGTTCGTGGCGCCAGGCCCCACTGAGGTGGTCGCGGCCATCGGCTTTCCCGAGGCTCGGTAGTATCCATCTGCCATGTGGATCGCACTCTGCTCATGCATCACCTGGATAAACTTGACCTTGCAATCGTCCTGAAGAAAGGCATCTGTCAAACTCCAGTTCCCGTGGCCGGGAATTCCGGCAATATATTCAATGCCGTATTCAGTCAGCGCCTGAGCCACGATTTCGCCGCCTGTTAGTCTCATCTGTTCCTCCAAATGGATATGCAACGTCGTGCAATTGATCAGGTTATACGCCTGGGCACAGTTTTGTGCCAGTTGGGCTTTTACTGCCAGCGACCATCCAATTTGGCCACTGCCCGGTCAATTTCGCATGGTCACAAAAATCAGCGCACACTGGCGCTCTTCATGCGCCACAGTGCGCCAACAGGTCAAGCGATGCGAAATTGCGGGAATGGACCATTTTGGCCATACTCAGCCCAACAGAGAACGGAGACAATGATGCCAACACCTCAAAATAGTCAACGCAATCTTTGCTTTGCGGACTCGCATTTGTCCGCAATTCTAGTCGAGAATGTCGAGGATTTTGCGGCCGACGGAATTGTCGTCAACCTGTCGACAGAGGTCATCCTTGTCGAAGGCGAAGTCGATACGCAGATCCAACCATGGAGGTCAGCGGTGCTGCGTGACAAGCACATTCGCCGAGCCGACCGGATTGTTGTCCTCAAGGTGGCAAACCTGGAAAACCTCGGCGGCGTCATGCTACGCGGTTGGAATTGGTTCGGTCACATCTATGACGGGTTCCCACGCCAAACTCCGCTCTACATGTCAAGTATCGACTCGGTCGGGCGGGTGACGGAGGATCCCTTCGTTTTCACCCGCGAACGCACTGAAACGCAAAAGCCGCAAGAATTCGAAATCAAATTGAAATGCTGGTGGTCGCCCAACGAGACCGATTGCTTTATTCACAACGAACACCCGTTCCTCGAAGTTCACACGCAAATCCACGGGATCGGCCGGATGCAGAAATTCCGCAAACGTGATGCTACAACCGTCTACGAAGACGTGATCATGGCACCGGGCTTCACGCACGAACCCTTCTGCATAGTGGATGGCGAGAACATGTGGAGATATCCTTGGCACCGCTATTACGCCGACCTTGAGAGCATCTGGTTGGCGGTCGAGTTGCACCCTCTCGATTGAATTCGCCGTCGCCTTGGGCCAAGAGCGTGTCACGGATAGAATGGACTACCCAGTCAACGTGCTTACGAGTGTGCCATGCCTGGAGAGCTTGGGCCAACACTGCACCCCTCTACCGGAATTTACAAATCAAACTACTACAGTTGCACGCGACCCGAGGTCGTGATTCACAGGCGCGATTTGCGCCGCAACGGGGTATGAGCGACGGTTTTTTTGGAGTGGCCAGGGTCTGTGCTTGGGTGGAAAAATGAGTTGACGTCGCTAAAGGAACGGCCTGATCTCGTGTTTCGCCGCAGTGAACTTCAGTAGACTGTCGGCATGTTCCTGGACAGGTTGTTTACGGGGATGTCCCGGAAGACGGGCTGGATGATGTCGGCGCATGCGAGCTTGCAGCTTAACGGCATTTCATTGGGCGCTCGGCACGTTGGTTCTGATTTTCGCGGGTTTGCAGGCTCCTGATTCACGGTTCTTTTCTGAACTGCGGTTTTTTGGTTCCCGGGGGTTAACAAGTCTCCCGGCCATAGCATGTTGTGCTTGGATCGAAAGGTCCGTCGCTAACCTTCAGCCATGGCCCCGCGGATCACTGCCCTCAAGTCCACCACCTTTCTTGGCCGGCGTTTCACATTGCGCCAGTTCGCCGACATCCAGAAAATGGTTGCGTTGCTGCCGAACGACAGCCGTAACGAATTGTCGAGGACCACCTGCGAGAACCTGAACTGGACCACGCCGAAAGGCGAGTACCGGGTTGCTGCCGG
>JAPOVX010000154.1:0-55270 GCA_026707935.1 Paracoccaceae bacterium
CGCGATGCAGTTCCGGGAGTTCCTGGAAGAGCGGGGATACGCGCGTTCGTTGATCATTCGGAGCGGGGCCCTGTGCCGCCACTTCATCGTCTGGCTCTACCTGTCGGACATTCCCCTGGCGGCGACAGATGAGCGAATCCGGAATCGCTTTCTTGCCCACGACTGTACCTGTGTTCACCCGGGGTTCCTCGACAGGCCCAGCAGGTTTGCCGGTTCCGACAGCTCCGGATCCATACTCCGGCTTTTTGCCGCGTTCCTGGTGGACAGGAGTGTCATCCCGGCGCCGAAGGTCCCGCAGTCCCACGTCGAGCACGGTGAACATCTGGACGCATTCCTGCACTGGCTTCGACAGCATCGCGGCCTCAGGGACACGTCCATCGAACATTACGAACGGCGCGTTCGCACGCTGCTTCCGGGTCTCGGCGACGCACCAGGGGCATATGACGCCGCCCGGGTCCGGAACACGATCCTGGGCCGTCTCGAAACCGCCTCTCGCGGACAGGTCGGAGGCGAGGCGAGTGCATGCCGGATGTATCTGCGCTTCCTCGGCTCGAATGGCCTCTGCCGCCCGGAACTCGTCCACGCGGTCCCGACGATCCCGAGACTCCGGTGTCAAGTCCAGTTCAAAACTGACCAAGGATTCGCGTTCAAAACTGACCCACCTTCCGGTCTTTTCCTTTCCAAGAGAATCTTTTCTGCCGGGCATTTCGCTCCGGTGTTCGGGAATCGACGGAATGCGGATCTTGCCCCGATTGCAGCAGCCCAGCGACATGCACTGAGCGCATGGCTGGAGCTGGCGGCAGTCGCTGGCACCGCAGAACTCGTTCGAGAAGGGTCCCGGACCACGCGTATCGGAAGCCGCTTGCGGAGGGGCGGTGCCGTGGGCGACAACGGCGGCCTCTGGTCCGTTTCGGCGCGCCGGACGGCATTGCCGTATTGCCAGCTTTACGGCGTTGCCGGAAATACGGCACGAAAAGACGCGGTGGAAGCGGCGCCTTCACGCCGGAACAGGCTCAACAGGTTGACGGCGGCTTGTATGGGTCCGGCAGGGTCCTCGCGGACGGATCGTCCGGCTTTTGCCCGGATGGCGCGCTCGCGGCCGGCGCAGCGCAAAGCCCCGTCAAGATAACGAGAGCGTCCGGGCCGGGCCGTGCGCGGTTGATCGCAATCTCCGCCAGTGGCAGAGACAAGCCGGGAGAAAGAGCCGGGAGAGGTAGAGAAAACATAACCGCAGGGATTATCGTACTGGACGGAGAGATACACCTGCGCATGAAATCACGCGTGAAACCAAACCTGGCGACCGCCGACCAGGCGGACGTCCCCTCCCCGAAAAAGGCTGAGGCCGAAGGCAGAGATATCAACACAATCATTATTTCACTGAATCCTTCCGGGGAACCCGGAAGCCCTCGTCAAACGTGCGTTTGCCCAGTCAACCCCGCATTGACCGCAAACAGCCCTTGCGCGCGGGCCACGAACAACACACGGGGATCGTCGTCGATCACGATGTAGAGACCAGGAGCGGCGAAGCTCTGGAAGCGATGTCCCTTAAAGCAGTTTGACCAGGGCGACGATCAGGCCTCCCTGGGCGATCAGTGCGCCGATCAGCCATTTCAGAAGGTCGGCCTTCATTGCCTGGATGTCTGCCTTGACCTCTGCGATGTCGGTCTTGGTCTCTGCCATGATCTCTGCGATGTCGGTCTTGGTCTCTGCCATGATCTCTGCGATGCCTGCCTTGATCTCTGCGATGTCGGTCTTGGTCGCGAGGTTGGCATTGAGTAGTGTGACATGTTCCTCGGCCAGCGTCTCAGCCTGCTTCTCTGTGAAGCCGCTCTCCGTCAGGCGTTTGACAAAACGGTGGGTATCGAATGCGATGGCCTCGGGCATGTCGCGACATTAAAGCCCGTTCGGGCACTCGACAAGTAATCGTTTTTTACTGTTCCTCTCAGCCACACATACCTGACCGGTCACCAGGGCCGCGGCGGCGCCATGCGCTCGGCACATAACGGCTCGCGTGCAGCATGTTCGATGATCTCCGTGGCGGCGGCAAGATTGGAACGGACGAAGGTCAGGGCCCCGGCATAGCGGGACAGGGCCTCTTCGGCACGACTCGAGAAGACCTCCACGTTCACGAGGCCGAGTTGTGCCAGCGCCTGGATATCTTCCCTGTCCCGTGCGCTGAAACGTGCAACCTTCGATTCCGCCAGGTCCACGGCATCGATCACGGCGAGCACGATATTGTCAAACCTGTGCAACTCCTGTGCCCGTTTCTTCCAATCCGGGGGGAAAGATCCGAGCACGTCGCGGAAGCCACCGTCCATGACAACAGGACAGGTTCCGGTTTCACCACCGCTCCCACTGATCTCGAATACACGCATGTCAGGCGGTATCGCGATCCTGTGCGACCACATGATATCCACGTGACCGGACATCCGGCGCTGCGTCCAATAGCAAACGGCGAACCCTCCGGCGAGCCACGCGTGTACCGGCTCGTCCAGCGGCCCCAGGTGTTGTTTTGAGGATAGGCTGACGAGGATTTCCTGATTTGTTTCGTCCGGTTTGGGAGGGTTCTTCACACGTTGCGTTAACCTGACTGGAGGCCTTCGGGACCCAACGGCGACGGCGAGGATTAGGCCGAGGGTGTCGACGAGGAGATGGCGCTTCTTGCCTTAGACCTTCTTTTTGCCGGCGTTATAGCCCGGCGGGTCGATGCGCCACTTTTTTCCGCGCCTTTCACGCTCTGGCTGTCGATCACCCCGGCGCTGGGCGAGACCTCGCGGCCTTCCAGATCCCGGACCATGAGGTAATGCGCGCGATGGACACGCTCCAGCGTGCCGTCCCAATCCCGCAGCGTGAGATAATCGTGCGCCTTGGACTTTGGCGGCAGGTTTTTCGGCCAGGCGCGCCACTGGCAACCGGTCTCCAGAACGTAATGAACCCCGTTTCCCACCTCGCGGCGGCGCCCGCCGCGCCTGGCCGGCAGGATCAGCGGCGTACTCAGCGCCCAATCGGCATCGCTCAAATCGCTCGGATAGCGAGCGCCCTTGCGCTCGTAGAGACCTCGGTTCTCGCGCGTCCAAATCGGCCACCACCTGCTTAGCGAATACGTGGCCAAAACAGAATCACAAACGATTCCAGCGAATCAACTTCTTTCCGGACAGACATTTAGGTCCGCTTTATCCCCGAAAGCGCACGTCGGGCAGGCGGTATCTGTATGTCTGCTTTTGACCCTCAGCGGTCATTGCGCGTGATGGGGGAGCGGATGTTCGCCGCCATCTGAGTGCGACCACCCCCCCAAATTCAGGTCATCGGATGGCCGATCATCACGCCGGACTCGGGAGGCAACATTTGAGCAAGATCGACTGTTTCAGACGTGCATGTCTCGTGTGTGCACCATCATTCACTAAAATCCGCAGATGGCGCGTATCGTGTGGTGAACGTCTACTTGCTTCGGAAGCTGCGCCTCGAATTCTTCGTCGAGCACCTCGTGGGAGGTAAGGTCGAGGGGATCGCCGATCACGCCAAGAGGCTTGACGCCCGGCCCCGAAAATATGGACCAGACATTGATGTCGGAGAGATACGGCGGGCCATGATGGGCCGGGACGGATGGCTTCGTCCAGCCTTTCTCAACCAAGCCATAACTGTAGTCAGCGAGAATGAGGATGTCCGGGCAGCGCCGGTGCGCGAAGCGTCTTATGAACCAAGGTGCCGAGGCATCTTCGCGGTACCAAGCGCCTCGAATGTTGGGAATCTCCCGGACAGCCGCAACCGCGCTCTCGACGGCCTTTGTCGAAGTGTCGTGCAGATAAATTCCCCCCGAAGAGCCCGACAGGTAATAGGCGACATTTGCCTCTACATCCGGCGAATTCGCCAAATGAGACATCACGTCGACCGAATTCGGACGATCTGTCATTCCGTGATCGCTCGCGATGACGATGAGCGTGTCATCCAGCCAACCGCGGGATTCCAGATACTCCAGGAGGCGGCCGATCTGCCGATCCGTTTCCTCTACGGATTCGCGAATTTCCGGCGAATTCGTGCCGTACAGATGCGCCACTATGTTGACGCTGACCAAGGTGATGAAGAACAAGTCGGGTTGCTCGGCATCGAACATCGCCAAGGCGGCATCCATGATGTGGACGTCAATCTCGGGAGTGTCCGCAATGTCCACGTCGAGATGCCGAATTCCGTCTCCGATCCAGTCCATTTTTCTTGGAATTCGGATACCTTCGAGATAGGCCGGGGTTGTTCGACCGGGCCGCTCCGTCCAAGCGAAGTACTCTTCGTTCACGCCCGGACCTACGTATGGCACACCCAACGCCCGCATCGTCACCAGTTCGTTGTAGCAATACGCGACGACATCCGCCTCGCGCCCCGCCAAGAGTATGCTCGGACGATCCTTCGTCGAAACGGCAGACACCTTGATCTTCGGATCGGACGATTTCCAAGTATCCGCTAACGTCGGCGCTTCAAGCCGCAGTTCGCCTGTCTCTTCGTCGTAGAAATATTGAATTTCGCCGGATTTGTGATCAAACCATTGTCGACTGGTGCACACACCGTGCGATTTCGGGTAGACCCCCGTCGAAAGGGAAGAGAAGCCGGGCGCTGTCTCGGAGATGAAGCTCCCGCATACGGAATTTCGGAAACTCACACCTCGTTCGATTATTCGATTGATGTTGGGAACATTGAAGCGCTCAAGGTAGTCGTAGCGTCCAGCATCCACTCCCACGAAGACCACACGGCGTGGGCGTCGCGACGTATCGATGATATTCGTCAGCGCCGTGCCACCCAACGGATCCCGCCCATTATTTGGCACCTTCGTCATAGTCGTTTCCTCCCTGGTGTTTGATTCAGTTTTCCTCGCCTAGAGAGCTTTGTTATTCCAATTAGTCAAGCTAATTACTTAAAAACCTTCATGATTTTCTGCGTTCACTGACCCCGGAGCATGAAACTCGCATGTGACTGACGGTTTCCGGGACGATGTCGTGTGGTGGCGCTGGTGCCGGGACCGGAGTATCCCGTGGCCCATGGAATGGGTGGCGGCAGAACAGGACGTCTATTTTTTGTGGCCCTGGAGCCCGTTCCTAAACTGTCCATTCGCCGTGGGGTCCGCGCCCCGGAGTGTTTCCGCCAGGCATGATGCCTGCCGAGAACGTGGAGAAAATCGAGACGCTGCAGGCGGCCTCCGGCCGCGTGCAAGCCAGTGTAAACCCCTCAGGCGTGCTTGCCGCCACCCGTCTCCTGTCAACCACAATTCAACAGGAGTTGGATCATGAGCGATACACCGAAACATGATGACATGGAAGTCCGGCATGCCTCCGCTGCGGGTCTCGATGTCCACAAAATGCAGGTGACCGCAACCGTCCGCACCCACGCGGGTGGAGAAGGTCCCCGTGTCGAGACCCGCGAGTTCAGCGCACTGGCGAGCGGCCTCGCCCTTCTGGTGCAGTGGCTGCTCGGCCTGCGGGTGAGCGGCGCCGTCATGGAAGCGACGGGTGTCTACTGGGAGAAGGTCTACGACATTCTGTCCGATGCCGGTCTCGATGTCATGGTGGTCAATGCCCGGCACGTCAAGCAGATCAATGGGCGCAAGACCGATATCGCGGACCGCGTCTTGCTGTCGCGCATCTGCCAGTTCGACCTCGGGAGCCCGAGCCTGATCCTGCCGAAGAGCTTCCGCGACCTGCGGGGTCTGAGCCGCTACCGCCGCACACCGATCGAACAGCGGGCGCGGACGCAACTGCGCATCCAGAAAGTCCTGGACCGGGACGGGGTGCGCATCGGCGGCGTTCTCATCCGGATCACCCCGTTGGGTCCTGGAATATTCTGGCCTGAAACGGCGGGTTTGTCCCCCCATTCCCCGCTGGCGAATTTTTGAATGAATCGGCAACGAACCGGGACAGGGTTTCTTTCCCAAGTTGGCGTTTTCAAGTCGCTGCGCTGCCCACTGAATTCATTGTCGAGAGCTTTTCGGCGTGGGCCGGATGCGATCCGGATGCGTGCGATTTCCCGCCGGTTCGACTGGCAGGTTGCAAGCCGCTGATTGCCTTAAGCAGAAGAGGGTGGCCCGCGCGATTGCCCCTCGCCGGGCCTTGGGCGGCCCGGGCAAAAAAAGGTGCCCCTCTTTAGCTGACTCCGCCCTTGACGCCTGGCCTGCCTGTTGCCTCAACAACAAGATCGGCCTGGAGCAAGTCATCCACGCTTCCCGCGCCGGATCGGACAAGGTCCTTCTCTACCCTGATGACCGGCTCAAAAATGCCCGACTCTGCAGCGGTTCCGCAGGCCTGTTCGGTCAACCGGGACTCGAGGAGTTCAAGAGCCTTTTCCTCGGTCGCAGCCTCTTCCATGCCAATTGCCGAGTGCAGCCTGAATTGGCCCTTTCCGAGCGCGGTCACGTGCCCACGGGCCCGTACGGCCACGTGCCCGACGATCGCACCGATCGCGTTTGCCGCGGGGGAGAATTCCGGCACGTCGACCGAAACGGACAAACGTTTTCCGACTCCCGGGTAACAGGTCGCCGCAGGCCCGCCTAACGCGACAAGTCGTTTGTCGAGGCCGGCTTCGATTCGAACATGCCCGCGGTGGTGGTCGAGCCCCGCGATGGTCAGGGCATGGCCTGCGAGTCGATCGGGCGGAAGCCCGAAATCCCGTTCGTCCCACGCAAAGGCGCACTCCATCAGGAAGGTCGCCGACTGGTCAGTCAATCGAGCAAGGATTTGTTCGGCTGCGTGATGCGCAGACCCGGCAAAGGGACGTCCATCCGGCCCCACTCTCCGCGCGAGAAGCTCGAGGGCCTTCCGGGCAGCGGCCGCGTCCCAGGTGTTCTGGATGCCCGTGACATGCCAGGCATCCGATGGCGTCGCGCACGAAAGCTTCAGGTAACCCTGTGAAATCAGCCTGTCGACAATCGCCAGGTCCTTCCGCGTGCGGACGGCAGTTGCCAGCCCGGAAACAGGCCGCTCGACACGATCGAGCACCGTCAATTCCGTTCGATTCAACTCGCGGCGATCACCCGGGGCACCGGGAATCGGCAGAATGAACCGGCCGGCATTCTCGTCCGGCTGGTCCTTTGCGAGCTGACGGTCGATCAGCCCGTGAACCAGTTCACGCAAGTCTTTCGCGAGAAGGGAAACGGGGATTGCGCGGCGCGGACCGAGCGCGAGCCGGAGCCGTGTTCCGTCTTCCCGGAGAATCGTCTCCGAGTCTCCACCCAGACCCGTTGTTCTTACGGCGACAGCCTCGACCATTGTTCGAAACCCGCCAACGACGGCCCCGTCCGGGTCGATTCCCGGGCGTCCGTCGTGCAAGGCAGCGACATCGGTCGTCGTCCCGCCGATATCGGCGACAATTGCATCATGCCTGCCGGTAAACCAGCTGGCGGCAACGACCGATGCTGCCGGTCCGGAGAGAATGGTCTCGACCGGCCTGGCCTTGGCCTGTCCCGCCGAAATCAGTGATCCGTCACCCCGGACAATCATGAGCGGCGCCTTGATTCCCCGATGTCGCAGCAGCGATTCGGCCGCATCGACAAGCTTGTCGATGATTCCCACGAGCCGCGCGTTCAGGACCGCCGTCACCGCCCGTCTCGGACCGTTCAGGCGCGAACTCAGCTCGTGGGAGCACGTCACCGGCTTCCCCGTCCCTCCGCGCAATCGATCCCTGATCCTGACCTCGTGCTCCGGATTGCGGGTGGCAAAACGGGAAACCACGGCCAGGGCCGACACCGTGGGGCCAAGCCCCTTCACTTGCCCGATGAGGCCATCAAGGTCCGGATGTTCGATCTCCGTGCCATGGTGATCGTGCCCACCCCTGATCATGACGACGGGATCACCCGACAGCGCCTCTTGCAGTCGCTCCCGGGCCAGGTCCCGGGGCTCGAACCCGACTGCAACGAGCGCGACCCGATCCCATTTCCTTTCCACGATGGAATTGGTCGCAAGGGTGGTTGAAAGCGCGACGGTCGCGATGTCAGCGGTTGCGCAGTTGCCCTTGGCGAGCACCGCGTCGATGGCAGCTCCGATACCGGCCGACAGGTCTCCATGCGTGGTCAATGCCTTTGCCACGTTGACGACCTTGTTGTCGGAATCGATCAGTGCGGCATCCGTGTACGTTCCGCCCGTATCAATTCCCAGTCGAAGTGGAAGCGCGTTGTCGTTTTCTTTGTTCACCGCAAGTTCCGTCGCGGGACGTCCGGATCCGGACCCGGACCTGACCGTGTCTCTGTCGCCGCAGGATCCATGTTGCTGTCCATTGGCGTTCAAACCGCATTATCTCGCAATCGGCGAATCTGCCAATACCTGTCACGGGAAAGGCACTCGGGCAGCGGAAAATTTCAGGTCCCGGGACCGGCAACCGATCCTGGTCGGCGTCCGGGCCCAGGACTGACAATGGATATTGGCTCATCGGCAAATCGGGTTTCCAGCGCGCGCATCACGTCACTTCCGGTCGGGAATGCGAAAATGCCTGACGAAGACCCAAACTTGACACTCATCGGACCCATCGGCAAAAGGCCTCTCGTCAAGGGCTTCGAATTTCCTCCTGGTGAGGCAACGCGGAATCCTGACCATCTCCGGACCGATGGCGAGAGGAACGTATGGATAAAGTATACCCGACTGCCGAAGAGGCGCTCGAAGGGCTGCTCTTCGACAACATGTTCATTGCGGCAGGCGGCTTCGGGCTGTGCGGCATTCCCGAAAACCTGATTGCCGCAATTCGAGACGCCGGAACCAGGGACCTTACAGTCGCGTCAAACAACGCGGGGGTCGATGATTTCGGGCTCGGCGTCTTGCTGCAGACTCGCCAGGTCAGGAAAATGATCTCATCCTACGTCGGTGAAAACAACGAGTTCATGCGGCAGTTCCTCGCGGGCGAGCTTGAACTCGAATTCAATCCCCAGGGAACGCTTGCGGAGAGAATGAGGGCCGGAGGCGCCGGAATCCCGGGTTTCTACACGAAGACCGGCGTGGGAACGGTGATCGCTGAAGGCAAGGAACACAAGACCTTCAACGGAGAAACCTACATCCTCGAAGAAGGGATCGTGGCGGATCTCGCTATCGTCAAGGCGTGGAAAGGCGACAGGCAGGGCAATCTTCTTTATCGAAAGACCGCACGGAACTTCAATCCGATGGTCGCGACCTGCGGCCGCACCTGCGTTGCCGAAATCGAGGAACTGGTCGATGTCGGAGAGCTGGACCCGGACCAGATCCATACTCCGGGAATTTTCGTTCAGCGGATCGTTCTCTGCCAGCACGAAAAGCGCATCGAACAGATCACTACGCGGGAGGGATGAGACAATGCCTTGGGACAGAAACCAGATGGCCCGGCGCGCGGCGCAGGAACTTGAGGACGGCACCTACGTCAATCTCGGGATTGGCATCCCGACACTCGTCTCCAACTTTATCCCTGAGGGGATCGACGTTACGCTCCAGTCGGAAAACGGCATGCTGGGAATGGGGCCGTTCCCGACGGCCGACGAGGTCGATGCCGACCTGATCAATGCCGGCAAGCAGACCATTACAGAACTTGACCGAACGTCGTACTTTTCGTCGGCCGACAGCTTCGCGATGATTCGCGGCGGGCATATCGCGCTCGCAATTCTCGGGGCCATGGAGGTCGCGGAAAACGGCGATCTCGCGAACTGGATGATTCCCGGGAAACTGGTGAAAGGCATGGGCGGTGCCATGGATCTCGTCGCGGGTGTGCGCCGTGTCGTCGTCATCATGAGTCACACCAACAAGAGAGGCGAGTCGAAGGTGCTCAAGCGTTGCACCCTGCCACTGACCGGAAAAGGCGTCGTTGACCGCCTCATTACCGATTTCGGCGTGTTTGACGTCGTCGAAAATGGCCTGGCAATTGTTGAAAACGCCCCGGGTGTCACCCGCTCCGACATCGAAGCCGCGACCGAAGCGGCCCTCGTATAGGCATCCGTTCAATCACGGAGTGCCCACTTGGAGGGCCTGTCGTGCCCACGGGCCTGCAGCCAATTCTGTCCTCACCGCAATGGGGACCAATCCAGATTGCCCGCGGCCGGGATACGGCACCGATGATCCCGCCTGCGCCGGCCCTGTCCTGCATTGGGGTTTCCCGTGCCGGGGCGGCATCCGTTTCACAACTCGAAACACGTGTTTTCTGACGCTTCGTCCGAACGTTAATGCCCGCAGCGCGTCCGGAACGCCGGGCATCGGGCGGACTCTCCCGGGCGGGACTCCCCGGCGTTGCGGCGACACCCATGCCCCCCGGCAGCCGGGCCGGGCACGTTTGGGCCGGTTTCCGTGACGAGAAACGGGGTGAAGTTGGCCGCGACCGCTTCTCGAAAGGGAACGGACGAGACACCCTTCGGACGCCCGGATCGACCTGCCGTGGATTCGCTGCCCACTGGTGATCCACCCACGTCGCCGGGGCGGAATGGCCGCAATCGGTCCCACCGTCCCTTGCCAACCGGCCTTGCGAAATGGTTCCACTCGAGAGGGTGGGATCTGCACCCGCATCAACGAAGACTGATTGAACTCGCAGAGGAGTCGTCCGTTCTTCTGGTCGCGCCGACCGGGGGCGGAAAGACGCTGGCCGGGTTCCTCCCGTCGCTCATTGCGCTCGAATCCGGCGACTTCAACGGACTTCACACGCTGTACGTTTCGCCGCTCAAGGCGCTCGCGTCCGATATCCACCGAAATCTGCAGCAACCTGTCGATGATCTCCGGCTGCCGGTGCGCATCGAGGTTCGAACTGGCGATACGCCGCAATCACGGCGAGTCAGCCAACGGACTGATCCGCCGCACATGCTCCTGACCACTCCGGAGTCCCTTGCGCTCATGCTTTCCCATCCGGACTCGGAACGCATCTTCGAATCTCTCCAGAGAGTCATCGTCGATGAAATCCACGCGCTCGCCGAGAGCCGCCGGGGGGACCAACTCGCGCTGTGCCTGTCCAGGCTCAGGTCGCTGGCTCCGTCCATGAGGCGCGTCGGCCTGTCGGCGACGGTCAGGGATCCGGACGCGCTCGGTCATTTCCTTTCGGCGGTACCGGAACCGTGCACGATCGTTCACGCCGATAGCGGCCCACCACCGGATATCTCTGTCTTGATGACCGACGAAGCGCCGCCGTGGTCCGGTGCCGGAGCCCTGTATTCAATCCCTGCCGTCATCGACGAGATTCGCGGCTCCCGCACAACACTGGTCTTCATCAACACGCGGGCACAGTCCGAAATCTATTTCCATGCCCTCTGGCAAGCGAATCACGACAACCTGCCGATCGCCCTGCACCATGGCGCCCTGTCGCGCGAGGCCCGGGAAAAGGTGGAGGCGGCGATGGTCGAAGGTCGACTACGCGCGATCGTGTGCACCGGAACCCTGGACCTCGGGATCGACTGGGGCGATGTCGACCTCGTGATCCAGATCGGAGCGCCCAAGAATGTCCAGAGGCTGGTTCAGAGAATTGGAAGATCGAACCACACGTACAATGCACCCTCGCGGGCAATTCTTGTTCCCGCCAACCGGTTCGAGGTCTTCGAATGCCAGGCGGCCCTTGAAGCGGCAGCCGTACACGACCTCGACGGCGAGCCCCGGGGGGCAGGTGCCGGGGATGTCCTCTGCCAGCATATCTTCATTCGCGCCGCGGCAGGGCCATTCGATGCCGACGAGCTTTTTCGGGAAATCAGGTCAGCCGGGTCGTTCAGCAGCGTGGCGAGGCAGGAATTCGATGCTTGCCTGGATTACTGCGCAACAGGGGGATACGCGTTCCAGGCCTATGCCAGGTGGCAACGGCTGAAACAGCGGACGGACGGAAAGTGGGAACTCCGAGACCCCCGGCGGGCCCGGTCCGTACGCATGAATGTCGGCACGATCATCGAGGAAGACATGATGGGCGTCCGGTTGGGCCGGCGTGGAGGCCGGCCCCTCGGGCGGGTTGAAGAAGCCTTCGCGGCGACATTGTCAGAAGGCGACACCTTCCTGATGGGTGGCAAGATCGTGCGTTTCGACCGGTTGCGGGAAATGACCGTGGAAGTCTCGAGGTCCCAGGCCCGGCGTCCGCGGATCGCGGTGTACAGCGGGACCAAGTTCGCAACGTCGACCCTTCTGTGCAACCGTGTCATCGCGCTCCTTCAGCCGGAATCGCCACGCGGCGTACCCGACCACGCGATCAACTGGCTCCGTCGACAGCGCGAGATTTCGAGGGTCCCGGTATCCGGCCGTTTGCTGATCGAAAGCTTTCCCCATGGAAATCTTGAATGTACGTGCATCTATGGTTTCGCCGGGAAAAACGCGCACCAGACTCTCGGACTCCTGCTGACCCGCCGAATGGAAAGTCATGACCTTCGTCCCGTCGGGTTCGTCACGACCGACTACGCGGTTCTGTTGTGGAGTCTGGGCAAGGTCACCGATGCACATATGCTGATGTCACCCGAAAGTATCCGCGCCGGTTTCGAGGACTGGCTTTCCGGAAACGCAGTCATGAAGCGGACATTCAAGACGGTCGCAACCATCTCGGGATTGATCGAACGGAACATCCCGGGAAGCACCCGCAAGACCGGTCGACAGACGGTCGTCTCCTCCGACATTCTTTACGATACGCTGAGGAAATACGATCCCGATCATCTCCTGCTCCGCCTGACACGGACGGAAGCCATGCGTGGCATCGTTGACTTTTCGCGCATCGAGGACATGTTCAGCCGGGTCAGGGGCCAAATCGACCATATCCTCGTTCCCCATGTCACACCGCTTGCCGCTCCACTCCTGCTCGAGGTCGGACGGGTCCCGATTTCCGCGAGCGGAGAGGAGGAGATGTTGTCCGAGACCGCCGGCGAACTGATGAAAAAGGCGGGACTCGATCAATCCACGATCGGTCAATGACGACCACCCGGCATTCAACCGGAAACGAGACCGGTTTCGAATCGAAACACGCATTCCGTTTCGAATTCTGCGGTGTATCGCTATGCGCCCTGCCAGACCGTGCGCTCTGGTGGCCGGACCGCCGGCTTCTCTGCGTCGCCGACCTGCATTTGGGGAAATCCGGGAGGCTCGCCCGTATGTCAGGCGCACTCCTGCCTCCATATGAAACGCGCGAGACGCTGACCCGGCTCACCGGTCTCGTCCGGAATGCCGATCCGGTGACCGTCGTTTGCCTCGGCGACAGCTTTGACGATCTCGAGGCTGTCCGCGAACTCTCGGCGGAAGACCACGACACTCTTTCAGTCTTGGCGCGGGGGCGCCAGTGGATCTGGATATCGGGCAATCACGATCCTGGCCTGGACCGTGGCGACCTGATGCCAGTGCTCGGCGGCGGTGAACCTCCAGGCAAACCCAGTATCCTTTCAGACCAGCTTACCGTGGGACCCCTGACGTTTCGTCATATCGCGAATCCCGCCGAAAGCTGCGAGGTCTCGGCGCACTACCATCCGAAATGCCGGGTCTCAGGGTACGGCAGGAGGGTGACAAGGGCGTGTTTTCTCGTCGACCGCAAGCGAATCATCCTGCCCGCGTTCGGACGCTATACCGGAGGCCTCCACTGCCACGAACCCCCGTTATCGGACCTGATGGCCCCCTCGGCCGTCGCGGTGCTGACCGGCGCCAGGGCAATGGCGGTCCCGGCCCGTCGCGAAAACTGAGCCCGCCCGGCTCCCGGCCGATCAGGTCAGCAAATCGTCCGGTTCGGGGATCCCGTTGATTCGGCAACATGCGGTGATCGTGTTGGCCAAGAGACAGGCTATTGTCATCGGCCCTACTCCGCCGGGGACCGGGGTCACCGCACCGGCCCGTTCAACGGCGCTGGCGAAATGCACATCGCCAACCAGCTTGAACTTGCCCTCTCCCTGCTCGGGCGCAGGAACGCGGTTGATCCCGACATCGATGACGGTCGCCCCATCCCTGATCCAGGAACCCGTAACCATTTCCGGCCTCCCCACCGCCGCGATCAGAATGTCGGCCTCTCTGCAGAGGGCCTCGATGTTCCGGGTTCGGCTGTGGGCAATGGTCACCGTACAATGATTCTGCAGCAGAAGGCTGGCCAGCGGCTTGCCAACGATATTCGAACGCCCAACCACCACGGCCCGCATTCCGGCAAGCGACTGGTGCTGATCGCGCAGGAGCATGAGGCAACCAGACGGCGTGCAGGGAATCATGGACGCTTGCCCGGTCGCCAACAGGCCGACGTTCGCGATGTTGAATCCGTCGACATCCTTGTCCGGCCGGATCGAGTTGATGACCAGGTCTTCACGCAATTCACCAGGGAGCGGCAACTGGCAAAGGATCCCGTGGACCCCGGAATCATCATTCAGTTCGTGCAGACATCCAATGAGTTCGGCCTCGGTCGTCGATTCCGGAAGTTGCCGTACGGACGATATGACTCCGGCCTCGGCCGCAGCCCTGTGCTTGTTTCGCACGTAGACCTTGCTGGCCGGGTCATCCCCGACCAGGACAACCGCCAGTTTCGGAGGACATCCTGACTTCGTCAGCACGGTTGCGTGGCGCGCAACCCTGGCCCTGACCCTTTCGGCAATCAGCTTTCCGTCGATCACCCTTGCCGTCAAGACGCGGGCCTTTCCCCGATCGGTACGTTTCGTTCTGGCGGCAACTTCAGAACAACCCATCGATTTCGCCGTCTTCATTCAGGCAGATCGACTCCGCGGCCGGGACCCTCGGCAGCCCTGGCATGGTCATGATCTCGCCGCAGATAGCGACGACAAACCCGGCACCCGCCGACAGGCGAACCTCCCGGATCGGGATCGAATGGCCGGTCGGAGCCCCACGCAAGTTCGGGTCGGTCGAGAAACTGTACTGGGTCTTTGCCATGCAGACCGGCAGGTTCCCATGTCCCTGTTCTTCCCACATCCCAAGCTGATCCCTGATCTTCTTGTCGGCGATGATTTCATCCGCCCGGTAGATTTTGCGGGCTATCGTTTCAATCTTTTCCATGAGCGGCATGTCGTCGGGATAGATCGGCGCGAACCGGGCGGTTCCCGAATCGGCGATTTCAGCGACGCGGGTGGCCAGATCGACCGTTCCGTCGGACCCCATCTCCCAATGTCTGCAGAGAATGGCCTCGGTGCCGAGCGCCTCGCAGAATTCGCGCACGCCGCCAACTTCGGCGTCCGTGTCCGAAACGAAATTGTTGATCGCGACGACAACCGGAACACCGAAAGACGTGACGTTCTCGATATGGCGACCAAGGTTCGCGCAACCGTCGCGAACGGCCCGGACGTTTTCCGCGGCGAGATCCGCCCTCGCGACACCTCCATTCATTTTCATCGCGCGAACGGTGGCAACGATCACGACAACCGACGGGGCGAGGCCAGCCATTCTGCATTTGATGTTCATGAATTTCTCGGCGCCGAGATCCGCGCCGAAGCCCGCTTCGGTCACGACATAGTCGGCAAGTTTCAGCGCCGTCGTCGTTGCGGTTACCGAATTGCAGCCATGGGCGATGTTGGCGAAAGGCCCGCCATGCACGAAAGCAGGGTTGTTCTCGAGCGTCTGGACAAGGTTTGGCTGCAACGCCTGTTGCAGGAGAACGGTCATTGCCCCGTCGGCCTTGATGTCGCGGCAGTACACCGGCGAACGATCACGGCGGTAACCGACGATGATCCTGCCAAGCCGCTCCTGCAGGTCATCAAGGTCCGATGCCAGGCACAGGATCGCCATGACTTCGGATGCAACCGTGATGTCGAACCCGGTCTGGCGCGGGAAGCCATTTGCCACGCCACCGAGCGATGCCACGATATCGCGCAGCGCCCTGTCGTTCATGTCCAGGACCCTGCGCCAGGTCACGCGCCTTTGGTCGATCTCAAGGGAATTCCCCCAGTAGATGTGGTTGTCGATCATGGCGCTCAGAAGATTGTGCGCCGAGGTGATCGCGTGGAAATCGCCCGTGAAGTGCAGGTTCATGTCTTCCATTGGAACGACTTGTGCGAGTCCCCCGCCGGCAGCCCCGCCTTTCATTCCGAAACACGGTCCGAGGGACGCCTCACGGATGCAGATCGCCGCCTTCTTTCCGATCCTGCAGAGGCCGTCGCCGAGGCCGACCGTCGTCGTCGTCTTGCCTTCCCCTGCCGGCGTCGGATTGATCGCAGTCACCAGGATCAGGCGCCCGTCTTCCCGTCCCGCCAGCGACTTGATGAAACCCGACGAAATCTTCGCCTTGTCGTGACCGAACGGAACAAGACTCTCCGGAGGGATCCCGAGCATCGCTCCGACTTCCTGGATCGGTCGCTTGTCAGCGGCCCGCGCAATCTCGATATCTGTTCTGAAGGATGCCATGGTTTCCTGAATTCCCTTGTTCAAAAAAACCGGTTCACTATGTCACGGGGGAGACACCGTCATCACCTGTCATGAGTTTTCCGGGATTTAACTGCTGATAACGACTCCGGCCACGCCAATCGCGACGCATCGAATCGCCCGAAACCGCGCAGGGGCGGTCACGCGACCGCGCCGCCGCAAAGTTCCCCGACCACTGGAAGAACATTCCTGCTTGGAATACCGCAGCGCCGATCAAACCGCCTCACGTTGACGGATTCGGCTTGAATCCGGACCGTCCCCTGGAAGCCTGAGGTTTTTTCGTTTTCGGAATCGCAACGATGCTCTTGTGCAACTCCTTGTCTTCATCGGGCTCATCGTCGTCCCGGTTAAGCGGTTGTCCATTGATGACCGTGGTGATCTCGTCGCCCGTCAGGGTTTCATATTCGAGGAGACCCTCGGCCAATCGTTCCAGGTCCCGCCGTTTTTCGGTCAGGATTTCCATCGCGGTTTCGAAGCCCTCGTCAACGAGAGCCCTCACTTCAATGTCGATGTTCTCAAGCGTATTCGGACCATTGTTCGACATGCCCTGGTAAGGCCCGAGGAAGGTTTCCTCGCGATTGGCATAATCGATATTTCCAAGCACTTCCGACATGCCCATTTGCGTGACCATCGCGCGGGCCATCCGTGTAACCTGCTGGATGTCGGAAGCGGCGCCCGAAGTGACGTTTTCCTCGCCGAAAATTAGAACCTCCGCAGCCTTTCCCCCCATCGCCATCGCAATTTTCGATTTCAGTTTGCGCTTGGTTATCGAAAGCTGGTCACGCTCGGGCAGGGCCAGGACAAGACCAAGGGCACGGCCTCGCGGGATAATCGTCGCCTTGTGTATTGGATCGTGCTGGGGCGAATTCAGCCCGACAATCGCATGTCCCGCCTCGTGATACGCGGTCAGCTTCTTTTCCTCGTCGGTCATGACAAGGGACCGTCTTTCGGCTCCCATCATGACCTTGTCCTTGGCGTTTTCGAAATCCTCCATGGTGATCGCCCGCTTGCCGGCGCGTGCGGCCGCCAGTGCGGCTTCGTTCACCAGGTTCGCCAGGTCCGCTCCGGAAAACCCCGGGGTTCCGCGAGCGATGATCCTGAGGTCGACGTCGGGAGCAAGCGGGGTCTTTCGAGAATGGACTTCCAGGATCTTTTCGCGACCCTTGATATCCGGGTTGGGGACCTGAACTTGCCTGTCAAAGCGGCCCGGACGGAGAAGCGCCGGGTCAAGAACGTCCGGACGATTGGTTGCCGCGAGCAGGATGACGCCCTCATTTGCTTCGAATCCGTCCATCTCGACCAGCAACTGGTTCAGGGTTTGCTCCCTCTCGTCGTTGCCACCCCCGTAACCGACGCCCCGATGCCTGCCGACGGCATCGATCTCATCGACGAACACGATGCAGGGGGCGTTTTTCTTCGCCTGATCAAACATGTCGCGAACGCGGCTGGCGCCAACGCCCACGAACATTTCGACGAAATCCGATCCGGAAATGCTGAAGAACGGAACATCCGCCTCGCCTGCAATTGCCCGGGCGAGCAGGGTCTTGCCGGTTCCCGGAGGCCCGACAAGAACCGCGCCCTTCGGTATCTTGCCGCCAAGACGCGAAAACATGGTCGGATTTCGCAGGAACTCCACGATTTCCTCAAGTTCTTCCTTGGCTTCGTCGATTCCGGCGACATCGTCGAACGTGACCCGGCCCTGCCGTTCGGTCAGCAGTTTCGCCTTCGACTTGCCGAAACCCATTGCGCCGCCCCGGCCGCCCTGCATCCGGTTCATTATGAAAATCCAGACCCCGATCAACACCAGGAAAGGCAACCAGACCGACAGGGCAGAGGCGATGAAAGACTGCTCCTGCGGCTTGGCGATGATCTCCACACCCGATTCCAGCAGAACGGGTGTGACATCAACGCCGGGAGGAACGATCGCCCTGAATTCGGCACCGTTTCCACTCCGGAGGTGGACCGTCTCTCCGTCGATCACGACACTTTCGACATTGCTGTTCTCGATTCGGGCGATCATGTCGGAAAAGCTGATGGTCGTTCCCGAACTGGCAATCTGGTTGCCGTCGAAAAGACGGAAAAGAACGACGACCAAAAGGAACAGCACGACCCAGATGGCCAGGTTTCTGGCGTTACCCACGACTAGCCTCCCCGCATTCTCGTTCGCCGGCGCCGGTCGTCACCGGTTGTGCCGGACTGTATACATCTACAGATAGTCTCCGGGCGAAAGAATTCAATGCGTTACGATCGACCCGAAGAAGGAATTGACGCCGTTTTCCAGAAAACAGTCGCACCCGCGCCTCATACCTGCAAGTGGCGCGGAGATCAATTCGTTCGCCAACCAGAATGACGGGGTCGCCATGATGGCCATCCTGCTGGAATCCTGGCATTTCCAGTCCGGGCAGCAACGGAGGCCCGATTCCCCGAGCGGCCGAACTTCCGATTCGCGCAATTCTTCGGGTACCTTGACCCGCCAACGACCATCAAACACTCCACTTGTGGCGGGCTGAACTTTCATTGCAGACACTTCCCTGCAAACTTCCGCCATGCCCTTGTTGTCGTGGACGGCAATACAGCCCGACAGGGTCGTGCCGAGGCCGGAGTACAGCGCCTCCTCGAACCGCAACAGAGCGGCCAAGCGTGGCCGGTAGTTCGAACCCGAGACCCATTTGAGTGCATGCGCCAACAAACGGAGCCGGATTTCGGCGGGGGCGTTGCCACATTGCTCGAGATCGATCCGGACCGATCCCATGAGCGTTGGCTCGGCCACCGTGTTCGCCAACTCCCGCGTCGCGACTTCCAGCCCGAACCTGGCTTGCTTCATTCGGCCAGCGGTCGCAATCAGCGTTTCCTGGTCGAGACCCAATTCTTCCAGTTGCCGCCTGGCCTTCCGGACTCGGGATCGAAGAAAGCGGTCGTCTTCGTTGCCGGGGTCCTCGCACCACCCGACGCCGGCCGAGGTCAGAAATTTCCGCAGACTTTCCCGCGGCACCTCCAGGAGGGGCCGGACCCAGTCAACTCCCTGATCATGTTCGACCGGATACATCGACGCGAGGCCATCGACTCCTGATCCCCTTCCAAGCCTCATCAGGAACGTCTCGGCCTGATCGTCTCTGGTATGGCCAAGCAGGACCGCACCAAGTCCTTGCAGCCGCGCCCACGAGCCGATCAACAGGCGTCGGGCATCCCGGGCGGCACCCTGGAGATTCCCCGACGCAGGGGCGGAATCCCAACTCAGCGTCTCGTGCTCGATTCCCAGTTCACGGCAGAGAGAGGCAACGAACAGTGCCTCCGCGTCGGCCGCATCCCGGAGGTGGTGGTTGACCGTCGCGCACTGGAGTTCGCAATCCCTGCCTTTCGACCACGCGTGGGAGAGGAGCAGAAGCGCAACGGAATCACCGCCGCCGGAAACCGCGACACCAAGTTTCGCATCCTGAATTCCTGCCTTGTCGAGAGCGCGCGAAAACGCCGCGCGAACGGAATCGTCATTCACCTGTTCAGTTGCAACCAAATCGGACTCGTTCCCGCCGGGCCATTCCCGCGACCTCGGGATCGTTCGGAGCGCGGACAGCGGCTTCCGACAACATCAGGCACGCTTCGTCAGCATGGCCAAGTTCCCCGAGGCTAACTCCCAGCCCCAGGATGGAGCCGGACGCATGCGGTCCCTTGGGGGAACTGCTGAAACTGTCGAGATACGATGATGCCGCCGATTGCCAGTCCTGCAGGGCAAAGTGGGATTCACCTTGCCAGAAGCGTACCTCCGCAAAGGTCTCGGCGTCGGAGTCGGGATCCAGGGCAGTATCCAGATATCCGAGCGCATCCGCGTAATTCCCCGCCTCGAAGGCGGCCATTGCCACTTCAAAGGGGGTTTCGCCCGGATAGACCGGCTTCCGCGGCGCGGCGGCCTCGTCCTCAGTGCCGTTACCAGTCGATTCACCGGAACTTTCAGCCGCTGCCGCTTCGGTCTCTTTGGCCTTCGCGGAATCCGGTTCGGCAGTCCCGAGGACCGGTACCTTTCCAACAGAAGACAGGTCCCCTCCTTCCAGTTCGACGAGCCTGAATTCGAGATCGCCGATTCGCCGGGTGCCGTCTTCGACAATCGTCTCCACCCGGAACTGCAGCTCCTCGACCGCCCCGGTCAACTGACGCAACTCCGATTCGATCGCATCGACACGTAGCGCCACGGAACCTCCGCGCCTGGCCGAACTGCTCTGAGGCGGCCCCGTCGTTACCAATTGCGATTTCAGGTACCTGACCTCTCCCAGGAGAAATTCGAGTTCCTGCCTGATGTCTGCGAGTGTCGCTTCCGTCGATTCGTCCTGGGCTGGCGCCGGACCGGTCCAGCCAAAAACAAGGGCAATGACGAAAGCGACGGCTCCGGCGCGAATACCTGAAAGCCGGAATCGGGTAGCTGTCATGGCGGCGCCTAACTCGTGGCTGCACCTTCAAGAACCGTGACCGCTCGCCGGTTCACGGACCAGCAGAATTCGTTCGAACAGGTCTCTGCCGGCCGTTCCTTGCCATATGTTACGGTCCGGATTCGGTCGGCGGTCACACCCTGGTTGATCAGGTAGTCCCTGACCGCAACGGCACGCCGGACCCCCAGGGCGAGATTGTATTCCCGGGTTCCGCGCTCGTCGGCATGGCCTTCGACCGTGGCCGTGAATTGCTGGTATGTCATCAGCCATTCGGCCTGTGAATCGAGGGTCGCCACGGCTTCGTCCGTCAGAGTGCTCTGGTCGACCTCGAAGTAGACCCGATCTCCGGTCAATGTCTGGAAATAAGCGATCGTGCCGGGATCCGAGCTGTCCAGAGTCCCTATCGAAATGCCGCCGGCGCCTCCACCCGGCCCGGTTCCGCCTTGGTTTTCGCAACCTGCCAAAGCCGCTGCGATCAAGACAAATGTAAGGATCCTGATCATGTTATTCGCCTCTCAATGTCAACGCGGCGCCGGCGTTGCCAATCGCCAGAAGGGCGCCATGGATCGCACCGCGCAGCACCATTCGTTCCTTCGCACCAATAGCAGACCTGTGACCGAATGTGAATCCGGCACATTCCGCCGGGGTCACCATTCGATCAAGGTTTCCTGAGACGAGACCAGGCCGGGTCCGAGCCGAACCCCGGAATATCGACGCTACGCAGATTTCGCCCAGTCAGGTCCACCGAGAACAGGGACGGAGCGCCATCCCGTCCCCGAGATTCCCTGAAAAACATCAGGACACGGCCGTTTGGGGACCATGTCGGACCCTCATCCAGGAACGATTCAGTCAACAGTTCCTCCCTGGTGCCATCCGTACGCATGACGCCTATGTGGAACCGGTTCCGATCAATCTTGGTAAACGCGATCTGGTCGCCCCGCGGCGACCAGACGGGGGTTCCGTATTGCCCTTGACCGCGACTGATTCGGGCAGGTCTGCCTCCGGTTGCAGGCATAACGTAGAGCTGCTTTCGCCCGCCCCGGTCAGATTCGAAGACGATGTTCTGCCCATCCGGCGAAAAGCTTGGAGCGGTATCGATCGCCAGGGATGTCGTCAATTGCCGCCTCGCCCCGGTGGCCAGGTTGATGACATGGATGTCGGTATTCCCGGCCGACGTCAATGACAGGACCACCGACCCTCCATCCGGTGAAAACCGGGGGGCGAAGCTCATGCCGAGACCGTTCGGGATGAGCAACCGCGACTCACCGCTCGAAAGGTTCATGACGAAAACTTCGGGCTCGCCCCTGCGATAACTCGTGAAGATCAATTCATTGCCTGAAGGTGAAAATCGCGGCGCGAGCACGATATCTTCGCCTTCGGTCAGGAACTCGTGATTGGCACCGTCGTAATCCATCACGGCAAGGCGCTTGATACGGGCGTCCTTCGGTCCGCTCTCCGCGACATACGCAACACGGCTGTCGAAGTATCCCGTCTCGCCCGTAAGTCGGGAATAGATGACGTCGGAAATCCGGTGCGCAATGCGCCGCCACTGCGACTGTCGACCGCCCAGGCGTTGCCCGGCGCCAAGTTCCGCCCCCACGAACACGTCATATAGGCGAAAGGAAACCTCGAGGCGCCCACCGTCGAGAAGCCGGACGGCGCCAATCACGAGCGCCTCGGCGTTGATCACTCTCCAGTCACTGAACTGAACCGGGTCGTCAAAATTCCGGATTGTTGCCAGATGGGCGCTTGCAGAAATCTCGCGAAATATTCCGGAGCCCGTCAGGTCTGCTGCCACAACAGCAGTGATGTCCTTCGCGACTTGCCGGCTGTTTGCCTGTCCAGCCGCGAATTCCGGAATTGCAATTGGCAAGGGTGTGATTACCCCTTCGGTGATCTCGATTCTGAGCGTGCTTTCCTGAGCAAACAGGTCGCTCGTCCAGCTTGCCGAGATCAGCAAGTGCAGACTTGCCGCGAGTACGAATAATCGTCCAGATTTCATCGAAGCACCATTTTTTCCGGGTTAAACACGACTTCCATGCTCCGCCAGTGTTCGTACTTGTCAACCGGCAAATCATAGGGCTGGCAGCGCATGACGGCGCGCCTGGCGGCATTGAAAGCCTGCCTGATTTCACTCGTTTCGATCGAACTCGGTTCGATGAGGCGGGGAGATCCCATGACGCTGCCGTCGCGATCCAGTTCGACACCAAGAGTGACCTTCAACTCCGAATCGTTACGGATACCGATCGGTACGCTCCAGCATTCCCTGATGGCGAATTTCAGGCCTTCGGATTCTTCCCTGGTCAATCGCTTGGGAGTGGACGCTGGCGGTTGAGCCGCCGTGTCCGGGACAACCTGCGGCGTTCGGACCTGACCCTGTTCCATTTCCTCCAGCAACGCGGCAACCACCGTCTCTTCTTCGCCGGGATCCAGCACCTGTTCCCGTGCCGGCTTTGGCCGTGGCAGAACCACTGAAGGCTGCGCCGGAGGGTCAAGTGGATCAGGTTGTGAGACAGCGACGGTCTCGGGTTCGAGAAGCTGGACCTCCGGTTCCGGAATCAATACGGGCTCAGCCGGACCCGTTTCAGTTTCAGCCACGGTTTCGATCGTCTTGCCGGGCTCCGGGTTCTCCTCGACCTGTATTTCCGCAGTTGCAACCGGAGGCACTTCGGGTTCGCTCGCGGGGATTGCCGGCAGTTCTTCCGGCGCTGCCTGTTCCGGTGGCATCGAGATGATATCTGGTTCGGTTTCCTGCGGCTCGATTGCAGACAATACAGGTTCATCAACAGGTTCGCGAGTTTCCAACGATTGCAGCGCAGGAGTTGAAAGCGCCAAAAACTCCGAATGGGTGATCACCGACACCTCTGTCACTTGTATGGCTTCCGTGCGGTCACCTCTGAAGAAGGGTCCGCCAAAAATCGCGGCCAGAACAACCGCGCCATGGACAGCGCCCGATATTTTGGTTCCGGTCTGCATGTTCCGGATCCGTCAACTGCCGTTCTCTTGTTCGTCGAGTGTCGGACCTCCGCCATCCGTAACCAGGCTGACATTGTCAAATCCGCTCGCGTCCAGCGCTCCGAGGATTTCCATGACACGGACGTATGCAATCGAGCCGTCAGCCCTGACAAAGATGGTCCGTCCGGCACGCTCGCCGGCGATTTCATGCAGCGCGCCGACGAGATCCGTTCGTTCGACTTCATTGTCAAGGATGTAGATGCGACCGTCCCGGTCGATCGTAACGCTCAACGGTTCCTCGCTGTCATCCGGAGCCGCAAGGGGATTTGCCGCCGTATCCGGCAGATCAACGACGACGCCGACACTCAGCAACGGCGCGGCGACCATGAAGATGACCAGCAAGACCAGCATTACATCCACAAACGGGGTGACGTTGATCTCCGCCATGGGGCGGAAGCGCATCTTGCCGCCCTGGTTGAATACCCTGCTGCGTCCCTGTTCCATATTCTTCCGCAAGACGGCCCGTCGCGGGCTGTTTGCCTTTGTCCTGTCTCAGTTCCCGGATTCCAGATGACGTGATAGGATTGCGGCGAACTCCGAGGCGAAGCTGTCGAAGCCGCTCAGCAGACGGTTCGCGTCGGCCGACAGCTTGTTGTAGAAAATGACCGCCGGGATCGCAGCCAGCAGTCCAAGCGCGGTTGCGACCAGCGCTTCGGCGATTCCCGGCGCAACGACGGCCAGATTGGTGCTTTGCTGGATGGCGATTTCCTCGAACGCGTTCTTGATTCCCCAGACCGTGCCGAACAGTCCCACGAAGGGAGCAATTGACCCGACCGTTGCAAGAAACGTCAACCCGCTCGTCAATGACTCGGCCGCCTGTGCGATCGAGACATCCATCGCCCGTTCTATTCGGGCCTGTGCTCCCGGCATGAATCCGCCTCCGTGCCTGCGCGATCTTCGCCATTCGATCATGCCGGCAACGAATACCCTCTCGGCGACGCCGGTCGGGTCCTTGCGAATTCTCTCAAACAGTTCATCAAGCGGGGTTCCGGACCAGAATTCCTGCTGAAACGATTCCGCGTCGCGGCGGGCCGTCCGGAAATTCAGCAGTTTCTGGATTATGATCGACCAAGACCAGAAGGACGCAAGCACAAGGATAACGATGACAACCTTGACGGTGATCGTCGCGCGCAGAAACAGCGCCAGCATGGAGAAATCGATTTCCCCTGCGGCCGCAAGCGTTTCGGTCTCCATCTAGTTTTTTTTCCTGCCTGAATCCTAAGGCTGTTCGATGTTTTTGATTATCTGCCTCCAAGTTCATATAGTCAGTGTCGAGACAAATCTCTACCCCAAAAAACTCATTGTTCGCCGTAGACTGGCCCGCGCTTCGGCTCAATGTTACCTGGACCACTGACAATCCCGAAAAGGCCAATGCCGTTGCTTGACAACGCTCATTTCAAACGCTTCACGGGTCCGGAGGCCAGGATAGGCCGTAGGTAGGCCAAATTTCACCAATGACCAAACTCATGGCAAGCCGCACTCACGGTTCCTGCGATCACGGTTTCGGGAGTGCCCACGCGCCCGACGGTGATAATTCCCGACGCATATTGTGGGCCCTGATGCTGATCGGCGGATTCCTGATCGTGGAAGTGATCGGAGGATTGCTGTCGGGTTCCCTGGCTCTGCTGGCGGACGCCGCCCACATGCTGATCGATGCCATCGCGCTGTCGCTCGCATGGCTCGCCATCCGACTGTGTCATCGCCCCGCAAATCCTGCCCACTCCTATGGCTACCACAGACTTCCGGTGCTCGCCGCGTTTGCCAACGGGATCAGCCTGGTATTCATCGTCTGCTGGATTTTCGTTGAAGCCGCGTTCAGGTTTTTCGATCCGGCCCCGGTCCTGGCAGGTCCGATGCTGGCGGTCGCCGCGATCGGGTTGGGAGTCAATGTCGTGGCTTTCGGATTCCTGCACGGCGCCGATCGGAACAACCTGAATGTTCGCGGCGCCCTCCTGCATGTACTCGGTGATCTGCTTGGATCCGTTGCTGCCATTGCTGCGGCCATCATCATCATGACAACGGGCTGGACACCTGTTGATCTGATCCTCTCGATGGTTGTCGGCCTGGTGATCCTGAAGTCCGCCGCCGGATTGATCAGGGACTCCGCCCATGTGCTGCTTGAAGGCACACCGCGTCATCTCGAAATCGGCGATGTGGAATCCGATCTGGTCGAGGCAGTGCCACATGTTCAGGACATTCACCATGTCCACCTGTGGATGTTGTCCGAGGACCGGTCCCTGCTGACCTTGCACGCACGGATTTCCGAGGCCGGGAATTCGGACTTCATCATATCCTCGATCAGGAACCGCGTCGCCGAGCGATTCGGAATCAAGCACGTGACGGTTCAGGTTGAGACAGAAAGGTGTACCGAGGACCCGGTTGCTGCCTGTGTTTGAGATTTGGCTACCGCACCGGTTTGCGCAACCGATAACCAGTTTCGACCCTGAACTTTCCAATGCGGAAACAGCAATCTGAAGGCAAACTGAAATTGCACATTCACGGCAACGGAAGGGCAAATACGAGCCCGGAATCCGGAACGGGCGGGTACATGGTTACAATTCCGCAAGAATGGCGGCGTCTCCAAACGTACCAATTTGGCAAATCAATAGCCGATCATCAGGCCCCTGACGGGCTGGCGTTACACGCCCGGGAGGATCTGTACTACAGGGCCAGTCGGTTCCGCGCCTCGTTCAAGACCGGAACGCGCGAACGCCAAACCGGAGACGTGAACACTCCATCGCATGAATGCGACGGCTTCTCGGCCAAGCCTCGCAGCAACCTGCCTGCTTCGCGACCGAAGGCCAGTTCCTGGCCCCATTGCCCGGAACATACACTTTCCGGACACGCGTTGCAAAGGGGTGCGCGCATTCACCTGTCGCCTGAACGCGACAGTCCCCTGCGCGCAATTTCTATGGCACCTCAACACGTATAGTTCAGCGCGAGCCGTCCTCCATCTACGTAGATTGTCTCTCCCGTGATGTAACTTGCCCTGTCCGAGACCAGGAACGCCACGACATTGCCAACTTCCCCCGTCGCGCCAATTCGTTTGAGTGGCGTTCTTGACAAGGCGGTCTCCAGCGCCGCGGGACTTGCGTTTACGCCCGCCATCATCTCGGTGTCGATCGATCCGGGTCCGACGGCATTGACCCGAATTCCGAACGGCGCCAGGGCCAGGGCCGCTGACCTCGTCACCTGCATGACGCCGCCCTTCGATGCGCAATAAGCCGGAATTGCCGGAATCGCGACCTGTGCATTGATGGAAGACATATTCACGATTGCGCCCTTGATCTCGTTTTCGATCATCGCCCGGGCCGCCCGTTGGAGCGCAACGAAGGTTCCGACCAGATTGACCGAAATCACGCGCTCGAAATCACTCAAGTCATAACTCAGGAAGTCGCCCGGCAAGGCGATTCCCGCGTTGTTGACCAGAGCCCGAACCGGACCCAGGTCGGATTCGATCCGTTCGAACATGGCGTGGATGCTGTCCGGGCTGCCCATGTCGCAATGGACCGCCGTGGCCCCGATTCGCCGCGCCTCGGCTTGGGCCTTGTCGGTCTGTATGTCGGCAACGACCACTTCGAAGCCATCTCGCGCTAGAGCCTCCGCGGATGCCAGGCCAATTCCCTGCGCGCCTCCCGTTACGAGCGCGACGGGAATTCGGGCTCCGTTCGATCGTCCGTGTTTATCACTCACGTTGCTTGCTCCTGCACGTTCGGATCGAACACTTTCGATCCGGTTCAGAATTCAATCTCCGGGCCGAAATCGATCATCTCGCAAGCGGCGGCGCATGCCAGACCGTCGCCATGACGGGCAACGCCGTGAATGTCCGGGCGGATCTGAACGGCTGCGGGTCTCGACAGCCGGTGTTTTCCGGCCACGGCACAATTGCTAGGTGATTGCTGCGAGCAATTCGTCCCGTTTGCCCACTGATTCCCATGTGAACTCGGGTTCCGACCGGCCGAAATGGCCCCCGGTCGCCGTCTTGGCGTAAATCGGCCGCAGCAAGTCCAGTTCCCTGATGATGGCCTTTGGCCGAAGGTCGAACACCTGGTTGATCGCATCCTCGATCCGGCCGTCGTCATATCGGGCGGTCCCGAACGTGTTGACATGCACGGACACGGGTTTGGCAACACCAATCGCATAGGCGATCTGCACTTCGCAGCGATCGGCGAGCTTGGCTGACACGACATTCTTGGCAACATGGCGCGCCATGTAGGCGCCCGACCGATCGACTTTCGACGGATCCTTGCCGGAAAATGCTCCCCCGCCATGGCGCCCGACCCCGCCATAAGTGTCGACAACGATCTTGCGCCCGGTAAGGCCACAATCGCCAACCGGCCCCCCGACAACGAACCGTCCGGTCGGATTGATCAGGTATCTTATGTTTCCATCGGCAAGTGACTCGGGAAGAACCGGGCGAATGATCTGCTCGACGATGGCATCCTTGATGTCGTCATGACTGATGTCGGGGGCATGCTGGGCAGACATGACGATCGTGTCGATCCCTACCGGCCGGCCATTTTCATAGACAACCGAGACCTGGGATTTCGAGTCCGGCCTCAGCCAGGGCAATTCGCCGCTTCGCCTCAGCCGGGCATGGCTTCGGGTCAACGAATGCGCAAGATGGATCGGCAGCGGCATCAGCTGTTCGTTCTCCCGGCAGGCATAGCCGTACATCAGCCCCTGATCTCCGGCGCCCTGATCCACGTCCAGCCCGTCTCCCTCGTTGACACCTTGGGCTATGTCAGGTGATTGCCGGTCGAGTGCAAGAAACACGGAACAGGAATTGCCATCGAAACCAAGTTCAGGATCGTCGTAACCGGCCGCACAAATCGAATTCCGCGCGACATCCACATAGTCGACCCGCGCCGTGGTGGTGATTTCACCTGCAAGAATTGCGACTCTGGTCTTGACCAGGGTCTCGCAGGCAACACGACCATTCGGGTCCTCGGCCAGAACGGCGTCCAGAACGGAGTCGGAAATCGAGTCGGCAACCTTGTCCGGATGTCCTTCCCCCACGGACTCCGACGTGATGATGTAGCGTCTGGACATACCTCGTTATCCTTTCTGACCCCGTCGTTCGGTTATCGTGTCGATCCCGGGGCATTGTTGCGCCCGCTGAACGGTCGCCCCGTTTGCGGCACCGTCAGAGTTTCCCTCGCTGGCACCACATTGATCGAGAAATCGTCCCGATTTCACCCGCGACGCAGCATTGCGACACCGTCAAAAAATCAATGCGGACGTTCCTGACCTTTCAGTTCGCCGACCGGCACTTCATTATTGCTTGATTCCGTCCCGTTCAAGCATCGATTGGCGCACTTTCGTGGAGCAAAAACTTCCTGGAGCGAAAACGGTTCGCCACTGGCGGTCTCCTTGCTGCCAAGGATGTCGAGGATGTGTTCAGGAAACGAAAACGACCCGGACCAGGCTTCATCGATGCCGGTCATGACCGGCCCCTGAGCGACGGCGGCAACCCGGTGCAGCCAGCCTGCGGCGGGGCAATTCGCATTCATCGAATTCCGCCGGTTGTTTCCCGTACGAGGCCGACCGGCAGCCCGACCTGCCAATTCCTTCGTATTGGACACAATTCGACGCCCGGAACAGGATGCCGACGACGTCAGGCCGATTCGGCCGCCGTTGACGAAGATTCGAACGGCAATTGGGCTTGCGTTGAATCGATCTGACGAAATCCTGCCGGAATTTCGAGGCCAAGGTGGCGCCAGGATTTCTGTCCAAGCTTTCTTCCGCGAGGAGTGCGTTGTACGAGGCCTTGTTGCAGCAGGAACGGCTCAACGACCTCCTCGATTGCATCGCGTGACTCCGATAGCGCTGCCGCGATCGTGTCGATGCCAACCGGTCCTCCTCCGAATTCCTGCGCCAGCAGCCGGAGATACCTTCGATCCGCTGAGTCAAGCCCGAGCCTGTCAACTGCGAGCTGGGTCAGGGCACGATCGGCAACCGCCTGGGTAATGCGCCCGTCTCCCTCTACCACGGCGAAATCAAGAACCCGCCGCAGGAGCCGGCCGGCAATACGCGGCGTCCCCCGGGCACGGCTGGCGATCTCCCTGGCGCCGTCCGGGTCGGCCTCGGTTTCCATCAAGCGGGCTGCGCGTGACACGACCTTTGTCAATTCCTCGTCCGTGTAAAACTCCAGCCGGATCGGAATTCCGAACCGGTCCCGGAGCGGTGTGGTCAAAAGGCCCAGCCGTGTCGTCGCACCGACGAGCGTAAATGGCTGCAGTTCGATCCGGACGGACCGCGCAGCCGGTCCCTGCCCTATGACCAGATCGAGCTCGTAATCTTCGAGCGCGGGGTAGAGAACCTCCTCGACGGCCGGATTGAGGCGATGGATTTCGTCGATGAACAGAACATCCCCGGCATCCAGATTGGTCAGTATTGCAGCAAGATCACCCGCCCTGACCAGGATCGGCCCCGACGACGTGCGGAACCCGACACCGAGTTCCCGGCTGATGATTCGGGCAAGGGTTGTCTTCCCCAGGCCCGGCGGACCAAAGAAAAGCGTGTGATCCATTGGCTTTCGCCGCCGGTTGGCACTTTCGATAAAGATCCGGAGGTTCGCCCGCGCCTTTTCCTGGCCAATGAATTCGTCGAGGGAATCCGGTCTGAGTGCGACATCGACATCGTCCGGACGCTCGCGCGGCCGCAAGTCCGGGTCGGTTTGTTGAGTCAGTCGCATCAGTCGTTCGGGGCCAGAAACCTGAGAGATTCGCGTATCAGCCCGGAGGTGTCGAGATCCGGTTGTTCCGCCGAAACGGACGCGATGGACTCCGCCGCTTCACCATGGGCGTAACCGAGGTTGATCAACGCGGACATGGCATCCTTTCGGGACTGTGCGGAAACCGCTTCCGAACTGGCGGGCCCTGGTTGAGTCGTGGTTGCGCCATTCGAGCCCGCGATGTCATCGCTCATTTGGCCCGTTAGTTCCAGCCCTTCACCATCCGCCCCAAGGTCGATGATCCTGACGGATTCCTCCTTCAGTTCGGCGATGATCCGCTGCGCAAGCTTGGGACCGACACCGGGCGCCGCGCGAATTGCCTCGGTGTCCTTCAGGGATATCGCACGGAACAATCCATCCGTACCGAGCGTGCTGACGATCGCCAGAGCCGCCTTGTGACCAACGCCCTGAACGCGGGTCAACAACCGGTGCCATTCCCGCTCGGCCCGCGTGCGAAACCCGATGAGTTGGAGCAGGTCTTCGCGAACCACGAGTTCGGTATACAGCGTGACCATGTAACCCCGACCGGGAAGGGCTCCGAGCGTTCGCTCCGAACAGTGGACCACGAAACCGACGCCGACGACATCGACGACAAGGTAGTCCGCTCCCCTGTCATCGATCTTTCCGGAAATCTTGCCAAGCACTGTTCGTGGACCCGGATTATCCTGAAAAACCCGCTTGCTCTTCGGAAACGATACCCAGCCGCGCCGAACCCCGGGAGGTATGAGCGTGGCAAATCGCGACCGCGAGCGCATCGGCCGCGTCCGGATTTTCGAGTTCGACCCCTGGCAGCAACATCCTGACCATCAGGTCGACCTGGACCTTGTCAGCGTGTCCGACACCAACAACGGACTTCTTTACCGTATTCGGCGCATATTCGTGCACGACGATTCCCCTCAGAGCGGGAACGAGCAGGCAGAGGCTCCTTGCCTGACCCAGCTTCAGTGTCGAAGCCGGATCCTTGTTGACAAAGACGCTTTCCACTGCCGCTCCATCAGGCCTGTGGCACGACAAAACCGAGTCCAACTGGCGAAACAGGCTTGCGAGGCGCATCGAGAGATCGTCGCCTCTTGATGCACAACGCCCGTTTGCGACGTGCGTCAGCCGTGAATCCTTGACATCAACCACGCCCCAGCCAGTGGATCGAAGCCCGGGGTCTAGCCCGATTATGCGCACAACGTCTCCCTAAGCCACGTGCCACGAAACAACCAGTTGGGTCCCAGCGTTCAGGATGTACCACGCGCTGGACTACCACGAAACAAAAACCCTGGCAAAGGGTGGCCGGGTTACGTTTCAACGCGGCAGCGGTGAACCGGGACAGTCTTGAGGTTCCGGCGCGCTTGAATGCCGGCTGGTTTCCGAAGTCGCGTCGTCCGGCGCTTACGGACGGCAAAACAGGTGTTCGCCAGCGCGTCGCCGGTAAACACGGTCAATGCGGAAAGCCAATCCCGAGCGATGATGCGCGGGAATCCCGCGTTGAGGGTGGAGAGGGGCTCATTCAGCGCACGGATCTCCCTCCCCCTGTCGTCGGGCTGAATCCAGGCCCTCTTTCTCAGACTCGGCATGGATCGCGGCCCGCCCGGATGCCGGTAATCGCGGGGCCTTGCGCTGCCAACGGCGTGGCGTCGTGAAAATTTGTTCGTTTTTTACTGAAACAACATCAAAAATCCCGAATTTCACACGCACATTTAACACAAAACTTTCTACGGTTCAGCGGATTTGGGATTGTCGGCTCGACGAAACGACTTGCCGTCGGCCGGCTAACCGGTCCGGGTCGCGCTGGTCCTCCGCCAGCGCGACTCATTTGGGGCGGCGGAACCCGATGCTTCTCTGCTCGTGTTGTCACTGCGTGAGGTTTCCATGCTCGGAGACGACCCAGGCATCGAGTCACAAACCGGGGCCGCTCCGGGCCCGATATTGTCTCCGACAGTTGCACAGGGGGGGTTGCGACAGCAGAGGCAGCACCGCCCCGGCGACATCGGGTTAAATCTAAATGACGCAGCGGACGCGTCCCTGACCGCGGAGCTGGCCACGGGCGTTTGCAGCGGCAGCGGCATATGCCGCGTTTTCGGTTCTCGTCGTCTTCGTGGCGGCGGCGATCGACGCGGGGTCGCTCGCCCCTGCCCCGCGCGTCCTCTCGGATCGTGACCGGGAATTTCTGGATACCGGCATCGTGCGCTAACTTTTTACATGGAAGGCCAGCCGTTGCCCGTCCGTCCTGGTCAACGACAGACCTTATGCCAGCACGACCGGTGACCTGGGTACCTTGCCGAATTCCGTCATCAAGCGCCTCGAACTTCTGAGCGGCGACAGCCAAGGCACGCCTGGCGGCAATGCCTTTAGCGGCGCGATCAACGTTGTGCTGCGGAAGGACCTGAACGGTTTCGAAACAAGAGCGCTCACGTGGTTGCCTGACCAGGATGGCGGTGACGGATTTCACGGCAGCGTTTTCCGGGTCGGCGCAGTCGGCGAGGGGCGCATGCCGGTTGGGGGCGCACCTTCTTTCTCACGCTCAACATGCGGTTCTGAGGGGCCGGGTCGGGACGGTCACTTCGGCGTGCCGTGACCGGCCCGGAGGTTTCCCCGATCATCCAGAGACCATGGCCGGGACGGCAGTTCGAGCCGGCGGAAACACCGATCTCGCCAACGCGATCGTCCGGCGGCCAGTGACTTCAGAAGCAGCGCATGAAAACGTTGTCGCGTGTTCGCCCACAACGTCCGTTTCTGAACGGTTGGTCAGGGCCCTGCGACCACAGAACAAGTCGACAGGTCTCCTTGGGCGCGAGTTTTTTCGCCTCCGGAGTGACGACATCCGCGTACCGATCTTCCGGTCTTCCCGCTTTACGAGACCAGCCCGCAGATTTGACGCATGCGCGCACGGAGGCCTGTCCCCGCTGAATCCATGAAAATGTCGGAAGCGATGTCAGGGGGAATCCGACGCACGGGGTAACGGGCCGCCGACAATCGAAATTAGCGCCATGCATTTCCTGCAAGGCGGACATGCAAAAATTGTAATTGTTCAGGCAGGTATCCGCGACTACGTCAGCGGCAGCCCAGGCAACTGTAATGGCTCAAAGGCCATGTAAAGAGGAGGTCAAGATGATGGCAGTCACGCCTGAAACCCGTACCGTTCCGATCGGTGCACGATCGATTTATGTCCTGACCAGCCTTTTCGAGACTGCAACGGCGTCGATCGGGCGCTGGTACGCAAAACGGCAAACCCGGGAGACTCTTTCCCGATTGTCCGATCGCGAACTCGACGACATCGGTCTGACCCGCTCTGAAATCCCGCATCTTCCGGACAGGTTTTGAACGCAAACATCCGGATGACGCTGAAGGCCACCCCCCTCCCGGTGGCCTTCGGTCTCCCGAACGCGGGAAAGGGTCACTCTTCGCAAAGCCAGCGCCACCGACAGCGGGGAAGGAACCGGTTGATTCGGTCTTCGAGACGGAGCTGTCGCAAATCCCGACCACCGACTCCGGTCACGCCACCCGGGCAGGTCTTGCATGCACCGGCTATCTGAACATCCGTTGAAACGCTGCGAGACTTCCCGAACGAAAGCCTATCCGGCACGCCACATCACGCCTGCTGCCCCACCCTGCGGACAACCATGGTCGCCCATTCGCCAGTGACGATTGTCTCGTGCTCGTGGAATCCGGCTTCGTGGAATCGCCTGATCACGATTTGGCGGCGGTTGGCCAGAACTCCTGAAAGAACCGCGAAACCGCCGGGCGTACAATGTGCGGAGAAGCCGCCTGCCATCTGGACGAGCGGTGCTTCGAGCAGATTGGCCATCAGCAAGTCATACGGCGAAGACGCGAGGATCTCGGGGTCATCGAATCCCGCGCCGTTGACCACTTGAATTCGGCCCGAAAGATCGTTGGAATCAATGTTGGCGAGCGCCGTCTCCACTGCTGCCTGATCGACATCAGACGCAACGACACGCGCATCTGAAATCCTTACCACGGCCATCGCGAGGATCGCGGTTCCGCATCCGATATCGAGGACACGTTTAGCCTTGTGGCCCGAACCGATCAGGTTTTCGATTGCCAACAGGCAGCCGCGCGTGGTCTCGTGGTGCCCGGTGCCGAAAGCCATGGCAGCTTCGACCGCCAACGGAATCATTCCAGCAGGAACCTTGTCGGAATCGTGCTTTCCATGAACAAAAAAACGGCCCGCGGTGACGGGTGCGAGTTGCCGTTGAGCCTTTTCCACCCAACCGGTTTCCTGCAGTTCGGAAATCAGGAACGGACGCGCGCCGCTGGCAGTCGCCAGAAGCATGAGGCGGAGGTCATCGGGCCTGTCGTTGAAATAACCGGACACTTCCCAGAGGCCCGATCCGTCCTCGATTTCACAGGCCGCGACGCCCGATACTCCCGGCAGGCGATTCTCGATACGCGAAGCCAGCGCAACCGCCTCGATTTCTCCAGGTATCGTCGTAACCGCCATGAAGGCCGGCATCGGGGTCGGGCCCGTACTGGTCCTGAGGGGTGACCGAGATCGTCAGGCGATCAAACCCGTGTCGCACCTGACACCCGTACCGCCAACACCGCAATAACCGGACGGATTCTTGACGAGATACTGCTGGTGGTAGTCCTCGGCAAAATAGAATTCGGGTGCCGGCAGGATTTCGGTCGTGATCGCGCTGAACCCGGCTGTACGCAATTGGCGCTGGTATGCTGCAAGGGATTTCCCGGCCGCGCGTTCCTGCGATTCGGAATAGGTGTAGATCCCGGACCTGTACTGGGTCCCGACGTCTGCGCCCTGCCGCATTCCCTGCGTCGGGTCATGGCCTTCCCAGAAACTGCGGAGCAATTCATCGTATGAGACAATTGAGGGGTCGAAGACCAGCCTGATGACTTCGTTATGCCCGGTCCTGCCCGTGCACACCTCCCGGTAGGTCGGGTTCGGCGTTGTCCCGCCCGCGTACCCAGCCGCCGTGTTCCACACGCCGCCCAGCTGCCAGAAAATCCTCTCGACACCCCAAAAACAGCCCATGCCAAACATGGCGTACTCCATGCCGTCGGGCCGTGGCTCCTTGAGAAGGCGCCCGAAAACCGCATGTCGTTCGGCCGTCGGCAGGGGAGTGGTTCTGCCAGCGATCGCGGATGACTCCGGCGAGTTTCCGCTGAACATGTCCTTCAAAAAACCCATGATGACACTCACGAAAGTCCTGTTTCGACGACCATAGGAGCCATCAGCTCGTCAAGTCAAATCGCGCCGGGACAAGATCGCGACATCGCGCGCGAGTTTGTCCGTTTGCGGGAGGCTTGTCCGCATTCATGCGCCAGATCCTTGTTCGTTGCACAAAACATCAACGCGCCACGTTCTCCGACCCGGTGCACGGAAGCCGCTGCCCCCGACGCGGAACCCGTCAGTTCTTGGCGTAATACTCGACCACGAGGTTTGGCTCCATCATGACCGGATAGGGCACATCGGCAAGACCGGGAACGCGCGTGAACTCGGCTTTCATGCTGGAGTGATCAACATTCAGGTAGTCAGGGATGTCGCGTTCCGGCGAACCGATCGCTTCGAGCACGAGGGGCAGCTGCCGGGACTTTTCGCGAACCTCGATGACATCGCCGGTGCGAACCCGGTAGGACGGAATGTTGACGCGCCTCCCGTTGATCAGGACATGGCCGTGATTGACGAACTGGCGGGCCGCGAAGACCGTCGGGACGAACTTGGCCCTGTACACGACCGCGTCAAGCCGCCTTTCCAGCAGGCCGACCAGGTTTTCGCCCGTGTCGCCCCTGACGCGTTCGGCTTCGGTGAATATCCTCCGGAACTGGCGTTCGGTCAGGTCGCCATAGTAGCCTTTCAGCTTCTGCTTGGCCCGCAGCTGAATGCCGAAATCGGACAACTTGCCCCTGCGGCGCATACCGTGTTGGCCTGGACCTGATTCCCTGCGATTGACCGGCGACTTTGGACGTCCCCAGATGTTCTCGCCCATGCGTCGGTCGATTTTGTACTTGGCAGCGGTGCGTTTGGTCACGGCTGGATCCTTTCATACGCGTGAAAGGTGCTTTCCTTTCCCGATCCCCGAAGAGAATCAGGCGACAGGCATCCCCTCACGGGGGCCACAAACACCAAGATGGTCCCAATTCTGGAAAGGCGGCTTATAATCCCGATTTGGGCACTGTCAACATTTGCATCTCTCGCGGATCCGCGCTTGCATACGGTATGTTGCCCGTGCGTCACGCAGACGACTGACGCGGATTACCGGACGGTTGCCCCGTCACCCCCGGGGATTCCCGGAACAGGGCAGCATGTAAGCGGCCGTTCCCTTCCTGATGACCAGGAAGCAAGGAAAGGGCAGTGAAATTCGGAGGCAGGCAGTGTATCGCAGGCAGCGATTGTGGGAAACATGACATGTTTGAAACACTTGGATTCGAATCCCTGACGCCGGTTCTGGCCGCTGCCATCCTCGGCCTGCTCGTCGGCTGCACGTTCGGGGCGTTGGCGCAACGTTCCGGGCTGTGCCTGCGCCGCGGCCTCGCCGGCCCGAGAGAAGAGCGGATCCCCGCGCTCGGCGCCTGGGCGATGGCGATGGCAACGGCCATCGCCGGAACCCGACTCGCCGTCATCACCGGGCTGATATCCTTCACCGATCACAGGTTTCTCACGCCGGACCTGGCCATCGTCGCCCTGGTTGTCGGTGGGGCGCTGTTTGGCGCCGGGATGGTTATGGCCGGCGGTTGCGTCTCAAGACTGACGGTCCTGGCCGGTAGTGGAAACCTTCGCTCCCTGTTCGCCTTGATCATCATCGCCGCGACAGCCCATGCGACGATGAAGGGAGCGTTGGCGCCTGTACGACAAGTCCTTGGTAGCCTGACCATTCAGGGTGGTGAGTTTGTCGCGATCACCTCGCTGCCCGGCGGCGAAATCTGGCCTTTTGCCGTGACCGCCGTTGCAGTGATTTTTGCCTTGCGTTCGGGCGCCCTGAAAAGTCACCTCCTGATGGCAGCGGTCATCGGACTGTTGATCCCGCTCAGCTGGGTCGGGACCGGGTTTCTTCTCCAGGACGATTTCGATCCGCTTCCCGTCGAGTCACTCGGATTCACCGGCCCGACCGCAGGAGCACTGTTCTGGTTCGTCGCTGCTACCTCGATACCGGTCAGCTTCGGCACCGGACTGGTCGCGGGCGTTCTCGCCGGAAGCATGGCCGCATCAACGGCATCGGGCGAGTTTCGACTTCAAACCCTTGATGTCCCGACCCGAACGATTCGCCGATTGGCAGGCGCCGTCATGATGGGAATAGGAGGGGTCCTTGCGGGAGGCTGCAGCGTAGGCGCAGGCCTTTCGGGGATTTCAACCGCCAGCCTCGCCGCCGTTCTTGCCTTTGTCGCAATGTCCGTGACCGCGAAAACACTCGGCAAATCGCTTGCCGATTCCTGAAGTGAAATACTGGCGCCGGTGGCGGCGCCAGTAATGTGCCAAACCCGGTGTCTGCTGTTGCGGATTCAGCCGAAAATATCCTTGGATATCGCGGCGTACCAGGCGAGCGACTCCTCGTAGGTTGCCTTTCGGAGGTCGGAGCCTTCTCCCGTCTGGGAGATGAACCCGTCAACCTTTGCAATCTTTTCGTCGGTTGCCTCGTAGGAAGCTCCGACCTTGACGCCGTCATCGGTGCCGATGAGTGACCAGCACGTGTTGGCAAATCGCGCAGGAAACACCCTTGAATCGGTAAGCGCCCCGCGAACCGCCATGGCGCAGACCTTTGCCTGGCTGTTGGCCGAGAAGCCCGATTTCGGCATGTCGCCCTGTTGCGAAGCGTCACCGACCACATGGATGTTGTCGTCGATCCGGCTTTGCATCGTGTGCGGTACGACGGGCGCCCATCCTGCATCATTGGTGATTCCCGCCTCCCCTGCAATTCGCCCGGCCATTTGCGCCGGAATCACGTTGCAGACATCAACCTTCATGACCTCTCCGTCGACCACGACCTCCATGGTTTCCGGTCGAACCTCGACCTTGTCGCCACCGAAGTCCGGTCCGATCCGTTCGATCATTCCGGGGTAGTGCTTCTGCCAGCCTTCCTCGAACAGCCCCTGTTTCGAGAACTTCTCCTTGGGATCAACGATCAGGATCTTGGCCGTCGGATTGTTGCTCTTGAGGACATGTGCAACCATCGAAATCCGCTCATACGGACCCGGTGGGCAACGGAACGGGTTGGGAGGCGCAACCATGCAGTAGACTCCGCCTTCGGGCATCGCATCGACCTGGGCCTTGAGGAGCTGGGTCTGCGAGCCCGCCTTGTAGGCGTGCGGCATCCTGTTCTGTTGCGAAAGATCCCAGCCGGCAACGGAGCCTGGCCGGAAATCTATGCCCGGTGACACGACAAGGCGGTCATATTCGAGCGTACCCCCGCCAGCGAGACTGACGCTTTTTGCGTCGCGGTCGACCGCGATGGCCCAGTCGTGGATCACGTTGATCCCGGAGGCGGCCGCGAGTGACCCATACGTGTGTCCGATCGACGAAAAGTCCCTGAAACCGCCGATGTACAGATTCGAGAAAAAGCACGAATAGTATGTCCTGGTCGGCTCAACGAGAGTGACATCGATCGAACCCTCCGATTCCTTGGCAATGTATCGGGCAACCGTCGCGCCGCCTGCTCCACCGCCCACGACCACCGCGCGCGGGCGGCCCTGGGCCAGCACCGCGGGCGCGGACATCATTGAGACCGCAGTGGATGATGCCAGTGCAGAAGACAGGAACCTGCGCCGGTTCAACCGGTCGAGGCCTCCCGGGTTTTTGACTTCACCTGGTTTGTGCATGACTTTGTTCTCCTGTTTCACTGAATGTCTTCAATATCGCGGAAATGCATCGCGAGGGAAGCGATCTCTTCATCCGAAAGGCGTCCTGCCACCAACTGCATGACGGGATGAACCCTCAATCCGCGCTTGTACGCATGCATGGTTATCACGAATTCGTCGGTCGGCCATCCGGCAATCGACGGAATACTGTCGTCGGCACCGGTTGCCTGGTGGCAGGTGGTGCATTCGCTGGCAAGGTATGCGCCGTATTCAAGGTCACCCTGTATGGTCAGCAGACCCGGGTCCAGCCCGTACTCCTCCGGCGTCAGGGTTGGTTCCGCCATCGGGAGTTCAGGGTCATCGCTGGAAAACTGACTCAAAAGCGCCAGCAGACTTGCGCGCGCATCGCTATCTTGCACTCCTGCGATGTTCATCCGGGATTGCGGAACGAAAGAACGCGGATCGGTCAGGAACGCGTCAAGCGTCTCCCCGGACCAAACGAGTCCGTTTTCCCCTGCCTTCCTCATTGACCGCGAATACCGGAAGCCGGAAAGTGAACCTGCGATGCGGCCGAAGATGTCGTTGAGATGGGGGCCTATCCGGTGTTTCGCCCCGAGTCCGACCTGGTGGCACCGCTTGCACTCCTTGAATGCCGCGTTCATGGCATCCGGTCCCGATGGCCATGCGTGATCCGCCAGGAGCAACATATGAATTGCCACTGCAAACAGAACAACTGTCAAGCTCGATGAAACGATCCCGGTCACGGGCTGATTTCGGCGTGGCGCGCTACAAGACATTAACCCGTCTTTGAAGACTGAAACTCGCGCCATCATCATCGATCCATTCGAAGTCCAGATCGCCGTCATCGTGAACAACCAATTCGAACTCAAAATAGGGATCGGCCGAAATCGCCGGTTCCAGCGAGGCGGAAAACACTTCCGTCCCGTTGAATCGCACCACGAACCGATTGATGATCTGACGTGGGACCAGTTCACCATCGCTGTCGCGGCGCAATCCGGTATGCATCGGATGCGTGATACGGGTCCTGACGGTGAACGGAGCGCCCGCCGTGACCGATTTCGGCAGTTTCACGCGCATTGTCGGGCTTGTCATTGCACTCATCCGCAACCGCCAACCGTGACAATGATCGGCCGCGTGGTCTGAACAAAGGTCCCGTCCGGCAACTCGGCAATCGCGACCAGGTTCTGGCTTCCGGCCAGCCGAACCCGTGTCGTGGCGGCAGGCACGGTGTCCTCTGCGAAGGTGATTACGACGATCCCGGGATTCGGATTTCCATCGGAAAAGAGCGCGATCTTTCGTGCGCCGGCGGCGGCGATGCGAATTTGAACCGAACCGCCGTTGTCGGCGATCTCGGGAGCATCCAGGACCACTTCGCCTTCACGCGGAATGGTCCCGCCGGTGAAGTCCAGTATCGCCTGATCGATTCCGTTCGATGCCAACGCGGAACGCGAGGAGTTTCCCGCGACGGCGGACGTCGCCACGGCGGCGATTGTCAGCTTCAGCAGGTTTCGGCGGGTCGGGCCAGCATCGTGTCCGTCATTGTCCATGACTCGACAATATTTTCTGGTGACCATGCCCGTCAACCCGGAGTCGATGAATTCACCGGAGCCTGCAACAAAACCGGACTCCGTGCGGCAAGTCTGAAAGCCGGTTTTTCAGAACCGAAACACCGGGCCGAAGGCATGCGATCTTGATGGTGCTCAGCAAGGCGCAACGCGCAAACTCCGGAGGACCTGATCCGAACCGCGACGTATCCGGGAACTCCGGCCGGGACGTTCACGAACTCAGGTCGAACACGAGCCGGAATCCCTGGTGAGAGGTCGTGGAATCAGGTGTGGTCCCGGTCCGCGCCGCAATTCTGTATCGATAGCAATAGCTACGATGGCACAGGTAGGATCCTCCTTTCATGATCCTGGTCCCCCTCATTTTCCGCGCCTGAATTCGTCCGCCCTTCGACAACGACCGGTTCGAATACGGGTCAAGGGTCCACTCCCAGACATTTCCGCACATGTTGTATAGGCCATATCCGTTCGGCTCGAACGACCGGGCTGGCGCAGTCGCAACATAACCGTCCAGTCCGGTATTGCGTTCCGGAAAGCGGCCTTGCCAGATGTTGCACGGCAGGAACCGGTCATCAGGCTCCTTCGTGCCCCACGGGAAGGGTACGTCGCCCAGCCCCCCACGTGCCGCATGTTCCCATTCGGCCTCCGTAGGCAGACGTCCACCGGCCCACCTAGCGAATGCGCACGCATCGTTCCAGGAAACATGTACGACCGGATGGTCCGGGTTCAATTCAGCTCCGGATCCAGGGCCGTTCACCATTTTCCAGCAGGCGCCATCGACCCGACACCACCACTCTGCCCCTTTTGCCCTGAACTCGACCGAATCTTCGCGGACATCCCCGGCGAAAACGAACGACCAGCCGAATCGTTCGGCCTCGGTCGTGTACGAAGTCTCGGCCACGAACGCGGCAAACATTTCGTTCGTGACGGTCGTTTCCATGACCTGAACTGAGCGGACGCGCCGAACTCGGCACGGGCTTTCCCCGTCGACGCGAATGAAAGGTGAATCGGTGCCAACCAGAGCCCTGCCACCCACGACCGTGCGAAGAGCCAGTACCGAACATCGCTTCGAAACTTCACGGCGGACGCATTCGGCTTGTCCTCCTGCCGGATGCCCACCCCTCTCTGTCACCGGACGCTTCACGTCGCGCACAATCTCCCGATCAATTGTCTGTCCGGCGCCGGGCGCTCCCCATGCGGACAGGGTCATGTCGACATCGATGAGGCCGGGCGTATCTGCCTGACCGAACTGCCGCCGTGATCATCGATCGTAAGTTCGGTGCCGTTTCGCTTCCAGGCTTCTGACATCGAATCTGTCCAGCCTGGAAAAGCGCCTCTTTTCCGAACACGGGAGACTCTCCGGAACCGGGAATGCTGTATTCGAACGCCTTCCAAAGACGGCAGTCCGGAATTCCGGAAATGCTAGGCGATTTTGGCACGCAACTCCGGGTGTCCGGACCCACTGTTTTCTCTTGAGGCATTTTCGTCAAGCAAATTGCGGATGCGGTCCTCGTCGAGCATCCAGCCTATGAAAACCATGCGCGTCCGGCGGTCCTCGCTCGGCCATTCATCGAGCCATTCCATGTCCTCGAGAATCGTCTGGACACCGTGAACCACTGCCGGCGTCGACGGGCGTTCAGCAACGTGAACGAGGCCCTTGACCCGGAGAAGGTTCGGACCTGCTTCCCGCTCAAGCGCCGACCAGAACCTTTCCAGGGAATCGAACGGTACGGGCGTGTCCCGGACAACGCTGAACGACCGGATGTGGCGGTCATGGCGATGACCGGATTCGTCGTGCTTGCCGTCCTGCCCGTGATGATCCGCCCCGGTATGCGCATGCCCCTGGCACGTGACCGGCGGTTGCCGATCCTTGTCCACCGCAGCAAGCCCGCGGTCACCGTCATGCCCTGTCCCGAGCAACGCTCGGGGGTCTAACCGACCTTTTTCCGAGAGAAGCACCGGAGCGCGCGGGTTCAGCCTGGCGAGCCTGACGATCAGGGTCTCGATGCGACGCCGGTCCCGTTTACCCGTCAACCGGTCGGTCTTGGTCACGACGAGCCGGTCGGCGACGGCCACTTGTTCAACGGATTCCGCATGCAGGTTCAGGCTGGTGTCCCCATTGACGGCATCAACTGTCGTCAGAACGCGGTCGAGCCGGTAATCGTCACGGACCAGGGGATCCTCGATGATGACCTGGACGATCGGCCCTGCATTTGCCAGCCCGGTCGTTTCGATGAGGACCCTTCGAAACTGCGGCAGTTCCCGTTCCCGGCGCTTGTCGACAAACTGACGAAGGGTGGTGCCGAGGTCATCATTCAACGAACAGCATACGCATCCGTTCTTCAGTTCGACCACCGACTCACCCGCATGACGGATGAGGTCGTCATCAATGGAAACCTGTCCGAATTCATTGACGAGCACCAGGGTCTCGGACATCTCCGGCGCAACCAGCAATCGATTGACAATGGTGGTCTTGCCGCTGCCCAGAAAACCGGTGATCAGGGACACGCCGATCTTGTCTGTTGTCAATTCCGCTTCCAATGGACCATCTGCCTCGTTCAGCGCTGGATGTCCGGTGTGGAGTCGCCAAGAATGCGGTCGAGTTCGCCGGGATGCGTGACGACGGCATCACCGAACTGGCTGAGCGCAAGCGCCGCCATGACCGATCCGTAGCGGAGACCGGCTTGCAGAGAGTCCTGCAACCACCCGTGGAGAACACCGGCGGCCATGGCATCGCCGGCGCCGATCCGGTCAACGATCTTCACCGGTCTCGCCGCTTCCCGGTGCAGACGGGATCCGTCAAACGCGATAACGCCCTCCCGTTCCAAGGTCAGGACGATATTTGCTGCACCGGTCAGCTCGGCCAGTTGCAGGGCCGTGCCCTCGGCCGGCCCCTCGCACCCGAAAACCGATTTCGCGTCTCTCAAGCTGCACATCAGCAGGTCGACACCACCGACAAGCGGCATAAGGCGCGCACGCGCCTCCTCGGTCGTCCAGAGCAGCGACCGGTAATTGACGTCTATACTTGTCGTTACGCCTCGGCTCTTTGCCAGCCTGAGTGCGCGTTCGATGATTTCTCCGGTCTTTGCCCCCAATGGAACGGACAGGCCGGTCAAGTGAAGGTGCCGCGAATTCAAAAGGTAATCCCAGTCGATGTCCTCGGGCCGCATTCGCGTGAAACACGAGTCCTTGCGATCATAGTGGATCCTGACCGGACGCGGCGCGTGGGCGAATTCGACAAAATAGGTTGCGATACGCCCTTCCGGCCGCCAGGAAACCGCTGAAAGGTCGATCCCGTGCCCACGAAACTTGTTCTGGACGCGTCGTCCGAGCGGGGATTCGGGCAATGCACTGACCCAACCGCACCTCCTTCCCAGGCGGGACAGCGCGCCGACGACATTGGCCTCGGTTCCGGAAACATCGATGTCGAATCCGGAGGCGGTTTCCATGCGTTGGCCCGCGGGAACGCTCAGACGGATAACGGCTTCGCCAAACGTGGTGACATCGAATCGATCGGGACGTGTGCCCGGTTCACGCATTCGAGGGTCCTCCGCGAGACTCGAGCAGGCCTGCCCGTGTCATCCGCTCAAGGATCCAATCCCTCGCGTTCGCAATCATGGCCCCGGCATCCTCGTGATCGTCATTCCACATCTCGACCAGATAATTCCCCGCGTAATCGATCTCATCAAGTGCCCGAAAGGCATCAACGAACGGGACGGATCCTTCGCCAAACGGGACGCGGCGAAACTCGCCTGGCCGGGCATCCTTCAGATGAATGCCGGCGATCCGCCCACGACAAGCCCGAAGTTCCTCCACGACATCATGTCCGTTCGCAGAGAGATTGCCCACGTCGGGATAGATCTTCAGCGATTCGGATTCGATCGAATCGACGATTCCCAAGGCGTCAGTGACGCTCGTGACATCTTCACCGTCCATGGTTTCCAGGCCCAGCACGATGCCGGCTGATGCGGCGATGTCACACCCTTTCGAGAGGCCCTCCAGAAACCGGGCACGTGAGCCCGCGGAATGCGCTTCGTAATACACGTAGTACCCGGCAATCTGAACGATCGCTGCTCCAATGTCGCCGGCAAGGCAGATTGTCCGTTCGAGAATGAGGTTCGCCTGCGTCCTGGTCTCCGGCGACGAGCTTCCCAGCGGGTACCGCCGGTGGGCGCTGAGGACGATTGCGTTGACGGGGATTCCGGTCTTGTCCGTGCACCGGAGAAGGTTCCGGCGCTGTGACGGTGTCCACTCGAGGCGAGCGAGGCGAACGGGATCATCGTCGATGGAAATCTCCACGAACCTGTATCCGGCCTCGGCAGCCACACCCAGCCGGAAGTCCCAGTCCAGGTTTCCCGGCAATGCCTTCTCGTAGATGCCGATATCGGGTTCGGTCATACGCCCTGTCGAATCGCAATCCTGAGTTCGTGCGCAGCGTTTCCGGGATCGGAAGCCTCGACAATCGACCTCCCCGCGACAAATATACGGACCGGAATTCCGGAAAACATTGTCACGGTCGACCGGGTTATGCCCCCCGCAAGGGAAACATCGAAGCCAAGATCGGCAAGCTGATGAATTGACCCAACGAGCTTTCGTGACGGCCTGCTTCCGACCGCAGCGATCTCGGAGGAATTCTGGCAGATCACGTGCCGGATCCCGAGCTGATGCCATTCCTTCGCCTGCTCGCGCGTCCAGTCCGCGTGAAGCTCGACCTGGATTTCCCCGTGGCAGGACATTGCAGCGCGAACAGCCGCTTCTATGGTTCCCAACGGAGCTTCGCCAGCCACCGTAACCCAGTCCGCCCCGGCGTCAAACGCCAGGGATGCGATAGCGTGCCCGGCCCGAACGATCCTGACATCGGCGACGACAGGTTGTTCGGGGCAGATTTTCCTGAGGGACCTGATGACTCCAAGTCCCTCGGACAGGCAAAGCAGGGTTCCGGCCTCGATGACATCGGAATACGCGCCGGCGCGCCGTGCTGTCTCCAGGGCGCGTTTCGGATCGTCAAGGGCCAACTGCAGCATTGGATGATCGGTCATCCTTTCAGCCCCTTACCTCGGCGGTACCATGGAATAAATCCGGGCAGGGTTGTCGTACATGAACCCGTTCACGACGTTTTCATCGAATCCTTCGTTCCTGAGGCGAGGGATAAATCTCTCCTTGATCCACGATAGCCCGGGACCTCCGCCATAGGCCGGATGATAACTGCGTCTGCCCATGTCGTTGCACAACATGAGTCTGTCTGCAAACCCGTCGTTAACCAGCTGGCGTAGCAGGTCCACGCGAATCGTGTCAGGATAGTATTTCGCCTTTCCGGGGCCATCGTAAATCAGGTACACGCCGAAGCCGAGCATCTGACGATGGTACCAAAGGTCCGGATTCCGATCGACATGGGCGATAATCATCCGCTCCATGTCGAAGTTCTCCTCCTTCAATATTTCGCAAATCTCGATTCCCATGGTGCCACCAGTCGTATGAGCATGAAGCGGCACCCCGGTTCTCGTCGCGGCAAGTGCCCCGGCACGAATGTACTTTTCCTCGTTGGCCGTGATGTGCATGTACGCTGTGCCAACCTTGATCCACCCTGCCTTGTGCGTGGTTCCGTCCATTCCCTCCACAACGTCCCGAATCATTTCGTCCGCGATTTGGCTGACCGATTTCCCGGACGTTTCGGGGTCCATGCCGTGTTCCTCGCAGATGACTCCCGTGCAGGCAATCACGTGCACACCGGATACCCGCGAGCATTCAACCATTCCCATGGTGTTTCGCCCCCATGATTCCGGTGTCGCCTCCACCAGCGCGTCTCCCCCCGCCTCCTTGTATTGTGCGCACATCTCGACGCTGCGCTCGAGATCATCAAGCGCGTGATCTGCCCCGACGTGGCCGGTCGCCTTGACGCCTGAACCCTGCGGCTTGGTGAGAATGTGCTCGTGCGGCATCGTGAAGCCGAGATCGGCCGAGTCGATGTCACCCAGAATTGACCGAATTGTGCCCATCCGATTCCCCCGATTCATGCATCCGTTCCGAGACAGACACAAAACAGCCCGCCGAAACGGAAGACAATGGAAGATTTTTTGCAATATATTGCAATTTTTTTCAATATTTGACAAACAGGCTCAGGTAAACGTTGCTGCCGATCAGGTCCGGTTCCGGGCGTGGATAACCGCCGGCAACGAGACCGGTCGCCGTTGAACCGGCAATCATGACGAAGGCCTGGTCGTGAATCTGGGGACGAGCGAAGGGAAGCGGAAACCCGATGGCAAGACGAACGCGAATGACCCGCATGCGCCGCGCCGCGGAACTGTACTATGAGCAACACCTGAGCCAGCGGGAAATCTCGACGATACTCGGGTGTTCGTTCGCCACGGTCTCGCGACTGCTCGCGGAAGCACGCGAACAGCGCATCGTTGAAATCCGGGTTGCGCATCCCGTCGAAACTGCACCCGAGCTTGCCGTCGAGCTTCGGGACGCCTTCGGTTTGCGCGATGCGCTGGTTGTCCGCGGGGGAAACAACCGGAAACAGGGTTTCCGGGACGTCGTGCGCACTGCAGCGGAATTCCTTCCGGCGATCATCGAGGACGGTGTCAAGGTCGGCGTGACCTGGGGAGAAACACTGTCCGCGGTTCTCCACTCAATGGAACCGCTGTCATTGAAAAATGTCGAGGTCGTCCAGATCGCCGGTTCGGTTGACCCGGAAACTCCCGGCGAAAGCGGACCGGGTTCCGCCATTCGGCTGGCAGGTATTCTCGGAGCTCGTTGCCGTCTGATTCCGGCGCCTGCGATTGTCGATTCAGCCAGGACGCGGGAACTGTTCCTGGGTCAGCCGCAGATCCGGTCTGCGCTGAAACGGGCGGCTTCGCCCGATGTCGTTATCCAGGGTGTCGGGACTCTTGCTTCCGGCATGTCGAGCCTGCGCCGGGCCAGTTTCATTTCCCGGGATGAACGCGAGGCGGCAATCGCAGCGGGGGCCGTCGGCCATGTGGCCGCCCGGATAATCGGCATTTACGGGGAAGAGGTCGGAGACTTCTCGGACAGGGTCATCGGAATTCCGCTTGCGGACATCAGGAAGGCCGGTTGGTCGGTCGGCATCGCGGCCTCTGTCGAAAAGGCCGCGGCAGTTCTCGGGGGCCTTCGCGGTGGATTCTACAACTGCCTCATCGGTGATGAGGCCCTGGTCAATGAAGTGCTGCGCCTGTCTCGGGGAGCACCTCCCGGCAAGATGGAGGCTGCCTGAATGGACACCGAAGGAAGCGGTCGCCGAACCGTGACGAGTTCTCCTCCCGGGAGATCGAATACCTGGCCCGACCAGGCGCGCCGGATGGCCCGGGAAATCCGCCGGCGTGTCCTTGAGCTTACGCTTGGGCGCGACGGATGCTACCTGAGCCAGGCGTTGTCGAGCGCTGAAATTCTCGCGACGCTCTACACGCGGTCTGCGCGCCTTGGGCCCAGCCTGGGACCTGCCGTCCCCCCGGCCTTTTCCGGCGTTCCCGGGCAGGCGGGAGTCAGCCATGGTCACGGCGCTGCCTACAACGGGCCGCGGGGCTCCGACTACGACCGGCTGCTGATTTCACCCGCCCATTATGCGGTTGCCGTTTACGCGGCCCTGGTCTCGACGGGCAGGATGTCGCCCGAAGCGCTGGATCAATTCAATACCGACGGTAGCAAGCTCGAAATGATCGGGGCCGAACACTCTCCCGGATTCGAATTGACGACGGGGTCCTTCGGACAGGCGTTGAGCCAGGCCGGCGGCATTGCCATGGCCAATTCCCTCCGCGGCTCCTCTGGCCGCTTTTTCGTTTTCATGTCGGACGGCGAACTCGAAGAAGGACAGACCTGGGAAGCGCTGCAGTGCCTCGGTCATTACCGGATCGACTCGGTTGTCGTCTGCGTGGACGTCAACGGCATGCAATACGACGGCGCGACAAGCGAAGTCATGAACATCGAGCCGATCGAAAGCCGGATCACGGGGTTCGGAGGGATCGCGGTTTCAGTCGACGGCCATGATGTCGAGGCGATTGACCGGGCGATTCAGCAAACCCCGCACGAAGGCCGCCCGCTGGTCATACTTTGCTATACCGACAGCGCGCGCGGAATGCCGATGCTCAACGCGCGGAAACCGAAACTTCACTTTGTCCGTTTCAGGAACGACAGCGAACGCGAGCACGCCCGGGCCGTGGCCGAAAACTGGGCACGGACAGCTTGATCCATGATTGAGCTTGTCCACAAGCCACACGAAAGAAACCTGGTCGCGTGGGCCAGAAACAGGCCCGACGTCCTGGTCCTGTCCGGCGACCTGACCGGGTCCACCGAAATCCAGCTGTTCAAGGATACGTATCCGGAACGCTTTTTTTCCATGGGGATGGCTGAGCAGAACATGCTGAGCTGGGCCGGTGGGCTCGCACGCGAAGGATTCGTTCCATTCCTACATACCTTTTCAGTGTTCCTGTACCGGCGTCCCCTGGATCAGCTGGAGATGTCAGTGTGCTATCCGAACCTTCCCGTCCGCCTGATCGGGTTCCTGCCTGGCCTCAACACACCGGGCGGCGTGACGCACCAGGCGATCAATGACCTCGGCGTGCTTCGTGCGATTCCCAACCTGACGATCCTGGAAACGGGAGACGCAACAGATGTCGAGACCGTCCTCGACCTCACCGAGGAGATCCCCGGTCCGATCTACGTTCGCATGCTCCGTGGTGATGTCGCCCGTCTGTTTCCGGCAAACGAGCGAATTCGGCTGAACAATGCGCGGGTTGTCCGCGAAGGCGACGATCTTGCCCTGATCACGTCCGGACACTGCACCAGCGAGGCAATGCGGGCGACCGCAGCGCTCGCTCGCCGTGGTGTTGCCATTCGCCACCTACACGTCTCGACGTTGAAGCCGTTTTCAGATCCCCTGGTTGAGGAAACCATCGCGGTTTCGGGTCGCGGTGTGATCACGATGGAAAATCACCTGGTTACCGGTGGCCTGGGATCCGCGGTTGCGGAAATGATGGCTGAGAAAGGAATCGGAGGCCCGCTTTATCGCATGGGTATCCGGGATACCTATGCCCAGGGCGCGTCGTTCCCGTATCTGCTCAGGAAACATGGAATCGATGCCAAGGCCCTCGTGGACAAGGTGGGAACGATTCTCGGAAAGAACTTCCGGTTGACCGAAGACGATCTGCGCGTGGCAACCGTTCCGGTTTTTCCGCCGTCGCTGGTTGACGAGAGACAGGGCAGCGAACGGCTGGAAGCACTGTGATGAGATTTCGGGATCTTCGTGAAAAGGTCTGGGAAGCCAACGCCGCCCTTCCGAGGGCAGGACTCGTGCATTGGGCCCAGGGGAATGCGAGTGGCCGTGACCCCGATACCGGGCTGGTCGGAATCAAGCCGAGCGGGATACGCCTGGATCAATTGCGCGTCGAGGATGTTGTCATTGTCAATGCTGACGGCACCGTGGCGGACGGCGGTCTGAAACCGTCAATCGATACGGCATCGCATCTCCACGTTTATCGGAATCGGCCTGACATCAACGGAATCGTCCATACCCATTCGCCCTACGCAACGAGCTTCGCGGTGCGTGGAGAACCGATTCGCATGTACACGACCACGGCTGCCGCGCTTTTCGGAGGTGATATTCCGGTTTCCGGGCTTGCGACCATTGGTGAAGAGGAGATCGGCAAGGAAATTGTCGACGGCATTGGTCAGGGTTCAGCCATTCTGCTGAGGAGCCACGGCGTCTTTACCATCGGCGCGTCACCCGGAGAGGCGTTGAAGTACGCGGTCTATGTCGAAGAAGAGGCCGAAATCATTCACCTTGCCCAGCTTCACGGAACTCTCGTTCCCCTGGACGAAGATTTCATCAAGGAAGCGAGACGCATGTATGTCGAGGATTACGGGCAGTGACCGGGACTGTATATCTGGCCTTACGAAAAACATGGATCATGAAAAACTTGATGGATCAAGCGGCAATGATAAGGTCTGAAGTGTCATCGGTCCGGTTGAAGTGCACATGGCGGCATGACCAGGCAAGGCAGGTTGCCCTGCCGGCTTCCGAATCGCATGCGCTGATCGACGCGTCTCGGGGAGGATTCATTTCATGAGTGGAGTCCAGCTTTCCCGCGTCACCAAGTCCTTTGGCGCAATCAACGTCATACCGACCATGGACCTGAGTTGCGATGAAGGCGAGTTCGTCGTGATTGTCGGTCCGTCGGGCTGCGGGAAATCCACGACGTTGCGCATGATCGCGGGACTTGAGGCGGTTTCAAGCGGTTCCGTCTTCATTGCCGGAAAGGATGTGACCTGGGCGGCTCCGAAGGAGCGGGACATCGCAATGGTGTTCCAGTCCTATGCCCTCTATCCCCACATGAACGTCGCCGGAAACATGTCGTTTGCATTGCGGCTTGCGGGGCGCCCCCGTGACGAGGTCAACCGCAGGGTCCACGAAGCGGCGGAAATGCTGGAACTGACCGAGTACCTCGATCGAAGGCCAAGAGACCTTTCCGGCGGCCAACGGCAGCGTGTTGCGGTCGGGCGGGCGATCGTCAGGGATGCCTACTGCTTCCTGTTCGACGAGCCCCTTTCCAACCTGGACGCGAAACTCCGGTCGACGATGCGCACGGAACTGGCAATTCTGCACAAGAAACTGAACCGGACCATGATCTACGTCACCCACGACCAGATCGAGGCGATGACCATGGCTGACCGGATTGTCATCATGGACAAGGGAATCGTTCAGCAGATCGGTTCGCCTCGCGATGTCTACAATCATCCGGCGAACAAGTTCGTCGCCGGCTTCATCGGATCGCCGTCAATGAATTTCCTGGCTGCCGAACTGACCGGAACCGATTCGATCCGGGTGCAGGGCGACGGATTTGATCTCCCTCTCAACCCCAGGCTGCAGGCGAAGACACGTTCGCATACAGGCAGGCGCGTCATTGTCGGAATGCGCCCCGAGCATTTTGCCTCGCACGGGATTCACGCGGCAAAGCCATCGGAATATGCGCCTGTCCATCTCACCGTCGAAGTTGCGGAATACATCGGTTCCAGCCAATACCTCGCCGCCCGGATCGGCGGCGTATCCGTCACGGCATCGATCGAGGTCGGCCCCGACAGTGAAACGCTGCAAACGGGTGAATACCTTTTCAATACGGATCGGATGTACCTGTTCGATCCGGAAACCGGCGATACAATCGCCTGAATCCAGTTGCCACGAAAGGAGAAAAATTCATGGTAATTCAACGTAGCCTCACACCCTTTTTGAAAGGAATCTGCGTTCTGGCCGCCTTGGCATGGGCCGTCGCGGCCAACGCCAATCCATACGAAAGGTACGAAGGCACGACGCTGGTCGTCAGTTGGCCGGCACTGGCCCACTTCAACGCGGCAGAAACCCTTCTTGAAGAATTCACCGAAGAAACGGGGATCGACGTCGAGGTGGATGCGCTCCAGTACCTCAAGCTGCGCGACCGCCAGTTGCTGGAGATGTCCAAGGACGAGGGCGAGTACGACATCGTGTCCTGGGTCGTCATGTGGAAAGGCGAGTATGTTTCAAAGGGCCTGCTGACGCCATTGTCGCAATTCTTCACCAATGGTGCGCTGGTTGACCCGCTCTTCGACATCGACGACGTCGCGGACGCCTACCTGCAGAACGGCGGGGTAGTCGGCGGCAAGAAGGGGTACATGCCCGGCAAGTCCGGTGCGCTGTACGGCCTTCCGTTCGGGGCCGAAACCTCGATCCTCGCTTATCGAAAGGACATTTTCGAAGAGCAGGGACTCGAAGTCCCCACGACCTACGACGAATTGCGTGACGTGATGAGCAAGTTGCATGACGCCGGCGTCCCGGCCTTGACGTCACGAGGAAAGACCGGTCACCAGGTCACTGCCGGCTGGCTTCTGCACCTGGCGCCCATGGGCGGAAAGATCTTCGACGACGAATGGAATCCGGTGATCAATTCACCCGAAGCCGTCAAGGCAGCCGAGTTCATGCGCCACACGGTCAAGACCGGGCCGAGGGGAATCGAGACTTTCGGCTTCGGGGAAGCCTCCGCGGCGTTTCTGCAGGGTGACGCGGCACTTTATCTTGACACCCTCAAGATCGCCGCGATGTCGCGAAACCCGAAGCTCTCGACCGTGGACGGCAAGGTTGGCTATGCGCTTCATCCGACGGACGTGCGCTGCGGATCTGAAACCGGCGGATTTGCGATGGGCATTCCGGCGAATTCCCGGAACAAGGAAGCGGCGTTCCTCCTGATTCAGTACCTGACCAACAAGGCCGGCGATCAAAGGATGGTTGAACTCGGTGGGGATCCGGTCAGGATTTCGACCTTGATGAACAACGCCGATTCCTTTGAGGACTACCCGATCGTCGCGGAACAACTGCCCTGCGCCGACCCGGACTGGCGTCCGCTCATTCCCGAATGGAACGAGCTCAACATCGACGTTCTCGGCCAGGCTCTGACCCGGGTCATCACGACCGACGAGCCCATCCAGCCGATCATGGACGAGGCCAACGAAAAGGCCCGCGCGGTCATGGAACGGGAAGGATATTATTCCTGGGCGCGTTATCGCGAAAACTGATCGACTGACATCCGGGGCGAGGCTCACGTCTCGTCCCGGGTACGGCAAGACTGACTGCCTGCTCACGTGATGACCGACCTCGTACAGGACCCGGGTGCACCGTCACCACGGCGCATTCCGATCATGCAGGCGCTCGGGCCGTATTTCTTTATCCTGCCCGCCGCCGCGATCATGCTCGGCGGGCTGGTTTACCCGGTCATCCAGGCGTTTTATCTCAGCTTCTTCGACTGGAAGATCGGGACCTCTTTTGAGGACGCCCCGTATGTCGGGTTTCGGCATTTTGTACGCATGGTCTACGATGCCGACGTCCACGAGTCGATCTGGGTCACGCTCAAGTTCGGTTTCTGGACCATCCTGATCGAAATGGTGCTGGGTATATCGCTCGCTCTCCTGCTGGAGAAACCGATCCGGGGAGCATCGGTCTTCAGGACGATATTCATCCTCCCGTTGATGATTTCACCGGTCGTGGTCGGCCTGATCTGGCGTTACCTTTTCGATGCCCGGATCGGGTGGATCAACTACTATCTCGGGAAAATCGGGATAGAGGCGCAGGTCTGGCTGGGCGACCCCGAACTGGCGTTCTTCGCGATCGTGTTCACGGACATCTGGCAATGGACGCCGTTCATATTCATCATCGTGATCGCCGGACTGCAGGCCCTGCCCTCGGAAATCATGGAAGCCAGCAGGATCGACGGCGCGAACTGGTGGCAGCACATCCTGTTCGTGAAACTGCCAATGCTTCGATCGATCCTGCTGATCGCCCTGCTGCTTCGGCTGATCGACGTGTTCAGGGCGCTCGAGGTCATGTACATCCTGACGGGAGGCGGGCCGGGCCGGGCGACCGAGTTGCTGTCCCTTCACATCTACAACCGAGCGTTCGACACCCAGCAGTTGGGGTATGCATCGGCCATTTCCGTACTGTTGATCCTGATCGTGTTCGGATTGAGTTTCGCCATCCTCGTCATGGGGAACCCGCTCAAGGAGCGATCGGATGTCTGAACAGGTCACCGGGGGAATCGTGAGCAGGCGCACGGTTGCCGTTCACTACCTGAGCCTCGCCGTTCTCGCCCTGATCACGCTCATGCCGATCTGGGTGATGATTTCGACCGGTTTCAAGAATGATGTTCTGGTCCAGCAAAAGGAACCGGTGTGGTTCTTCTTTGTCCCGACGCTCGACAACTACGAATACATCATGACCCGCGGCAAGTTCGATCGCTACCTGTGGAATTCGATCATTGTCGGAACGATCTCGACTTTTTTCACGCTCCTCTTCGGGGGATTTTGCGCCTATGCGCTCGCGCGGACGGAATTCCGTGGGCGGGTCCTCGTTGCCAATTCGACTTTGCTCGTTCGCATGGTTCCGCCGGCGGTACTTGCGGTACCGGCCTTCGCGATGGTGGTCAATTTTGGCCTCGACAATGACCTTGCCGTACTGACATTCTTCTATGTTGCGCTCAACCTTCCTTTCGCCATCTGGCTTCTGTTCGGCTTCTACAAGCAGATTCCGGTCGAACTGGAAGAGGCCGCGATCATCGATGGAGCAACGCCCCTGCAGGTGTTCTTCCGCGTCCTGCTGCCGCTGATGAAATCCGGCTACGCCGTGGCGGGGATATTCACGTTTCGCATAGCGTGGAACGAGTTCATCCTTGCCTTGCTGTTGACAGGGCGAAAAACCCGGACGCTTCCGGTAGGTGCGGCGGGCTTCATAACCGACACGGGCGTGGAATGGGGCCGGATCATGGCGATGGGAACGTTGATCGTGATCCCTCCGCTCATTTTCACCTTTTTCGCGGCGCGACAGATCATCGCCGGCATGACCGCAGGCGCGGTCAAGGGGTAGCGGTGGAGTTCATGTCCTGAGCCGCGCGACCTCGTGCCGTCACGCGGGTTCATCGCAGGCTGGATGCAGGACTTTAGGAGGAAGACCTATCCATGGCCGACAAG
>JAPOVX010000154.1:55280-63084 GCA_026707935.1 Paracoccaceae bacterium
GCCGACAAGAGAATCCTCGTCGTCGAGACTTACGATACGAAGGCAGACGAACTCGTGTTCCTGTCGGACTGCATCAGCAGCCAGGGCGGCGGTGTCGTCTCCATGGATGTCAGCGTCATCGGGGATCCGCCCGCCACGTGCGACGTCTCCAAACACGACGTTGCGAAAGCCGCCGGGAGTTCGATCGAAGCCGCCGTCGCCTCCGGCGATGAAAACCAGGCCATGCAGATCATGGCCCGGGGCGCCTCGCTGGTGGGTGCCGACCTCCAGTCGAAAGGGCGAATGGATGGTGTCATCATACTGGGCGGCACAATGGGCACGGACCTCGCGCTGGATGTATGCCAGGCCCTGCCGCTGGGAGTCCCGAAATACGTCGTCTCGACCGTCGCTTTTTCTCCACTGATTCCCGCGGACCGCCTGTCCCCTGACATCCAGATGATCCTGTGGGCAGGCGGACTCTACGGACTCAACACATTCTGCAGATCATCTCTCAGCCAGGCCGCGGGCGCTGTCCTCGGCGCTGCCAGGGCAGCAAGGAAACCGGCCCGGAACCGACCGACCATAGGAATGACATCGCTCGGATCGTCCTGCCTCTCGTACATGAAAACACTCAAACCCGAGCTTGAGGCACGCGGATTCGAGGTGGCGATCTTTCACGCGACGGGGATGGGCGGGATGGCTTACGAGCGGATCGCGGCGCAGAAGGGCTTCGCCTGCGTCATGGACTTCGCCCTTCCGGAAATCGGCAACCTCCTCGCCGGTTCTGTCGTCAATGCCGGCGCTGACCGAATGACCAACGCCGGACAGGCGGGAATTCCCCAGCTGGTCGCGCCAGGTTGCCTGGACCTGATCGATTTCGCCGGCTGGCAGCAGATCCCTGCCCAGTACGACGACAGGCCGTTCCACGCCCATAATCGACTGATCAAGTCGTCCGCGTTGAACAACGAGGAGAGGCGCGAAACGGCGCGAGAGGTCGCGCAGAGACTACAGGGATCGCGGGCGCCCGTTCATTTCATTCTCCCGTCGCGAGGGATCGAGGAATGGGACAAGCCGGGCGAACCCGCGCATGACCCGGAGGGACTGGCGGCGTTTCGCGACGAAGCCCGAAAGGCTGTCCAGGCGCCAGTGCAATTCACCGAGATCAACGCCCATATCAACGATCCCGCGTTTGCGGAGACAGTACTCGGCATCTTCGATGACTGGGTCGAGACCGGGATCGTCGGCACGGGCTTTTCGTGACCGCCGGCAAGTTCGGGGTCCTGTTCGAACCGGTCCGAATCGGGCCCGTTACCGCTCCGAACCGGTTTTTTGCCGTACCTCACGCCACCGGCCACGGTTGGAACCAGCCCAATGGCGCAATCGCCCTGCGCGCCATGAAAGCCGAGGGAGGCTGGGGAACCGTGGCCGTACAGATCACGGAAATCAGTCCGGACTCCGACATGGGGAATCACCCGATGGAGAGGATCTGGGACGAGAGCGACATTCCCCGCCATCGGGCGCAGGTTGACGCCATCAAGAGGCACGGCAGCCTCGCGGCAATCGAAATTGCCCACGGCGGCATGCGGTCGCGAAACATGATTACCGGTCTGACCGTTCCCGGACCAAGCAATCTGCCCGTCATGCGGCCAGAGGTTCCCCGCCAGGCGCGGGCAATGGATTTGGCTGACATCCGCGCGTTTCGCCGGAACCACAGGGCGGCGGCTCAACGGGCGCTGACGGCGGGCTATGACATCATTTACGTCTATGCGGCACACGGCCTGTCGATCCTCAGCCACTTCCTTTCGGCTTCCGCGAACCGGCGTACCGACGAATACGGCGGCTCACTGACGAACAGGGTGCGCCTGCTGAAGGAAGTGCTGGAAGACACGCTTGACGCCGTGTCCGGGAAAAGTGCGGTCGCGTTGCGCTTTTCCGTCGCGAAGCCCGGTTCCTTGTCCGCGCTTGCCAACGACAGTGAAGGCCGGGACGTCGTTGAGGCATTGGCCGAACTCCCGGACCTTTGGGACGTCAACATTTCCGGATGGCCGAACGACAGTGCGACCGCCAGGTTTGCCGAAGAAGGTTTTCAGCTCCCGTTCACCGACTTCGTGAAATCGGTGACCTCAAGACCGGTCGTCGGCGTCGGGCGCTTCACCTCTCCCGACCTCATGGTGTCCTTGATCAGGAACGGGAGGCTGGACCTCATCGGGGGTGCCCGTCCGTCCATCGCCGATCCGTTCCTGCCTGCCAAGATCCGCCAGGGACGGGTTGATGACATTCGCGAATGCATTGGCTGCAACATCTGCGTCAGCATGGATGCCTACGGCCTGCCGGTTCGGTGCACCCAGAACCCGACAATCTCCGAAGAATGGCGCAGAAACTGGCATCCCGAAACTCTGCCCGCTGCACGGAAACGGCGGTCTCACCTGATCGTCGGGGCCGGACCTGCCGGACTTGAATGTGCACGGGCGCTGCTCGCGGCAGGTGACACCGTGACCATCGCGGATTCGGCCAGGGCACCCGGAGGACGCGTGGCGCTGGAATGCCGTCTCCCCGGTCTCGCGAGCTGGAAGCGCGTGATGGACTATCGACTCGGGCCGATCATGCGGAGCGCGCAATGCGGGCTCTACCTTGACAGTACCATGGACGCACGGGACATCGCCGCCTTCGACTGCGATACGGTCGTCCTTGCGGCCGGCTCCAAATGGCGTGCAGACGGCGTCGGCTCAACGAGTTTCGATGCCATTGATTTCGGCGATGTACCCGTCTTTACCCCCGACGGCATCATGTCGGCTTGCGGGCGGAAATTGCCGCATCGGGCCACGGTCGTTTACGACGACGATCATTTTTACATGGCCAGCGCGATTGCAGAACATCTCTGCGCGCGGGGGCAACCGGTCATGTACGTAACGCCCCTTCCGGCTGTCGCGACATGGACCGAATACACGCTCGAACAATCCCGCATCATCGAGCGGTTCGGCGAACTGGGAATTTCGATCCGGGTGAACACATCGCTCCGGAACGGTCCGGTGCTCGTCGACGGTTTCACCGGTGAGACGATGGAAATCGGCCAACGGAATTTCGTATTCGTCGGGGCAAGGCTTCCCGTCGAGGTGAAAGGCGTTGACCAGGCAATTTCAGGATCAGGGCGATTGCGCCTGGTCGGTGACTGCCTGGTTCCCGGAACGATTCAATCCGCCATCTACTCGGGCTACGGCGTCGCGCGCGACATACTCTACGGCGACAACGGGAAAGAACAAAAACGCGATAGAGTCGTGGTCGAAACGTCCGCCAATTGACCACATTTTCCGTTCATGGCAGTGAAAATCCCTGGGCCTCCATACTGTTGGCCGCGGCTTTCCCGATATCGAGTCGCGTGGCGAGTGTTTTTCCGATTATCAATCTCCTGTATGTTTCCGCGACAATGACTTTCCGCCCATACGCGATGTTGCGAACGTGGCCGGGGTCGATACCTTCGGCGATGACAACCATGAACGTCATCCGGGGAAGTCCCACGGTCGAGAGTTGTCAGTTCCGCTGCGTGCCGGTCACTGAATTGGTGCCGCATGCCATGATCTACGAAGCATGCACCAAGTCATCATTCTGCAAGAGGTCGTCAAGGAATTCGGCGATAAGGTCGAAAAGCTCCAACTGCATTTCGACAAGGCAGGCGGAGAGAACACCCGCAATGAAATCGAAGAGGATGACTCGCCGGGTCAATGCAAGAGGAGAACAGCCTCGATCACGTCCCGGTAGTAATGATTGAGCCATGATTGAAGGCCTTGCACTGAGGGAACAACTTCATTTGACCGGTGCATCGAAGGTAAACGATTTTTGTTGTTCGCCTTCTGACGATCTGTATCTGACGGGCCGTGTCGATCTTGCGATCTGTCCGTCGCGAACGCCCCGTTTCAACCAAGCGTCCACTTGCGTCTTCCTCAGATTCAGTCTCGACGCAATTTCACTGGATTCCAAATCCAGTTCTCCCGTGACTTCGCGCATTTTCTCAAGAAATAGTTCATAAAAAACGTCGACACGGTTTGATGTGTCCTCCGAAACGGCCGCATCGGAATCTTCTGTATCCATTTGGCTTTCTGCCGACGCGCCATCTGGGGGGTTGGCCTCAACAAACCCGGCCGCATGCTTCGATGCCGTGTCAGGTACCTCATCGGCGGGATCAGGAAGAAGTTCTGGCGCGGCGCTTTCAGCATGTTTCTCGGGCGATCCATTGATCAAAAACTCGAGTGAATCCAAGTTTTCGGGAAAGTAATTCGCTCCCATCTGGACGAGAGCGCGATTTCCGGATTTCGGGCAATTGGTCTGTCTGACCCACAAGGGCACCCAAGACTTCCTGAGGTTGTCCTTTGCCCCGTTCCAGGTCCCGCCCTTGTTTTCAACACTGGCTACCGCGACCGCCGCATCGGACAAGCAATAAATGTCACTGTTGCGAGCCATCGCGTTACCCACGTTGAAGCCTGCCTCCGGATTATACGGGGATATCAACACCAGGTTGTCCGAACGAAGGTATTTCCGATACTTTGCGGAGGTTGCCGCGCGTATCAAACTGTTCGCCACGACACCGATCGCGGTCCCTTCTTTCTCAAGCGCCCCCGACATTGCGCTTTGATCGACGCCGCGTGCGCCACCGGAGACAATTGAGAATCCCTGCTCGGCAGCGTCTTCACCAAGCCTCCTGGCAAACGCAATGTCTTCGTCATCAGCTTCCCTGGAACCAACGACAGCGATACCACCTTGACCGAGAAGTGTTTTTCTGCCGCAGCCGAACAGCACCGGTGGCGACGCCCCTCCCAACCGGCGTTTCACACGTGTCGGATACTCCGCGTCCGATTGCGAAATGACCCAAAGCCCTGCCCGCTCCCATTTCTCAAGTGCAAAACCAAGCGCTGTCGCTCGGTCCAAAAGGCCCTCAATCCGGGACAATGCCATTGAACGGTCCGTCCATCCGGACAACCGGTCATTCAAGTCGCCTTTCAGGAGGTCAGATGGAACAAGATCGTGTTCCTTCAACCACTTGGAAAATCGCGTCCATTCCGCCCGGGAGAGCGACTTGACTTCCGACGGATCGGATTTTCCCAGTGAAACCGTGAGGAGCATCACCGCGTGCATATGCCGTCCTGAATTCATCTCACCGGCCCATGCTTGAAGTTGCCAGAGCCAAGGGCCAAACGGGCCCGCTGCCAGCTTGCCGAAGCAGCGCGGCAGCGATTGTTAGGGTCCATCCTGAATCGAAGACGTCGTCGACCAGAAGCACGGGACTGTCGGGTACAGGACTCTCGACCGCAAAGACGCCATCGAGATTCCAGCACTGATGGAATCTGTTCTGCTGAAGTTTCTGGGGTTTGTTGTCCCGGACCTTCCTTACGGCCGGCATGAATGGCAATTCCAATGTCTCAGCCAACCGCCTGGCATAGTGGGGAACGAGGAACGGGTGAATTCTGGACGGGATGCACGTCACCCATTCAGGAGCGGGTTTCGGTCGCCAACGCTCGTTCAGCATTTCAACGACAGCATCAACAAGATCATCAGAAAAATAGCCGTGTTGTTTTTCGTTGGCAACCTGTTGTCCCCAGCCGGCATCGCCCCATCGAGAAAGAACCCGTCCCGTTTCGGCACGGAATAGGACGGGGAGATTTCCGGTAAATCCATATGTGGGGAAGGCACGAGCTGCGACTTGTTTCTTGCATTCCAGGGGAATTTCAGAGCGACGCAAAAACCGGGCTGCATTACTGGCGGACTCTTGCACGATGTGGGTCCCAACGATGGGTCGACCTTGGCAGGAGGAACACCGTCCACAAGGTCGAGGATTGGCGTCATCGAGCACTCTGGCGAGGAATTCCATCAGGCATCCCTTTTCGTCGATGTATTCCTGTACTTGCTCCCATTCTGATTCGCGCTGTCGGGTCAGCCGCTGAATCTTCTCGTGATCCATCAGATAACGTTCGGCCGTCCTCCGCCAAATCCCTTCGATCTTGATCGCAGGAGACGGATTTTCAACGGACAGGAACTTGAGCACTTTTTCGATCTGGCTTCTGCGTAAGTTCACCGTCTCTTCGAGCTGGATGACACTCATGCCATCACTTTCATCCAATGCCTGCAGTATCGCATTCACCCATTTCTCCTCTGGGAAGGCGGTTCTTCGGAAATAGGCGTGGATGGCGTCATCCTCGCGCCCCGTTATCATTATGCCGACGGCGTGGTCGATTCCGCGACCGGCACGGCCAACTTGCTGGTAATACGCAACGGCCGAACTTGGTGCCTGGTAGTGGACGACGAATCCGAGATCCGGCTTGTCGAAGCCCATACCAAGAGCGGTCGTTGAAACCAGTGCCTTGATCTCATTGCGCAGAAGTTGATTCTCGAGGTGCTGGCGATATGTATTCGAGTCCTCGAAACCGTCTCGTTTAACACCACTATAGTAGGCGCTGGATGGAATGCCGCGTCCTTCAAGCCAGCGGGCAACCTGGGATGCGTCGCGCTTTGTGAGTACGTAGATGATGCCGGTGCCGGGGAACGAACCGATGTAATCCGCAAGCCACGCAAGTCGCGCGGACTGCGAAGGCAACCGCAAAGTCTGCAGAATCAGCGAGTCGCGCATGAGCGAACCACGCTGAACACTGATTTCGCCGAGTTGCTCCCGGATGTCCCTGATTACGCGGTCATTGGCCGTGGCCGTCGTACAGAGAATTGGCACATTCTGGGGCATTCGTTGCACGACATTTGTCAAGCGCCGATAGTCTGGTCGAAAGTCGTGACCCCAGTCGGAAATGCAGTGCGCCTCGTCGACCACTAACAGGCCTGTCTTCTGCGAAATCGGCAGCAAGACCTCGTTAACAAACTCATCATTTGCCAGCCTTTCCGGTGAAATCAAAAGAGTGTCCGCTTCATCCTCAAGTAAGGACCGCTCAAGCTCGGGCCAGCGTTCACGATTCGTTGAATTGATCGTCAGTGCATTGATTCCCAGCTGATTGGCAGTCTCTATCTGGTTGCGCATAAGGGAGAGGAGCGGTGAAACGATAATCGTCGGTCCTCGGCCTCTGTCCCTGAGAATCCGCGTTGCGACAAAATAAACAGAACTCTTGCCCCATCCGGTCCGCTCCACGACGAGCCGACGTTCCTGCCTGTTTACCAAGGCATGAATGGCTTCCCATTGGCCCGGCCGAAACTCGACGGTCTGATCCTTCAACGCCTTTCTGAGAAGGCTCAACGCATTCGACTTGCCGTCCAGACTCGACGTTCCCTTTTCTGTGCCGCTGGCAGCTCGCGGGCAGGAGTTGGAAACAACGCCCGAGGCCCCACGGGTGTTCTTGCGAGCAGGCGGGTCTTTGCATTCCAGCCGTTAGTTCACCCGCATTTCGAGTGCCCGCAATCCATGCAATTGACGCAACCTTCGACCATCCTCACGTCAAAGCCACCGCAATTGGCGCACGACGACCCGGGCTTTTTCCGATTCAGCGAAACGACGTCGGCCGGAAGGGTTTCGGCGTCACTGCGGCCCGCGGCCTGAGTGCCTCCCTCGGTCGCAGTTTGCAGTGCAGGATCAGCGACAAAGCTGGTCTCGGCCAGGTGGCGCTCGATGACGCCGCCGATCGCGGCCAGGATCGACGGGACGTATCGGCCTTCCATCCAGGCGCCCCCTCTCGGGTCAAACACGGCCTTCAATTCTTCGGCCACAAACCGAACGTCCCCTCCCCGGCGGAACACCGCGGAAATCATCCGTGTGAGCGCCAACGTCCACGCATAGTGTTCCATGTTCTTCGAATTGATGAACACCTCGAACGGTCGGCGGACTCCGTTGTGCAACGTG
>JAPOVX010000178.1 GCA_026707935.1 Paracoccaceae bacterium
CATCTCGAACCTGTCTTTCAGCGTCTCGACCACACATGGCATGGTAGCATGGTACGGAATACGCACCAAATGAGCAAGTTATTTTGGCGAGTATCCTTAGGGACTAACGGGTCCAACAGCAAAACCAGGGGGCATGCACCCGCACGCTATACCCCCTTTATGGCCGCAGCCTCCGCTATCAAGCCGAAGTCACGGCATCCATCAATTCAATAATGGCAAGACACTAGGCTAACCGGCACCGCGATTTTATCATGTGTTTGCATACCTGGATCTCCTGCAGAGGAACGTACGCGGAACACTGGCAACCGTCCCGCGTGTCTCAAAGGATCTTTGTTCGGATAGACCCGCCAGTGCCGCGATCGAACGACTGCAGGGGCGTTTGGCGGGTGCGGGCCAAGGGCAACAACCCGAGATCGAAATCCTGTATTCGCTACCCGTTTCGTGGTGCGTCAACCTGTTTTGCGCCGTGTGTCTCAATCACGGTGTGCGGCCTTACCGTTACAAGCGACAGCGCCACACTTATCCACAGATCCACGCCAACAACCGCCATGAAAAACTCGATTCAATTCTTTTCATGGAAGGTGTCACAAAAGAGGGTAGAGTCGGGGACTGGAGTGCCAGCGCCGGCCTCTCCCCCTTTTCCGGAATCCGCCCACCAGAGGTCAACATTTCCCTGATGTCGTCGGTAACCGCCCGGCGCATTTCTTGCGCAAAACGGTTGTGGTCCGCAGGCCACCAGTATGTTTCGACTTGGTCAGCGAGCGCCTGGACACCGCCGTCCTGAAACGGCAGCTCGGCGAGCGCAAGCAGGGTGCACTGGCGCTTGTTGGCGGTGGATTTCTGCCACACAACGGACTTGGCGCACGCGACACTGCCGCGTTCGCGTGGGCAAACTTCCTCGGCCAGCGTCACCATCGGGGCCGAGCCATCTGAACGAAGGCATTCGCGCACCGGCGTCCGGATTTCGTCCAGGTGCATTTTGAGTAGCATGGTTCCGTATTTTTTTCGCCTGGGAAGGTCTCGGCAAGCCGCATTGCCCGATGCCGAGCCGGCCGATATACGGTCGGGCGCTTTGTCCAGTCAAAAGAACCTTTCCCTGGTTGGGCTCGTCATCACCTCTTGGGTGGCGCTGATGCCTGTACTTGGATCTGCCTGTACCTTTGAAGACGGAAAGGCTTTCCTGGAAAACATCGAAGCTTTTCCGGATACCGTTGCCCGGTTTCCCCAGCCGTGCACGCTCGCCATGAATGACGTGTCGACCGAGCCCGTGAGGGTACAGCTCGAAGACCGCGAGCTCCAGGTGACCTGGTCGGCCGAGCGAATGTCCATCGACCACGACCACAACCGTTTCATCCTGGAGATCGCCGAATTCCATGCGGATGCTGACGGCAACGCGGCATACAGGTCGGGAGACGTGACCACCTCCCACCCGCTCCTTCAGGCCGCCTCCCTTCGCATCTCCATCCCCGACAGCCGCAACCCGGGGCGGGTGGACCGGATCGAACTGAAGGGCCTCCATGGAAAGGTCAACGATAGAACTGTCGTCACGGCCGCCGGGGTCGAAGTCTTCGTTCCTTCCTGTTTCCAGACCGGGGACCCCTGCCCTGCCGCCACACTCGAGACCCGCGACCTCAACGTCGACGCCGCCGCTACCCTCTCGTATCCAACCCTTCCGGAACTGCCGGCAGGGCTGCAACCGTGGAACATTTCCGGTAACATCCGGCTTCCAGCGCCGGGCACGCTGGGCCACCTGGATCTGACCATACTTGCCAAGGGCCTCGGACAGCTCGATGTGTCGTCGAAACTCGCCGATCCAGACTGTGTCGGCTGCATGCCTCTCGTCAACGATAGCTCGTTGCAAATCCGGGTTCCGGACCGCCAACTTGCAGCGGCACTGATTGACCTGGCATTCACGCGCCTGCAGTTGCCCCGGTTCCTGTCCAGACTCTCGGGGCTCGCGGTCGATATCCTGACAAGCCAGGACGGGCTGAACCTCCGTTTTGCCCGAAAGGAACCCGCGCCGATCAGGGAGGCATTGCTTTCCGCCACGGTCGACGCGGTCGTAAACGGCGGGCATGACTGAGGCCGGTCCCCCGTTTGCCATTTTGAAAGTGGAGACCCACCCGATAGGTGAAGGGTTTCACATCAACAAGACACCGGAAAAATTCGCGAACCTGACCTTGCGTGATAGTCGAGGTTCCTGAACCATTCGGGTATCCGGGTTGACTAATCGAGAACCGGATACCACGGGGATCGACTACGGAATGTTGACACATCTCGCAGTCCTGATCGCAGCTCATTGAGATCAAAGGCAGGTGTTAGTGGCTGAACTAATGCGCGGCATTCTGGGTGGTTTGCCGCGTTTTTTTCCCTATTGCGGCGATCCTGTTGTGTCGACCCTATCGTAGCGCCCCTGTTGTTTCCGTCCTTTTGTATCGGAGCCCTGTTGCCGCCGGTCCGGGATGACGGTTCGGCCTTTAGCGGGATAACCGCGGCGCCGGCCCTGACGCCTGGCACCGGGAACGGGTGACGCTCCTCCGCCCGGACCGGGCGGCCCTGTTGTCAGTCCTGTTGTGTAACGGGTCCGGATCCGGGGTCGCGGTTTCCGGCCGGAGGGTGCAGAAGCGGCGTCGGAGAGAGCGATGCGGCACCGGCCAAAGTTCACGGAAAGAACACCGGCGCCGCACCCGGAGAACCGGTCATGGTGACCGGGTTCCTGCCTATTATCAGGCAGTTCGGTGTCCGGGTCCACCCCGCTCTGACGGCGGCGGATGTGTTCACAGGGCCGGGTTTTCATCTGCAAGCGGTGCCGCGCCCAGGTCATTCTCTGCGCGCGCTGCGATCACGGTCATCAGTATTGCTCGAAGTCCTGCAGTGCGGAAGGCCGCCGCGCGCGTCGCCGCGAGGCCAACCGCCGGCACGCGAACACCGAAACGGGACGGAGGCTGAACCGGGAGCGCCAGAAGCGCTTCCGGATACGCCGGGCGGAGGAGGAACGCCGTCGCCGGATGCACCCTGTTGAAGCGGATTTCGCCACCGTCCCGGAGCGGACTTCGAAAGATTCCGTAACGGACCATGGTTCCCCGGCCCCGAGACTCCCGGTTATCGGGTCGAAACCACCGTGGTGGCGTGATTCGGCGCCCCGGTGCTCACGATGCGGGCGGGCCTGCACGGGCCTGGTGCGTGCAGACGCATGGCCACGGCCCTCGAGACGGCGAAAGGAGTGACAGTTCCATGGCAATCGACCAACAGACCCGCAGCGAGATCCTGCGCCTGCACCGGGCCGAAGGCTGGCCCGTCGGGACCATCGCGCGGCATCTCGGCATCCATCACAGCACGGTGAGACGTGCGCTCGGCGGCGCCGGTGTGCCGCGCCGTTCGCGGACGAAGATGATCGACCCCTACATCCCGTTCATCACGGAACAGTTCGAGAAGGAACCGGGCCTCTCGGCCAGGGTTCTCCACGAGCAGGTCCGGCAGCGGGGCTACACCGGCGGGCTGGACCACTTCCGCCACCTCCTGCGCGACCTCGGACTGAGGCCGCAGAAGAAACCCGAGGCGTCGATGCGGCTCAACTTCCTCCCGGCCGAGCAGGCCCAGGTCGACTGGGTCGATCTCGGGCGGGTCACCATCGGCCGGGCCGAGCGCAAGCTGATGGGCTTCGTCATGACGTTGAGCTATTCACGGTGCAGCTACCTGCGCCTGTCCTACACCGCGGACATGAGCGCCTTCCTCGCCGGCCATGTCGCCGCCTTCGAAGCCTTTGGCGGTGTTCCCCGTTCCCTGCTCTACGACAACCTCAAGAGCGTGGTGACCGCGCGGCGCGGCCCGGCCATCACCTACAACCCGACATTCCTCGCCTTCGCCGGCCATTATGCCTTCGAGGCACCGGTCACCTGGCCGCGCCGGCCACAGGAGAAGGGACGCGTCGAGCGGAATATCCGCTATGTCCGCTCGGCATTCATGGCCGGGCGCGACATCAACACCCCGCTCGACCAACTCAACGCCGACGCCCTGGAATGGTGCTTCGGCCCGGCCCTCGAGCGCCCGTGGCCGCAGGATGACGATATCACGGTCGGGGACGCCTTCGCCCGGGAGCGCGAGCTGCTGGTCCCGCTGCCCGATGTACCCTTCCCGACCGACGAAATCTGCCCGGTGCGGATCGGAAAGACCCCCTATGCCCGCTTCGACACCAACGATTACAGCGTACCGCACAAACATGTCGGCGCCACCCTCACGGTCGTGGCCTCTCCCGAGCGGGTCCGCATCCTCGACGGGGAGCGCGAGGTCGCGGCCCACAAGCGCTCATGGGACAGCAAGCGGCAGATCGACGATCCCGAACATGTCAAGGCGCTCATCGCCAGCAAGCGGCACGGACGGGCCATGGGGACCCGGGACCGGCTGATCCGCGCCGTCCCCCGTGCACAGGACCTCCTCGCCGCCGCAGGCGTGCGCAACGACAACGTCGCGACGATCGCGCGAACCCTGACACGCCTGCTCGACAGTCATGGCGCCGATGAACTCGACCGGGCCATCGCCCGCGCGCTGGAGCGCGGCTCGCCCCATCCCAACACCGTCATCCGCATTCTCGAGACCGACCGCGGCGCCGGCAGGCTGCCGCCGGAACTCGGAGCCGATGCCGCCGACCCCGGCATCACCACCCCGCGCGCGACCGGCCTCGAAGCCTATGAACGCGCCATGAAGAACAGGAAGAAAGGAAAACCGGAATGATCACCCTCGAGGACCGTGCCCGCGCTCTCGGCCTGCATGGACTGCTCGCCCGCTGGGGAGAGGTCGCCGAGGCCGACTGGCTCGAGGACCTCATCACCAACGAGGAGCACGAGCGACGCGCCCGCAGCTTCGAACGACGACGCGCCGCCGCCCGGCTCCCGGCCTTCTCCCCACTGGCCGACTTCGACTGGACATGGCCGCGCGACATCGACCGCGAAGCCATCGGTGAACTGATGACCCTCGCCTTCATCAGCCGTGCAGACAACGCCGTGCTCGTCGGCGGGCAGGGAACCGGAAAGACCATGATCGCCGCCAACATCGCCCACCAGGCGCTCCTGCGCGGACACACCGTGCGGTTCGAGGCCGCGCCAAACCTGCTCGCAGACCTCGCCGCCCTCGACAGCAGGCAGGCGCTCCTGCACCGCCTCACCGTGCTCGCGCGCCCGCGCCTCCTCGTCCTCGACGAAATCGGCTACATCAGGCTCGACAGCCGCCTCGCCGACATCCTCTACACCATCATCGCCCGGCGCTACCGCAGACGCTCCACCATGATCACAACATCCCTCGGCTTCGCACAGTGGGACCGGGTCTTCCCCGGCGCCGCCGGAATCGCCGCCGCCGTCGACCGCCTGACACACAAGGCGACAATCGTCGCCATCGACAGCGACTCCTGGAGGTTGCGCCATTCCGGGAACTGACCGCCCGCGCGTCGACTTCGACGCCCTCAAGCGCAGGCCCTTCGAAGACATCGCGGCACAGTGGGGATATGCCCGGGACCTCAAGGCCTCGACACGCAACTGTCCCGTGTTGCGGGCCGACGGACAGCCAAAGCTCGTCCTCGGGAAACGCGGCAACGGACACTGGGTCTACTTCAACACACAGGACAACACCGACAACGGAACCATCATCGACTTCATGGTCAACAGGGGCCTGACCTTCGCCGATATCCGGGACCGGTTCGCACCGTCCCAAACCACCGCCCCGCAGGCCGCGGCATCCTTCCGCGACACCTGGAAGGCCGCGAAACCCCATCCCGCGCCGCCATGGCTGATCAGCCGCGGCATCACGGCGCACACGCTGAAAACCACACGCCCGACCATCCGCTGCGACCGGAACGGACGGGTCCTGTTCGCCCACCGGGACCGGCACCGCTCTCTCACCGGCTTCGAGATCGCGCCCCCCGACGGGCCACGTCGCTTCGCAACCGGCGGAACACGGGCCCTCTGTGCCATCCACGCCGCAACACAAGCCGCATCCCTGCGGGCGCTCGTCGTCACCGAAAGCGGCCTTGATGCTCTCAGCATCGCTCAACTCGAACACTGCCCGCCCGACCATGCCTTCCTCTCCACCGCAGGCGCGCCGTCACGATCCCAGTGCGCCCAGATCCAGCATGCCGCCAATATCCTTCCAAACCTCGAGGCCCTCGTGCTCGCACAGGACGGCGACGAGGCCGGGGACCGACAGGGCGAAGCCATCCGCAAAGCCGTCGTCCTGCCCGATCACGTCAGGCTCGAAAGACGCAGACCTCCCGACAGCATGGACTGGAATGACATCGTCAGGGAATGAGCGGCAACGCTCCCGAGCAAGGCCGCGGCACCGGGCCGAAACCCCGAAAAGCCCGATGAAAGAAGTTCCCCGCTCGCATGGCACGTCAACCGACGCCCGAATCAAACCTCCGAAAACACCCTGCCGAACAGGCCGACGGGAAAGAAAACCGTCCAGTGCAGGCCAACCACGCACAACGAAAACATCCCCGATGGCGCAGATTCGATCGCCAGGACAGACCGACTAAACCAGAAAACGCGCAATACCTCCCAAAATCCCGCGCTTCTCAAAAACCGTTAACAGCAGGGAAATCCATGAGTTGCGATGAAGACGGAATCTCCGGGTTCCGAGGTATTTTTTCCCATCTAAATTTGCAGCATCTGGCTACTGAATGGAATATTGAGTCCGAGTAGGCAATACAGGCCGTTTAGGACGAAGGTCGGGAAATCAAAGGGATGAACCCGAGCTTGGTGCGAACGCGGTTGGTACGGAAATCTCATTAGGTTCGGAGACTATGGAAACATGGATTCGAACTGCGGGCGGGTATTTCGCCGCGTCAATATGATGCGAACGATTGCCCGCGATGCGAAAACCCTCATATTGACTTCATACCCGTCCGCCGGTTGCACGGACTGCAAAACATTGTTCAATTTACCAGGCAGGAGTCAGACTATGAGCAACGATCGCTTGGAAAATGGTTTGGCAGCCCTCGAAGTGAGGCTTAGAGCCTTTTGAACAATTATTTCTATCGTCACCAGTCATGTGACGGTCGAAGGGTCCCCCTCCGGGCAGCAAGGCCGTGATCTGGTCGTCGACCTGCCATCGCGTCGGACCTGTCCTGGTTGCGACAATGGTCCCTGCCGCTTCCAGCCCGG
>JAPOVX010000364.1 GCA_026707935.1 Paracoccaceae bacterium
GAACCGGTGTCTTCGGATTTGCAATCCGCTGCGTAACCACTCCGCCACGTCGCCCTGATAACCGCCATTCGAAACTACAGGTCCGGTACCCCAGATTCAAGCGCACCTGTTTTCCCGACTTTGACTCGCGCGCGTACCGGCATTTCCTCAGTGGCTGAATGCGGTTGCCGCAATGAAAGCCAATTGCGGAACGCCGCAGATGACGATCATCGATCGTGAAACAATGGATTTGAACCGGATCAGCAGGAAACCCATGAGCAAAACGCATAACCCGGTTTCGAGGACGGCGACCGTGTTGCCGAATCGGGCTGCATCCCAATAACTGATCGGGCTTTCAAACACCCAGTCGCTGACGGGCCAAAAGTGTTGCCGGGCGTCGTCATTGTGCAACGGAAAATCGGTTGCGATGTGCAGCAGGCCACTGCCCGAGAACGCGACGAGCCAGGGTCGTGCGCGTACGATGCCGACCGCGAGAAGGAATCCCCAGACAAATACCGAGTTGTCCAGCTTGAATACATCTTGCCATTCAGTGGAGAAGTACTGCGTACCAAAAACGTAACCGGCACTGTTTCCGACAACGAACAGGCTGTATCCCGCCATGGCGTACAGCGAAAGATCAGGGAGGATCGCGCCGAGGATCGCTGCCGTGTTGATCGTCTTTTGTTCCGGTCGGCCGAATACGGCAGCTCCGAGGAGAATGTGCGTCGGTGAATTCATGTCGTGTTGATGCGGGATTTATCCTCGTGACAGGCGAGGCCATAAAGGATCGACCATGGTAGCGTCCATAATGATTCAGGGAACCGGGTCGAATGTCGGGAAGTCCCTGATCGTCGCTGGCCTCGGCAGGTGTTTGACTGATCGCGGATTGAAAGTCCGCCCGTTCAAACCGCAGAACATGTCAAACAATGCCGCCGTCACGGTCGACGGCGGTGAAATCGGGCGTGCGCAGGCATTGCAGGCAAGGGCCTGCCGAACCGAGGCTCGTACTGCAATGAACCCTGTCTTGCTTAAGCCGGAATCCGGGTCCGGGGCGCAGGTTATCCTGAATGGAAAGAGGCTGGATACCGTCGAGGCTACCGAATACGCGAAGTTGAAGTCACGTCTTCTTCCCGAAGTCATGAGAAGTTTCAACGAATTATCGAATGGAGTTGATGTCATCATCGTTGAAGGAGCGGGGAGCCCGGCCGAGATCAACCTGCGGACCGGGGACATTGCAAACATGGGATTTGCAGAGGTGGCCGGGGTCCCCGTGATCCTTGTCGGAGACATCGATCGCGGCGGTGTGATTGCGCAGATTGTCGGCACCAGGGTCGTACTGTCCCCGTTCGACCGTGAAATCATCAAGGGGTTCATCATCAACAAGTTTCGGGGAAATGCGGACCTGTTTGAATCGGGACTTGCCGAGATTGAAAACCTGACGGGATGGCGATCACTCGGAGTCCTGCCCTGGTTTGACAAGGCTGGAATGCTCCCGGCTGAGGATTCGGCATCCGTTGTCTTTCCCGATGGATGCGGAGCTTTCAAGATCGCGGTGCCCGTGCTTTCCCGCATGGCGAATCTCGATGACCTCGATCCGTTGAGAATGGAGCCGGGTGTATGCATCGACATGATCACGCCGGGGACGCCGATTCCGGCCGATGCCCGGCTGGTGATGTTGACCGGAACCAAGTCGACGATGGCAGATCTCGAATTCCTCCGAAAGCAAGGATGGGATGTCGACATCCTGGCACATTATCGACGGGGCGGGAGCGTACTCGGGATCTGCGGGGGGTATCAGATGCTCGGGAAGGTCATCACCGACCGGGACGGCATTGAAGGGATCCCGGGAACGCTCGGGGGTTTGGGATTGCTCGACCTGGTAACCGAAATGCGGAAAGAGAAAACGATCAGGCGGGTTGAAGGCCGTCATCTGGCGACAGGATCACGAATCAGGGGATATGAAATCCACATCGGCCGGACGACGGGGCCTGACGGAATCCGCCCCTGGCTGAAAATCGGCGGAAAGGCCGAGGGAAGCGTATCGGCTGATGGCCGGGTCATGGGCTGTTACGTCCACGGGCTTTTTGCTTCGGATGAATTCCGTCGCGCATTTCTTTCTTCGTTGGGCGCATCGGCCGGTGAATTTGCCTTTGAAGTGGAAATCGAATCCACGCTTGACGCGCTTGCGTCTCATGTATGCGGGCATGTTGACATCGACCGAATCCTGAAAATCAGTGGTCATTTCTCTCAATGACAACAATCGAGCCTGGCGTGGCCAGACCGGCATCAGGCGAATCGAGGTCGTCAGGGCGAAATGAAATCGATGTGACGAAAGCCGGCGGGAACCGGCATGACACCCGGTCCGTGGACGACTGGTTTCCGGACACCTCTTTCATGGTCGCAGGATGAATCCCACCCGCATCGGTTTGTGAGGTTGCGGCGAAGGGCGCGATCAGGGAGACACCTGCCGCCACAAGGATCCGGGCAAGTCCTGTCAGTGAATTTCCGAAGAATATTTGGTTTAACGCACGTCGACTCGATGCGGTTCCACGTCCAGGTTCAGGTTCTGCGCCGTCAATTGACCCATTTCCGCGAGTACGGTGAAGGCGGCTACGAAAACGTCGCGGGACGCCCTCGCGTGGTTGACGCGCGCGGTCCTGAGTTCCTGTTCGGCGTTCAGCACATCAAGGGTAGACCGGGCGCCAAGACCATACTCCACCCGCACGCCGTCAAGGGCCAGTTGCGCGGCGGCGATCTGTTGTTCGATCGCCTCTAACGAGGCGTTCGCGACTTCCCAGTTGGAATAGGCGATCCGGATTGACTGACGGGTCAATGCCGTTGCCATCAGAAGTTCGGACCGCCGCGCGGCGACGTTGGTCATTGACCTTTTTCTCTGGCTCCTGGCCTTGCCGCCGTCAAACAGGGTGATGGTGGCCGAAATGCCCGCTGACAGATCGCTGCTTTCCATATGGCCCCTGCGCACCGATTGAGAGACATTTGCCGACACGATGGGAAGACGGTTGAGGTTGTCACGGCGCGCACCTGCTTCGGCTGCGGCAATGTTCTGCCTCGCCACGGAAATTCTGGGATGATTCCTGAGGGCAATGTCCTCCGCCTCCACGACCGTTGAGGGCAGGTCGGGAATGCGTTGCGGCGGGACCAGATTCAGGGGGGGCGATCCAACCACGGCCCTGTAGATCTCGTGCGAGTTCAGCAATGACCCGCGGTGAAGCTCCAGTTCAGCCGTGACGGAGGCGAGCCTGGCTTCCGTCAGGCTGACATCGGTTCGCGGCAAGGCCCCGAATTCGAACCTGCTGCGCGTGGCGTTTAGCTGCTCAGTCAGGATTTCGACGTTGCTCTCTGCCAGGGACACGACCAGCTCTTCGCGAAGGACGTTCATGAACGCAGCTACCGCGTTCAGGAGAACTGTCTGCTCGGTGTCGACGAGCCGATGTTGCTGCGAACGGGTTTCGCTTCTCAGTGCATTCAAGTGGTGCCCGTACCGACCGCCATCGAAAAGAAGTTGGCTCAATCCCAACGACAATGAAGTTGACTGGGATGTCCGATCGTTGGAAGACAGGTCGTTTTTTGCGTTCCATCCGGCCGTCGCAGTGACCTGCGGCCAGGCTTGCGAAATTGCATCCGCCGTGGCCGTATTGGCAGTCTGGATTGAAGAGACGCCCATGTGGAGTTGCGGATTCGTCAGGTAGGCCTGTGCCAGAGCTTCATCCAGAGTCGTTGCGGCGCTCTGGATCGAGAATGAGAGGGAAAGAACGGCCCCCAGTATGCTATGCCTCAACGTTTCAAACCCCTGGTTGCAGTCAAATGAAACCCCACCTCAGAAAACCTGGGCAAACGCTTGTCCCTTCTTCCACCGCGACTCGAATGATCGTTCGCGTCTGAAACCGGGCAGGACAGGCGCGCTTGCATCAAATTCGTTTCTCCAGTGAATTTGTTTTCCAACTTTCCTTCCCAGGCGCCCCCGGCAGACTCGTTCGCCCCCGAACATTCCGAATATGCGACCTCCGTCCTTCAGCTGACCGGCAATCGCGTCGGGAACATACTCGATTCCACCCTCGACAATGATAACATCGTACGGGCAGTGGCGCGCACTTCCCTCGGCGAGTGGCGCAGAAATGACAATGGCGTTGTCGACGTTATGCCGGGTCAGCAGGACTTCTGCTTCCTCGGCAATTTCCGCAATTTCCTCGACCGCGACCACGGCCTGGGCCAGTCTGGAGATCACGGCTGCAGAGTACCCGAATCCACACCCTAGATCGAGGACCAGTTCATCGGGCTGGATATCGACGGTATCGAGCATCTTCGCGAAATTCCGGGCGTCCAGGATAACCCTGTCCCGATTCGGACCGATGGGGATCTGCATGTCCGCGTATGCGACCGGTTTCATTGCGGGCGGAACGAATACCTCTCTGGGCACTGACAGTAGCGCCTTGATCACGGGAAACTTCGTGACGTCGGAAGGTCGAACCTGATTGTCGACCATTGCGGTGCGCGAATCTGCACTCTCATCCATAATCAACCGCTCCAGGTGACTCGCCGAATAAGCCATCTTCATTGCCACAGATTTTAGTTGGGAGCAATTTTCGTCGACTTCCCAGATAGGCATGACGGCGTATCGTGACAACCCTTGCTCAACACGCACTTGATCTCCGCAGCCACGATGAATGTTCGCGTTTCTTCGATGGTGCGATCCGGTCTTCGCACGAATTGATTGACCGATCCTCTGAGTGCCAGGAAGCCACTCGACGTCGCTCCCGGTTTGCAACTGCATCAACGACACGACCGAACTTTCCGCATACTTGAACGCCGGCAAGCCCACGGCGGTGAATTGGCTTGAATCCCCGACTTCGCCGATTTACGCATCTCCAAGATTTTGCGCCCGGAAATGGAGTTTCCCATGACACTCAACACGTACCTTTTTTTTGACGGCAACTGCAAAGACGCGTTCGAGTTCTATCGTTCGGTATTTGGCGGAGAGTTCGATACACTCATGACCTATGGTGATGGACCGCCTGACATGGAGGTGCCGGATGAAAACAAAGACCAGATCATGCATGTATCGTTGCCTGTCGGATCATCGGTCCTGATGGGTAGTGACAGGTGGTATGCGCAGCCGGAACCTTTCGCGCCAGGGACCAATTTCGGGATTTCGATCTTGGCTGAAAGCCCGGAACAGAGTGACGACCTGTTCACCAAGCTCTCGGACGGCGGCACAGTGAAAATGAAGATGGAAAAGGTTTTCTGGGGTGCATATTTCGGAAGCCTGACGGACCGGTTTGGAATCGATTGGATGATCAACTGCGAATTGCCCGCCGAGTCACCGGATTGATCGTCGGTTGCGGATAACCAGCGGGTATCCAGGCTCCTTCGCGTGATCTGTCGGGCATTTGATACCCACGTCGAACATGCATGATTCGGTGACGCATGAAACGGTCGCGCCGCTGATTGAGAAGGCCTGTTCGACGGTTCAATAGTCCGGTGCCTGGCTCAGGCCCTCATGGAATGGGGACAGACAATGGATCAGGTTAAGTTTGTCAGAATGAAGGACGGTGACCAGGAGGATTACGAGTTCCTTTCCAGGCATGAAGCCGAGTTCATGCAGGGAACGGCCGGGCGTTTGCTTCAGGCGATGCAGGATCTTGACGAAAGCCTGTCAGGATACCAGGTGACCAGACTCGGACACTCATTGCAAACGGCAACCAGGGCGTGGCGGGATGGAGCGGATATCGACTGGGTCGTGTCCGCGCTCCTTCACGACATCGGCGACATATACGCCCCGTGCAATCACGACGAGTATGCAGCGACGGTTTTGAGACCATATGTCCGGGAACAATGTCGTTGGGTCGTGGAAAAGCACGGGGATTTCCAGTTGATCTACTACGGCCACCACATTGGCGGTAACTCCGACAAGCGGAACCGGTATCGGGGACATCGTTATTTCGACGACTGTGCTGAATTCTGCGAGCGTTGGGACCAGGCGAGCTTTGACCCTGAGTACGACAGCCTGCCGCTGTCGTTCTTCGAACCAATGGTCCACGAGGTTTTCGCCCGCGTACCCCACGATCCCGCGTTTCTTGAATCCGCGGATCAGCCGCTGGTTGACCCCGCGATGGCCGCGAGGCGCGTCTCTGGGTAGGTCAGCGGAATTGACCACGGACTCACGAGGCCGGATGGCAGCCGTCCCGAAAGGCAAACCCGACTCATTTTTCCTTTCAGTTTTTGAGGACAGGCGTCAGGGCTCAGGAGCGCTCTTGATGACCGGGCGCTCACCATGACATGAATTTGGCGGGGAGCCCGTTGCAGCGGTACCGGTCCCGCTGTCGACCCGGGTCAAGCAATGCGACCGCGGTTGCCGCGCCTTTCGTCTGACTGCCGTGTGGAAGCGGGAACAGTTTCGCCTTTACTCGCTAGGTGTGCCGGGTAAGAAGCGGCTGAATTCAAGGGCAATTTGCGGGATCGCGTTTATGCCAATGCAGAAAAAATTCGATTTTCGTGAGAGCGAGAAGACGATTGCGGATCGCTGGGATGCACACCGGGCATTTCGGGCAGGCGCGAATGCACGGGAAGGCGCCGAGAGTTTTTGCATCATGATCCCGCCACCGAATGTAACCGGCAACCTGCACATGGGCCATGCATTCAACAACACCCTGCAAGACATCCTGGTTCGATGGCACCGAATGCGCGGGTTCGATACGCTTTGGCAGCCGGGCCAAGACCATGCGGGCATCGCCACGCAAATGGTCGTCGAGAGGCAGCTTGCCGAGAGCGGGCAGCCCGGACGCCGGGAAATGGGCAGAACGGCGTTTCTCGAAAGGGTCTGGCAGTGGAAAGAGGAGTCGGGCGGAACGATCATCAACCAGCTCAGGCGATTGGGCGCGTCCTGCGACTGGGATCGAAACCGCTTCACGATGGATCAGTCCTTTCACGATGCGGTGCTCAGGGCTTTCGTTTCGTTATACAAGAACGGGCTGATCTACCGGGGCAAGAGACTCGTCAATTGGGACCCTCACTTCGAGACCGCCATCTCGGACCTCGAAGTCAACCAGGTCGAAGTCAGGGGGAAGATGTGGCGACTCCGTTACCGCCTGGATGACGGCGTTTCCTACGAACATCCGG
>JAPOVX010000013.1 GCA_026707935.1 Paracoccaceae bacterium
CAGAGAAATATGAACTTCCTTGTGGGACTTTTGGTACCTATGTTGGGTTGGGGCCCAGATCGCCGTCGTGGAGGAACGCATGAACACCAAGCAGGCCGAATACGAAAGCGCGCTGGACTGGCTTCGGGCCCACATGGCGCGGCGTGACAAAGCACTTTATGGGCTGTTGATCGCGCTTCTCGCTGGCGTCGTTCTTGCTTTGCTCCGTCTGTATGTCTTTCCTGGAACGGGGTGACAGACGGTTCCTTGAAACCGAAAAGACTTGATAACGAGCGAACCGTGACATGAGCACGATCGAAGCCAAAGAAAAACCCATCGTGGAGGTCCGGCCCTACAGCTACCAGCCTTCGAAGGCCGAACTCGAAGCGGACATTTCCGTGGACGCCTCTCCGGAAGAGATACGCGATGCGCTCATGGAGCCCGTCACCGTTGTGGAAGTCGGGAAGTCTTGAGGGGAATCCGAGCCGAAATCAAAGCGTCCGGATGTTACTTTCGTATATAATCCCCAAAAGTTTTGCCTCGGCCAGTTCTTGACTAGGCAGGCTTGCGGCTCTTAGTTTGGCACCATGAGTGACACACCGGATACTTACGATCTTTGCCCGACAGCTCGCTGTCCTTGAGGAGCGTAAAAAGACCATGCAGGCGGACTGGGGGCCTCAGATATGATTGTCGGGCATTCAAGTTGCCGGATTTTGCAATTCCGGCCGTGACTGGGTTCCGTCATTTCATTTTTCAGGGAAATCATGAAAGTCAGAGCCATTTCAATTGCCGTGTTTTCAATGCTCGTCGTTTTTATGGCGGCGACAGCCGATGCCGGGTCGCTTGCTCCCGCCCCGCGCGTCATCACGGACCGGGACCGGGATTTTCTGGAACGCTCCGGTGCCCAGACTCTTGAGGAACTTCTGGATACCGGCATCGTCCGCTACTTTTATACGGGAGGCCAGCCGCTGCCCGTCCTGGTTAATGGCAGGCCTTACGCCAGCACCGCCAACGACCTTGACACCTTGCCGATTTCGGCCATCGAGCGCCTTGAGCTTCTGAGCGGCGACAGCCTGGGCACTCTTGGCGGCACCGCCATACGTGGTGCAATCAATGTCGTGCTGCGAAAGGATTTGAACGGCTTCGAGACGCGTGCGCTCACGCGGCTACCCGACAAGGCGGGCGGCGGCGGTTTCCAGGGCAGCGTTTTCTGGGGCGGTGCAATTGGGAGGGGACGTATGGTCGTCGGTGCGGATGTCCTCAGGCGCCAGGAAATCGCCGCGAAGAGCCGGGACCACAGTCGTTCCATCTGGAAGGATGGCGGCACATTCAGCGAAGCGAGGAATGTCAGCGTAGGAGGCAATACGGTTTGGGTTGTCACTCCGGACCAGGGTATAAGATCGGTAGCATTGGGTGAGTGCGAGCAGGCGAAAGGCTATACCGGCGAACTCAGCAATCCGCCTCTTATCCGCAACGGCGACAAGGGTTGCGGTTTCGCCTATGGCGATATCATGTGGGACACCGCCCGTCTGGAGCAGCGGACCGCGATCCTTAACCTAGAACATCCGCTTGGCGATAGGGCAGAACTCCACCTGGATGTGAACGTCGGACATGGCGAGTGGGCATTCCGCTACGCGCCATCCGTCGGTACTTTCGACTTCACGCCCACCGAAAAAATAATCGACGCGATCAACGAAGCAGCCGGAGGGGAGAATTTCACGGACAGCGCTCTGTTTTATGCTGTCGGGCATCGCTTCGTCGGGCATGGCAACCGCGACTGGAAGTCGAAGTACGACGAATATGACATTTCCCTGGGCATCGAGGGGTTGTTGACGAAGGATCTGGGCTACGACGCGCATATTGATGCCTACAGGCTGAAAGGTTCCCTATCAGGCGAGACCTTCGTCCATGCAGACAAGATCAGGCAAGAAATCGATGCCGGACGTTACGACCTTGTAGACCCGTTTTCGACCGCGCCGGAGCATCTGCGGGCCATAGAGGACTCCAGCCTGCAGGAAGAGATCGATTTCGGTCAGGAATACCTGGGAACCCGGTTAGCACTTGAAGGGAACACGTTCACGGTCGGCGGCCGCAATGCGGCATGGACCGCGGGTTTCACGGCGAACAAATCAAAGGTGCATTCCATCCTGCGCTTTCGCGACAACGATAACATGACCCACGACGTCACAAAAGTGCTTGGCTCCGGAGGCATCAGCTATGCCGGGGAGCGCGAAACCGTCGGGTTGTTTACCGATATATTGCTGCCGCTGACCGAAACCCTGGATTTCAGGATCGCGGGTCGAAAGGACGAGTATGATGATGTGGGCGGACTGAGGTCCTGGAACCTTGCCGCTGAGTACCGACCGCACAGCATCATCGCGTTGCGAAGCTCATTGAGCACGGGACAGTCAGCCCCCTCGATACGCCATCTCTACAGCACCGAATCCCAGGACCACCCATATATCCAGTGTGATCCCGGGACTCCTCCGTCTCCCTGTCCGAGCCCGAACCCGCGGCAGGTGACACGCGAGTTCAGAGGCAACCCGGATCTCAAGCCCCCGGATACCAAAAGGGTCGCCTTCGGTGCCGAGGTCCGTACATCGCGAAACATCCTTGGCGTGGAATGGTATCGGCTGTCGCGTTTTGGCCTGGTCGGATTGAACAGTGCCGACTGGGCCATGCAAAACCTGGACCCATGCAACGACGAAAAGTCGAGCTGCATCGATCGTGTAGGTGGCGACATCACCATATACGACAGCTTCGCGAACATCGTTGAGACCGAGATTAAGGGCATGACGACCCGGTTCGCTTCGGGAGACTTCCAAACGGGTTGGGGCGATATCAGGATAAGCGGTGCATGGCGGCACGTGCTTGATGCCGAAAGGCGCATCGCCGGCAACGATGAGCGTTATGCCATCTCCAGGAATATGGCGCGCCTCCGGTTTCGGTTGACGCGCGGCAGCCTGAGCGCCGTATGGACCACGAATTACCGTGCTGGTTTCGAAAACCGGTCAGGTACCGGAAGTTTCGAGTCATGGACCGGCCACGACGCGGTGTTGAACTGGAAGGAGCCCTGGGGAATAAGGGACCTGCGGGTTGCGGTCGGCGTATTCAACCTCACTGATGCCGGCCTCACGGTCGATACCGCCAACCCCAGCAGTGTGGACGGGCCCACGGCAGCCGGTTGGGGACGCACCTTCTTTCTCACGCTCAACAAGCGGTTCTAAGGATCGGGTCAATCCGTACGCCCCGGGGGCTTCGTGGCCAACCTAGAGGTTATCCTAATCATCCAGAGAATCATGGCCGGACGGCAGCTTGAAGCGACGACCGTGGAGCATATTGGAACGTGAGGCTGAAAGGAATAGCAGGCCGTCATGAACACCGACTTTCGTTGAAGCACCGATAGATCGTTGCTGGGTGGTGAGCGATGGAGTGGTCGGCGATAACGAGTTCCAGCGCGAATTTTTCTGATTGTCCCGCATGTGAGTTCTGGGGAGTGCTTTGGTGGCGATGGACATAGTGCAGGGCCTGCCTTTTGCTATCCTCTGGCTCGCACTCGGAATGGCGATGTTTCCGCAATACTGCCGAGGGTGGCCGATTCCGGCGTGTCTTTCCGTCGCGACGGCGGTCGGAACCGGCGTCGTCGAATGGTCGGGATTGCCGATTATCGTTCTGTTTTCCGGGGTCTCTCTGGTGGCGGTGCAGTGCACGTTCTCCATGCCTGTGCGCGTCGTGGCCTGGGGTGGTACCCTCGTCTGTGCGGTTGTGCTGGCTGCCCACGAAGTGCCGTGGATTAATAATGTTCTGGTCTTTGACGCAGTTACAGTTTCGCCCTTGGCGGCACCGTACACGCTCCATTGGAATTACGACAAGGCATTGGCGGGCGTGGTGCTATACGCGGTGTGCGTACAGCCACAACGGAAGATCGAATGGCGCCGCATGTTCGTTGCCACTGCCGTGATCGCCGCCCTCACGCCGCTCGTGGTGGCCATGCCTGCCCTGGGAACAAATTTCGTGGCCTGGGATCCAAAATGGCCATCAATCCTGCTCCTGTGGGTGCCATCAAATCTTCTGGTGACTTGCGTTGCCGAGGAAGTGTTCTTCCGAGGGCTCTTACAGCGGTACGTGGCCTGGGCTCTCCGGCGGACAGCCCTTCCTGCAGCAAGTCTCGTGGCACTGTTCGTCGGCGCGTCCGCATTCGGGCTCGCACACCTCGGCGGCGGTATCACTTACGCCGTCCTCGCGGCGGTTGCCGGCCTCGGGTACGGTGCGGTCTACCACGTCACTCAACGTGTTGAAGCCAGCATCATTGTTCACTTTATCCTGAATCTGGCACACTTGTTGCTGTTCACCTATCCCTTCCTCGCTGCGAACTAAGGGCTGTTCATGTCAGGACCACCATTCGCGCATCCACGACACCGAAAGTCGGGAATCGCTTCTGCTGAAGCTGTGATCCCTGCTTTTCCGATGTTACTTTTTCACCCACCCCAACAGTCGGGCTTCTGCCCCTCAGAATTTACCGCTGCGGTGCGTACCAGCCCGCCAGTCCTTTCTGTAGTCGGGTGCCGAGTTCCTCGGCGGTCGCTGTACCCGCGATCGCGGCGACGGACGCATCCCACGTCTCACGTTCCAGATTTGGCGTGCCTCGCGACAGGAACCGCGATGCGAAGCGAATGGTCGAGCGGCACTTGCCTCGCCAAGACAGGAACGTTCTCGCCAACGGATCGTCCAGTTCTACCGTGTGATCCGCCAGTGGAAAGAACCCGGGCAGTGCGTTGGCATAAAGCGAAGCGAACTCGGCCGATGTTACCCAGTTCAGGAATAGACGTGCCGCCGTGCCGTTCGGGCTCGTCGCATTAAGTCCGATCGCCATATCGATGTGGTCGGAGATATGGCACGTATCGCCTGCCTGCCGCACGGGCGGTCGGAATGCCCCGATCTCAAATCCGGCCTGGGTGTTGAAATCCGCAATCTCCCAGCTTCCCGAAGGATAGATCGCCGCCCCGCCACCAGCGAACAGATCCTTGCTCTCCCGATAAGTCCTAACCCGATACCCCTCGCCAAGATAGCGGCCCCATCTGGCTAAGGTTCGGAAGGGCGCAACCCAAGGCTCGTCGGTTAACTTCTGCCGACCCGCAACCAGGGCCCGGCGGCCCTCCTCGCCTTTCCAGTAAGTCGGTCCGATATTGTTGTAGCCCACGGTTGAGGCTTCCCACCGGTCGTGGAGGCCGAGCGCCATTGGAACCAAGGAGCCGTTCTCTCGGATTCTTTCGAGAACCGCGAATAACGCCGCTTCGGTTCCCGGCACCTCCAGACCGAGCTTGCGAAAGACTTCCCGGTTATAAAGGAAGCCGTGGATCACTGACGCCACCGGTACGCAGAAGGTGACCGACCTGTCATCGGTCTGCCATGCGAATTTCGCATCACGCGAGAAATAGGCCATGCCCGCCAGATCGCCAAGGTTGGCGAGATATCCCGCCTCGTACAGGGCTAGGGAGGAATCAAACGGACGGCAGGTGATCAGATCCCCGGCTGTGCCCTCTGCGAACCGGGCCTTCAGAATCGTATCGTAGTCGTGCGGCACCGAGCCGCGAAATTCGAGACGTATCTCCGGATGGGCAGCCTCGAAGGCCGGTATGATTTTTTCCTGCCAGACAGACCGGTCGTCATCCCGCCAGCTATCAAGAACAAGGGTCGTCTGGGCGAAGGCGGTGGCCGTGAAAGCCGGGATCATCAGAAGAATCGATGTTGTAAAAATTTTCATCTTCATCTCCTGACGTGTCCTGGCACGATCCCTGCACGGGCCGCCGTTCCCGCAAAAAATAGTGCGGGCCCGCTTCGCGGTCTCGCCTACCGCTAAGGGCTCATGCGGGCAAGTCTGATGCCGGAGCAATGAAGCCATGAGTCAGGGCTGAATTTTTCGGTGCCACCTGCGATCTCAATGGCACCGGGGATCACGTCTGTCGAGATGTTTCGTGACGGGCGCACGGGGCATGGACCGGATGTGACCGGGCTCATGGGAAGCGCACGTGCAGAAGGCCGTTCCGGTCCCGGACACATTTGCGATGCCGCGCGCCTGACGTCCAACTCGGCCGCCGTCAGGGTGCAGTCACCCGCCCCAGCACCTTGAAGGACACCTCGCCGAAATCAGGCCAGCGTCCGACAGATCCCTCAAGCAACAGGCGAAAATGCCCCCGATGAACCGCCACAAAGGGCAGAAAATGCGTGCCACGCACCACCGAAAGCTCCGAAAACTCCAGACAACACCCCAAGCCAGGGAACTGCGCAGGACACAATCAGACTCTTCAAATGGCCCAAATCAACCTCAAAAGCGCGGTTTACCGCCACAATTGCGCGCTTTCAAAAAACCGCCGACAAGGGGATTCTCCCCGCACGATGCACCCGGAATTATCCCGCCTAAAGTCGCGGGGTTTTCCTCTTGGCGCGCCACATCGCGCTGCCCACCATTGGCCATCACTGGACACACAGCAGTCGTGTCCCAAGGATCGCAGGGGCGCGCACCGGCAACATCATCCAGGAGGAGCCTCTCATGAACAAGTGGCTGATGTGTTTCGTCCTCGCCATGGTTGTGGCGATGATGCCGGTCAAGTTGATCATCCCGGACGTGGATTTCGTCCTGGGCCATTTCCTCCGCCAGAGCGATGACCGCGTGGCACGGACCGAGCCGAACTGCGGCGGCTGGGACGGTCGCCCGTGCAACGACTACGACGAGATCAGGTCACCACCGGCTCATGTAAGGGTGATTGAGGAGGAGGTCGCCAGGTGGTTGGATCATTGGGGGAGCAAGGGGTGGCGTCCGGAATGGCACGGCCTGAAGCGAATGGGCAGATACGAGGACTACATCGACGCCGAATTGGCGGCGCGGAACCTGCCGTCCTCGCTTCGCTACCTCCCCCTCATCGAGGCCGACTACGACCACTTGGCCGTTTCGCCGGCGGGAGCGGCCGGGCTTTGGCAACTGATGCCTGAGACCGCCCGGTGGCTTGGGCTTGAGG
>JAPOVX010000365.1 GCA_026707935.1 Paracoccaceae bacterium
ATACAGCCATCAAACGCCGAAAATAAAGGCCATCACCCCCTTACCGAACGCTTACCCCCGTTTCCACGATTGCTGTTTTTCTCTATGATATTGATTTTACTGGTCGGAGTGGCAGGATTTGAACCTGCGGCCCCTGCCTCCCGAAGGCAGTGCTCTACCAGGCTGAGCTACACTCCGATATCCTCGTATACGCCGTGGCATCTAATGTCCCGGACGCACAAGGGCAAGTCTGCATTTGCGGAAATCGCGCAGTCCCCTTTTGCGAGGGTTTTCACGACGGATGCCATGACGCAGTACTTCGGCATAACCTGTTGTCATGGGTCGGGAACTGCAAGAGGCTATTCGGGCAAACGGCGATCGACGTCGCCAAACGGAGCAGCCTTCTCCTGCCGGAGAGCGCCGGCAGGTCGACGCGAACGTCGCTTTTGCGTCGCCGATTTCCATCTGCGCGCAGCAATTCGTACCCCCGCCGATCCGGTTGCGTGCGGCGCACCGGGTATTTCCCGAAACCACCGCATCGCAAGACGGACCGAAACAGGCGGTCTCGTATCACTCATGACAGCGTCCGCGCACTGTTCGTGGCGGACGTTGCCCACGCGTTTGGATGATCGCGTCCCTGTCCGGTATCAATCCCTTGTTCCGCGTGTTCCTTGCCGGGTGCCCCTGCCCGGTCCAACAGGTCTCCGTGGACCCCCTCAACATGCACCGGCCCGGTTCATGAACCGCGATGGTGTTCACGCAGCACTTCCCCGTGAAATCCAGATCGTCTTGGTCTGGAGATACTGTTGCATTGCCTCGGTGCCATTGTCCCGCGACAGCGAACCCGATTGCCTGTAGCCACCAAAAGGCGTCTTGATATCCCCTTCCGAGAAACCGTTCACCGAGACCGTCCCGCACGGAAGGCGGTGCGCCATGTGCAGGGCACGGTCGATATCGCGGGTGAAGACGGTGGCGTGCAGCCCGTACTCGGAATCCGATGCAATGTGCAGGGCATCGTCCATGTCCTTGACAGGCAGGACCCCCAGGACAGGGCCGAAGATTTCTTCGCGCGCGATCGTCATGTCCGGTGTCAGCCCGGAAAACACCGTCGGTTCGACGAAATATCCTCTGCCTTCCCGCGCGCCCCCGGTCAGCTGGTTTGCACCCTCTGATGCGCCCTTGTCGATATAACCGGTCACGCGCTCCATGTGCTCCTCCGTTACCATCGCGCCGATGTCGGTGTCAGGATCAAGCGGGTCGCCGACCTTGTAGGCCTTGGCGCGGTCAACCACCTTTTCCAGGTACGAATCCGCAATTCGGGCATCCACGAGTTGCCTCATGTTGGCCGAACAGTTCTGCCCGCCGTTCCAGAACGCGGAAGTCGCAGCATGTTCGATCAGGTCGTCGTCCAGATCGGCATCGTCCAGGACGATGAAAGGACTCTTGCCGCCCATCTCGAGCCCGATGACCTTGAGATTGCTTTCGCCCGCGTAACGCAGGAAGTAGCCGCCGACTTCGGTCGAGCCGGTGAACGACACGATGTCGATGTCGGGATGCCGGCCTATGGCCTGCCCGGTTGTTTCGCCCAGTCCGGGAAGCACATTGAGCACGCCGTCAGGCACCCCGGCTTCGCGCGCCAGTTCCGCCAGGCGCAGTGCTGTCAACGGTGTCTGTTCCGCCGGCTTGATGATGCAGGAACACCCGGCGGCAAGGGCAGGTGCAAGTTTCCAGGCCGCCATCAGGAGCGGGAAGTTCCAGGGAAGAACCAACCCCACGACACCTGCGGGTTCCTTTACGATCAAGGCAAGCGCATCTTCACCCGTCGGGGCGATCTTGCCGAAAGACTTGTCCGCAAGTTCGCCGTACCACTGGAAGAAATCCGCGACTTCCCCGCCGATTTCGTCCTGGCAATCCGTTATCGTCTTGCCGCTGTCGAGACTCTCCAGTACCGCAAGATCCGTGGCATTCTCCCGGACCAGGCCTGACAGCTTCAGGAGAACCTCCTTTCGATGTTCCGGCGCAGCCCGCGACCAAGAACCGTCGTTGAAACTGCGCCGCGCGGCGCGAACCGCAAGGTCCACATCTTCCCCCTTGCAGTGCGAGACCCCGCAGAGCGTCTCTCCCGTCGCCGGATTGACCGTCTCGAAGGTCGATCCGTCCGAGGCGGCACAATACGCCCCGTTGATGAACGCTTCGGTGCCCATGGAAATTGCGGTCGTTCGATCTTGAATCTGTTCTCGTGTCAGGGTCATGTCACTCTCCCGTCTTGGAATGTTTCGAATGGTTCAGGCCACATTAGTTCGAGTCGCGTGCATCTCCAAGTGTCGCAACACAGCATTTCATCCCGTGTTTTCCACTGGTGCAGCGGTCGGGACCCGCCATGTCAAGAATCCACCGCGAGTCCTGGGGCGGCCAGGCGTTTACGGCCTCGTGCGAATTGACGTGGTCTACCTGTCCGCGGAAGGATTTGCCCGGCAGATCCGCTCCGGTTCGGAAGATCCTGCAGCGACGCCTGCGCCTATACGGTCCTTTCGTCGCCGCGCTCGATGTAAACGGCATCGGTCATCCAGCAATCCACATACGGCGGCTTCACCTGCCGGGAAAGATAGAACCAGTACGTCATTCTGCCGCCTGCTCCGGTAAGCGTCACGCGCTGCCGCGCCCGTTTGGCCACGATTTCGACCGGGCCGTACCTGGCCTCCCGGAAATCCAGCATCAGCGCATAGGGCCCGTTCTTGATCATCGCCGCAAACCGCGGAAACGGTCCCGTATTGGCGCGGTTCGCGGGAGATGCAAAGCGAAAGGCAACCGCGATCCCGCGGTCCTGACCGTCATTTCGGCGAAGCGCCTCGAGCTGAATCCTGACGACTTCACCGGGTGTGAGGGCAGGTTCCGGGGCGAGCGCGTCCGATCCCGGGTCCGGAGTTTCCTGCCCGATGCCCTGTCCCGGAACGGGACCCGTCGTGAGCCAGAAGGCAAGGACAAGCACGATTGGCAGACCCGGCACGCGAACCAGGAGGCGACGTGCTGCCGGTGTCGTTGGGCCGAAAGACCGGTTTGTTTTTGCCATCAGAACTTCGATCGCCGAACGCCGGCCATGTCAGGCGTGCGCCGGGAATTCCCGGACAAGATGGTCGACCACTTCTCGCATCGCCTCCTCGGACGTGGCGCCGGATTCCAGCGCCGCTTTCCTGACCGCACGCTGCCGGTCGGCGGACGTGCCGTCGGCAATGATTTTCCGAATGTGCAACAAGTCCTGGGCACATCCGAGTTCAACCGCATCTTCGTGGAGGATTTCGATGAGTTCCTCCATGAGTTCCGGAAACGGGACGAGCAGGGCCTTGCCGTGGTCGACCATTTTGCCGTTCGTGCCGTATCTTTGAGCCCGCCACCGGTTTTCCTCGATCAGCGTCGCCGGATACTGACGCCAGCACTGGTTGCGGCTGCGCAGCCGGAACAGGAACGCCACGAGCGACTGGTACGTCGCGGCGATGCACATGGCATCATCGATTCTGCTGCAGACATCCGTTATTCTTTCCTCCAAAGTGGGAAACTTGGCCGACGGACGAATGTCCCACCAGATTTTCGAGGCATCTTCCAGGCATCCCGCACCGACGAGTTGTGCGACCAGGCGCTCGTACTCACCGTAGGATACGAGTTGGTCCGGCAATCCCGAACGCGGCATCGAGCTGAAGACCGCCAGCCGATAGGATGAGAGCGAAGTATCTTCACCTTCCCAGAATGGCGACGAACACGAAAGGGCCAGGAGATGCGGCAGGAAATACGTCGCCTGGTTCATGATGTCGATTCTGAGTTCGCGGTTCTCGATCCCCAGGTGAACATGCATTCCGCAAATCAGCATCCTTCGGATCGTCTGTCCGAGATCTATGCGCAAGACATCGTAACGCTCCTTGCGGGTGTGGGTTTGTTCACGCCACTTGGCAAACGGATGCGTCGATGCAGCGATCGGTGCGTAACCGAATCCGCTGGCGGATTCCGCGACCGCCTTTCTTAACGCGACCAGCGACTGGCGGGCTTCGGCAATTGTCCTGACCGGCGGTGTCCCGACCTCGACCTGGCATTGAAGGTATTCGTTTGTCACGTGGTCGCCCGCCTGTTCCCGGCAGACCTCCATGAAATCCGGATCCGGTTCGCGAACGAGGTCGCGGGTTTCGGTATCGACAATCAGGTACTCCTCCTCGATCCCCAGCGTCAGGTCTGACGTGTCAACGATCCCGTTCATGGCAATGCCCTGGCAGTTTCCGGATCCAATTCGAAACCGGCCAGGAGCAGGATCACGGCTTCCGCTTGACCTGGACCGGCTATTTCCGACGGTTGTCTTCCGGTCTCCGGTTGTACCTTCCGGAATCCTCTGACCGCAGTGCCGCGGAATTGAGTCGCGCTGGATGCACGCGAGATCAAAGGCTTTGTTCAAGGGCGGCGATTACCGCATCGCCCATGCCTTCCGTCGAAGAGTGCATCTCGTTGTCCGCTCCCTGGAATAAATCCCTTGTCCGTATCCCTTTCGCCAGCACGGCCTCTACCGCCTGTTCGAGCCGCTCGGCCTCCTGCCCCTGGTCAAAGGAATACCTGAGCGCCATCGCGAAGCTCAACAGGCAGGCCGAAGGATTCGCAAGCCCCTGGCCCGCGATGTCGGGCGCCGATCCGTGCACCGGTTCATAAAGCGCCTTCGGGCGACCCGATTCTGTCGCCGCGCCCAGTGACGCCGATGGCAACATTCCAAGCGAACCCGTCAACATCGCCGCGCAATCCGACAGGATGTCCCCGAACAGGTTGTCCGTCACGATAACGTCGAACTGCCGCGGGTTGCGAACCAGCTGCATGGCTCCATTGTCCGCGTACATGTGCGAGAGTTCCACATCAGGGTATTCCCTGGCGTGAATGGCATCGACCTCTTCACGCCAAAGCACGCCCGACTCCATCACGTTCGCCTTGTCCATCGAGCACACCCGGTTGTTCCGCCGGCGTGCCAGTTCGAATGCGGATCGCGCGACTCTCTGGATCTCGCCTGACGTGTACCTCTGGGTATTGATGCCGATCCGGCCGCCTTCGTTGTCCTCGATGATCCCCCTGGGTTCGCCAAAGTAGACCCCCGACGTCAATTCGCGCACGATCAGGATGTCGAGGCCTGCCACGATTTCGCGCTTCAGGGTCGAATGGTCGGCCAGTGCATCGAAACACTGCGCGGGACGGAGATTTGCGTAGAGGTCCATCTCCTTGCGCAAGCGCAACAATCCCCGCTCCGGCTTGACGGAGAAATCGAGATCATCATATGCAGGCCCTCCGACCGCCCCGAGCAAGACTGCATCGGCCTGGTCCGCCTGCTGCATGACATCGTCGGTCAGCGGGGTTCCGTGGACGTCGAACGAGGAGCCGCCCAGCAGCGCCTCGGATACATCGAATGCGAGCCCCCGGCGCTCCTCGAACCAGGAAATCACGCGCTTGACCTGTTCCATGACTTCCGGCCCGATGCCATCCCCGGCCAGGATCAACAGAGACGGTTTCAACATGCCTTCCTCCTTGTCCAAACCCCGATCAGGCCGGGCAAGCCGGATTTCCCGGGTCGGATTCTCTCGTTTGGCCTAGGTGTCCCGACTGCGCGGTCGGGACCAGTTCCCGGTGCCGGATCCGTGCGCGCGGTCAGATCCACGGAGTGCGTGCTCGCGCCTTGCCTTCAAAGGCTTCGATCGCGTCCATCTTTTGCATGCTCAGCCCGATATCATCGAGCCCCTCCAGCAGGCAGTGCTTCTTGAAAGGGTCGACGTCGAAAGAGAAGGTGGTTCCATCCGTCGTCGAAACCGTCTGCGCTTCCAGCTCGACCGTGATGCGGGCGTTCCCGCCCTTCCCGGCATCTTCCATCAGGACATCGACCTGCTCCTTCGGCAGAACCACGGGCAGAATTCCGTTCTTGAAACAGTTGTTGTGGAAAATGTCGGCAAAGGACGTGCTGATGACCACCTTGATCCCGAAGTCCCGCAAGGCCCAGGGCGCATGCTCCCGCGACGACCCGCAACCGAAATTGTCTCCCGCGACAAGGATTTCCGCGTTTCGATATGCCGGCTTGTTCAGCACGAAGTCCGGGAACTCGTTCCCGTCTTCGTCGTAACGCATTTCGTCAAACAGGTTGACGCCGAGTCCTGTACGCTTGATGGTTTTCAGGAACTGTTTCGGAATGATCATGTCGGTATCGATGTTGACGAGCGGCATGGGGGCCGCGATTCCCGAGACCGGTTCGAATTTTTCCATGTCTGCCAGACCTTCCTTTTCCGCTAGTCAGTCCAGGTTGCGCACATCGGTAAGACGGCCGGTGACGGCGGCCGCAGCTGCCATCGCCGGCGAGAGCAGGTGTGTCCGCCCGCCGCGGCCTTGCCGGCCTTCAAAGTTCCGGTTTGAGGTCGAGGCGCACCGTTCACCCGGACTCAACTGGTCCGGGTTCATTGCGAGGCACATCGAACACCCGGCCAGCCGCCATTCAAATCCGGCGTCCTGAAGTTCCTGCGCAATTCCCTCTTCCTCCGCCTGCGCCCTGATAAGTCCCGACCCCGGAACGACCATGGCCCGAATTCCCTCCTTGACCCGGCGCCCTTTCATCACTTTCGAAACCTCGCGCAAATCCTCGATCCGCGAATTGGTGCAGGATCCGATAAACACCGTATCTATGCTGATGTCTTCGAGCCGGGTCCCAGGTTCCAGACCCATGTAGTCCAGGGAACGCCGAACGGCACCCGCCTTTCCGGGTTCGAAACTGTCCGGATGCGGAATCGTTCCCGTTATCGGCAGAACATCTTCCGGCGATGTGCCCCAGGTGACGACGGGAGCAATCTCTTCGCCCGCCAGGACGACTTCCTTGTCGAAACTTGCCCCTGTGTCGGTAAACAGCGTCTTCCAGTACGCCGTCGCAGCTTCCCAAAGAGCTCCCTTGGGCGCGTGCGGACGACCACGAACATATTCGAAGGTCGTCTCGTCCGGGGCGACCAGGCCCGCGCGTGCAC
>JAPOVX010000388.1 GCA_026707935.1 Paracoccaceae bacterium
GCCGGCCCATCTCCCGCCAGTCCATCCAGATGGCTCGTTCGATCAACGGCCGGGGCAGCTCCATGGTGTAGCAGAGCGATCCCATCGAGCCGGTGTGTTGTTCAACCATGGAATTGTTCCCTTCTCGGACCGTGGGAGACGACAACAGCGATCCGGTGATTTCCACGACTACCCGCGGGTTCAGGCGTGCACCAGCCGATAACATTAACGCACGCCGTGAAAAGGTGCGTTTTCCTGGCGGGTACGAATCCCACTCAGCAAATTGTCGCTTTGGCAAGTTAACGGCCAGGACGGCTAACGAGGCAACGATGTAGGCTGAAGCACTCTGGCGTCAAAGGGCCGAACATTACGCGCTACATAAGGGCCGCCTTGGGCGGGGCACGGCGTGCAGGCAGGCCGGAACGCGAGTGCATACCATATGCGCTGTACAGAAAAGGTCCGCCCATGGTTGTACATAGGGTTAGGACCTGTCCAGCGCATAACGGGAAACAGCTCATAACATGCCGAGCAGGCCTCGAAACGGGCAATGCGGGAGCCGACCCTCCGTCAATGAGGGGAAGTCTGGCAGCGGTACGGGAAGGAAGCGGCAAACACACCGGATCTTTCCCTCCGGGGTATTGGCGCCAGCATGTCTGCAAGATGGAAGGCTTGGGAATGCCGAGCCAACTGGTGCCGGGTTAGCCGGACAGGAAGGAGAGGCTCACCACCACTTTCACCACGAGCCGTGTGCGTGCACTCGCGAGGGTTCACGTGAAACGTCGGTAGCGTCGCGTGTGGCAGTGGCGATTGAGCAACGAAAACCTTGTCAATCGTAGTGCCGAGGTTCTCCTCGTTGCCAAATGCAACACCTGCAGGACCGCCATGGCGAGGGGCTGTGGGGCTTCGCGCTATGGAAGGAATCCTGTGACACACCTACGCCCTACGCCGGGACTCGGGAGGGCGTCAATTCGCCCCGGCGGTCGCGCTCGCCCGGCCCGAAACCGTTCAACAGGATTCCGGGCAGCCGGCACGCCATGATCCCGGGCATGTCCGACAGCAAACGCGGGTTCTTCAGCAACCCCCGCTGCCAGATTTGCCTGTTCAAACCCGTGTCAATTCAATCGATTCCCAGCAACTTTCGGTTGGCATCCTCATCGGTGCCGCTGTCGGCGAAATCGTCAAAAGCCTTTTCGGTGACGTGGATGATGTGATCGGCGACAAACCGTGCACCCTCGCGCGCGCCGGTCTCCGAGTCCTTCAGGCAACACTCCCATTCCACGACCGCCCAACCATCGAAATCGCTGGCCGCCATCTTGGAAAACACCGCCCTGAAGTCAACCTGACCGTCGCCGAGGCTTCGGAAGCGCCCGGCACGGTTCAGCCAGGGCTGGTATCCCGAGTAGACCCCTTGCCGCCCGGTTGGGTTGAATTCCGCATCCTTGACGTGGAACATTCGAATCCGGTCCTTGTAGATGTCGATATTTTCGAGATAGTCGAGGCATTGAAGGACATAGTGCGAGGGGTCATACAGCATGCAGGCTCTCGCGTGATTGCCGGTTCGTTCCAGGAACATTTCGTATGTGATGCCGTCGTGCAGATCCTCACCGGGGTGGATTTCGAAACAGACGTCGACCCCGCATTCCTCGGCGTGATCGAGAATCGGTTTCCATCGCTTTGCCAGCTCGTCGAATGCCGTGTCGATCAGCCCGGCGGGGCGTTGTGGCCAAGGATAAATGAAAGGCCATGCCAGGGCGCCCGAGAACGTGGCATGAGCACCGATCCCCATGTTCCTGGAGGCGCTCAGCGCCTTAATCACCTGATCCACGGCCCATCGCTGACGCAACGATGGATTCCCTCTCACCTCAGGTGCGGAGAATCCGTCAAATACCGTGTCATAGGCGGGGTGAACGGCCACGAGCTGGCCTTGGAGGTGTGTTGAAAGTTCAGTCACCCTGACGCCGTTCTCGGCGGCCTTGCCAATGAACTCGTCGCAATAAACCTTGCTCTCGGCTGCCTTCGAAATGTCAATCAGGCGACCGTCCCAGCTGGGGACCTGAACCCCTTTGTATCCACAGTCCGCCGCCCACTCCGTGATGGCGTCCCATGAATTGAAAGGGGCGTTGTCGCCCGCGAACTGCGCCAAAAAGAGTGCAGGGCCCTTGATCGTTTTCATTTCTTTCTTCCCTGTCATGTGTCAGACAAAACGGTTGACGATGTTTTCGAGTCGTTCCTGGCGACCCGAACGTGGCTGCGGATCAACGCCATCCGACTCGAGCCTGTTCGCGATTCTGGCCAGATCGCTTTCCAGCATGGCTTGTGCCTCGGGAGTGTCCCAGCCGGCATAGCGCTCCGCGCGCAGGGCTTCCAGGGTGCCGTCCTCAAGCATGGCCACAGCCGCCTTGAATCCGCGCGCACAAACGTCCATGGCGCCTGCATGGGCGGCAACCAGGTCCTTGGGATCCAGCGATTGCCGACGGATCTTGGCGTCAAAATTGGTGCCTCCCGTAGTGAAACCGCCCGCCTTGAGAATCTCGTAGTAGGCAAGTGCGACCTCTGGCACGTTGTTGGGGAACTGGTCGGTGTCCCAACCGGACTGATAGTCGTTTCTGTTCATGTCGATCGAGCCGAAGACTCCAAGCGACGCGGCAAGGGCGATTTCATGCTCGAACGAATGACCGGCCAGGACAGCGTGTCCCTGCTCGATGTTGATTTTGACTTCTGTCTCCAGCCCGAAGTCCCTGAGGAAGCCATAAACGGCAGCGACGTCGTGATCGTGTTGGTGCTTTGTTGGTTCCTGTGGCTTGGGCTCGACAAGAATCGTGCCTTCAAACCCGATCTTGTATTTGTAGTCGACAACCATCTGCAGGAATCGGCCTGCGTGATTGCGCTCGCGTACAAGGTCGGTGTTGAGGAGTGTTTCGTAACCCTCGCGCCCACCCCAGAGCACGTAGTTCTGACCGCCCAGTTTATGGGTTGCGTCCATGCAGAGCTTTACGGTTGCCGCCGACCATGCGAAGACATCCGGATCGGGGTTTGTCGCGGCACCGGCCATGAACCGCCGATGGGTGAACAAATTGGCCGTACCCCACAGAAGCCGTGTATTTCCGGCACTCATCTTTTCAGCGAACAGATCGATGATCTCTTCGAAGTTTCGACGGCTCTCGGCGAAGGACGCTCCTTCGGGGCGAATGTCCGCGTCATGAAAGCAAAAAAACGGAATCGCCAGGATTTCGAACATTTCGAAGGCGATATCGGCCTTCAGTCGTGCATGTTCCATCGTTTCGCCGAACCAGGGTCGGTCGAACGTCCGCCCGCCAAACGGGTCGCCGCCTTCCCAGGCAAACGAGTGCCAGCATGCCACGGCAAACCGGAGATGATCTTCCATCCGCTTGCCCAGGATCAGCTCGTCAGGATCGTAATGCCGATAGGCCAGGCCATCGGATTCAGGGTCATGGCGTAAAGGGAGAATATCCTTGAAGAACCTGCTCATTGGGTGACCTCATTCAAGTTTGAGCCATGAATTCCGGAAGGCGCGTTTTCGGGCACACAAGCGGCCGGGACAAGCTTCCGTGTCGGTGGAAAGGTGCGCCTGCCATTCGAGGCTCGGACGGTTCCCGGCACCTGATGAACTTCAGCATCAATGATCATGCCTGTCAAACTGCTTCCGTATGCCTTGCGCGCGGGGGCTATCAATACTCGGACAGCACGGAAAGCCCGGTCCGACCCCGGCCCATGCTCATGGGCGGCTACAAGTCCGCGACTAGTCATGGACATGTCTTGGACTGATGATATGCTGTGTAACACGGTCAAGAATTCCTCGGCCCGATCGCGACCCACCGGTGACTGGTCCCGCGTCGATGTCAGATCCGGCATTCGGTTCGGAATAGTCCAAAATCTTCTGTTCAACACCGCAATTGCCGAGTCGATCCTGGCAATTGAAGAGGAGAGAATCGGAGACCTTTTCTTCATCTGGGCCGAGCGGCTCCATGGCACCCCCTTACCAAGGTGTCAAAAACATTGGAAACAACTGGCGCGCACAAAACGGCCTCAGTGGAGGCGGCGCACTGATGGACAATGGATATCACGACATCTATGTCGCCGAGGCACAGGCCAGAAGTCCTGTAGTGCGGATCAACGCCTCGATTGCCTTGTTCGTTTGCCAGCAAGATGTCGAAGACACGGCAATCGTCACGCTCATTCATGAGAATGACGCGACGACCGTGTTGCAGATGAGTCGGGCCGTCGCTTGCGACGGGCACTCGTCCATGAAGTGCATGGTTCCGCCCGAAGTATCCGAATTCGACAGCCTGACTACGTAATGGTTCACGCCGGCCTCCTGGGCAAGAAGGTCGAACCAGGCCCAAATTCCGAGTCGTTGCATCCACCCGTTGAGATCCACCGGAACGATGTCGGCCGTTGGGAGGCGATCCTGCAACCAGGTGAAGAGGGGAAATGGATCGATGGAAATCGGGGCCTCCAGCGAACATCATTTGATGCCCGGGCGGGAGGCAGGGACTTTTCCTTAGGTCTGGCAGAGGCACGGCACAATGTTGCTGTCTTGGGCGCGCCATACCTGTCCGCGAGCAAATGGCGTGTGGTCGCCGTTTCTGAATTGGAATGACAGCTGCTGAACAAGCACGAATTTGTGAAGGATTTCCCCGAATGAAACACCGGAAATTCGAGATCGCATACTATCTCGATACCTGGCCATGTCCAAACTACCGCTTGAGCCAGCGTTTGCCTTTCTCCAGGAAACCGGTTTCAGAGCTTTCAAGGCCCTGGTGGCCGACACGTTGATGTTTGATTTCAGTCGTCGGAACATGTCTCTGCCTTTGCGGCGGCCTCTGATGATCCGGGACATTGACATGTTGAAACGGCTGGGAGTTTTCAGTCGGGCTCAAACCGAATACGGACTCCAGTTCGCGTCCCTTTACATGACACCGAGTTTTGCTAACCCAATGTTCGGGAGCTCGGGCTGGATAACGTTCGAGCAATCGCGCGCTATTTCAAAGGGAGTAGAGCCGAGTTCCTTGTGGTCGGCGGAGGCTGGCCGGAGGCTGGACAACCGCATACGAAAGAGGACTACCACGAATTCAGCGCCGCCCTTACGGAACCAGGTCGCGTTACCCGGGCGTTGGGCATTCGGATGGCATACAACCCGCATCTTGACTGCTTTATCGAGACACGAGAGCATCTTGATGCCGTCATGGAACGCGTGGACACGAACGTCGTCGGCCTCTTCATTGATCCCGCGCACCTCCAGATCAAGGGAAGCGATCCCGTGAATGCCGTTCGGGCATATATCGGCCACATTGACCACATGCACTTCAAGGATGTTCAGGGTGATCAGGATGATGTCGAATGCATTGAAGGCCACGCAAGGTACCGCTCGTCCTGCGAACTCGGCGCGGGACGCGTGGATTTTCGTGGTTTGACCGACGTCCTTTTGGAGGCCGGCTACTGCGGCTATGTCGTGATCGAACTCGATGCGACGCGCAAGACAAGACTGCTGAGGAAAGCTGCAAGGAGAGCGCCGCCTTTGTCAGGAACGTTCTCGGGCTCGAATTGGTCCCGGACAAGGCGGACCAATAGCATTGGGACCAGTAACATGGCAGAGATTATCTATGACCAGGTGTCGAAGATTTTCGATGACGGCAACCATGCAGCAAACAGACTTAGCCTGCATGTTCGCGACGGGGAATTCATGCTGCTCGTAGGACCGTCCGGATGTGGCAAGACACCTGCGCTCAGAATGCTTGCCGGCCTTGAAAATATGACCGAAGGAAGAATTACCATCGGGAACCAGGCATTCAATGACGTCAAGGCCGGAGAACGCGATTTGGCCATGGTTTTCCAAAATCCATGCCCCGTATCCGCATCTTACCGTCTAAAACGATATTGCTTTCAGCTTGCTTATGCAGAAGCGTCCCAAGCCGGTAATTCGTGAGCGGGCGACGAAGACCGCCAAGGAACTTGGGCTCACGGCCCTGCTCGAAAAAACCGGGCGCCCTTTCCGGCGGCCAACGGCAACGGGTTGCGACGGGTCGTGCGATCGTACGTGAACCGCGGGCGTTTCTCATGGACGAACCGCTTTTCAATCTTGACGCGAAGCTGCGCACAAGAATGCGTCTTGACGTTGCTCGCCTGCAACGCGAACCAAAGGCCGAAACCATCTACGTCACGCACGATCAGGTCGAAGCCATGACAAAGGGTGATCGGGTTGCAGTCTTGCGTGGCGGCGTGCCCCAGCAACTTGACAGACCTCAACTCGTGCATGTAGCGCCGGCCAATCTATTCGTTGCGAGCTTCATTGGCAGTCCTCCAATCAACATCGTTGAGGTACGGCTTGAGCAGTCAGGAGGTGGCGATCTGTGGTCTATGCGCTCGCCGAGCGGAAAAATGAAACGCCGCCAGGTGTCTTCCGACAAGGCGCGACCTTGCAATAGTGTATCGGACGAACAGTTGCGTTGGGCATACGGCCCGAACATCTCGAAGACGCAGAGATCGACTCTGCGGGCACGGCTGTTCTTCGAGGTTCCGTTGTACTTGCGGAGCCTCAGGGTAAGGAGATCGTCGTTCACGTTGCAATGCCAGTGAAGCCGGTAACGATAGACGATGCCCTGGAGGTCGAAAACGACGACAACGGGACCGCTGGCGAAGGTCTTGCAAGTTACAATAACCAAAATCGGTCGGTCATTGTCGGTCGTTTCGATAGCGGCTCTAGCGTAAAATCCGGCTGCATGATTGACGTTGCGGTCAACGCTACCAAGCTCCATTTTTTCGATATCGAATCCGGTGCGGCCCTCCAAGGCAGGCCGGTCTTTCCCGTTGGCCTTGTGCAGTCACAGGAACTTTACGCCAAGGTACATCAGAATGATCCAAATGCGCGCACTTTCGCGGACCGACCCTCCG
>JAPOVX010000088.1 GCA_026707935.1 Paracoccaceae bacterium
GCCACGCCCCGCTGATGACCGGGACTGTCACGATTGACGATCAATCGTCGCCAGGGCCCGAGGATGACCTGATAAGCGCGACACTGGTCGTAGGACCTGCGGCTCGCAGTTTGATTACAAACATTCCGGAAATTCGTTCAGTGCAGGGCGGTAGCGTCAACGCACAGCCTCGCGCGGTTCACTCGTGGAAGCGCATTACTCATACGGTTGCGCCGACGGCCGTGGACTCCGCCACGCCCAATGCTCACGGCGGGTTTGACTACGTCATCGCTTCAAAGGGTTACCCTTCGCAGATCTGCCTTGCAGATCGTCCGGACGATTGTTTTCCGGCAGAGCATGCCCGGAAAATCGAAACCGGCCAAAACGCTCAGGGCGATTGGCAAACACCGGGCAGCGCGTCCATTGCACGGGGTAATGCTCTGGGAGGCAATATCGGCGCTCAATCGACCGCTGTGGTCGAGGGCCAGGCCTGTAAGGACAATGTGGGCGGTGACTCTTGCCTCAAGGGCCAAACGGTTTGGGGCAGCGACAAGCAAAACTACGGCCTCGACAATCTGTTGCTGAAAGTGGCGACCGATGCCTCGGGGCAGGTCGTTACGCTTGAAGGATATTGGACAAAGGAAATACGCCTTGATGCAGGCCCGCCCATCTTTCAACCTCCCGAACCCCAGGACAACTCCTGGACTGCCGGACGCATGACAGCTCGCCGCGCAGAGTAAGTCGTCAATAGCCGGCATCCACAATCACCAACAAAGTGAGAAGTAAGCTGCCCCTCCCCTGCAAGATGTGAAGCGCAGTCCCTCCATCAGGAAACTCGTGACGGCGGTCGGCATTTTGCTTGCGGCGTGCGCCACCTTGATGGAGCCACAAACGGCAAACGGAACCAGAGGACCTGGCTCGTTGTCGACAGCGGTGGATTTGGATCCTTCACCGGACGTCCTTGAATTCGAACTTGTCGCGGAAAAATTGCCGGTTGACCTTACCGGTAACGGCTTGGTGGCAAATGCATACACATTCAATGGCGGGACGCCTGGTCCGGAATTGCGCCTGCAGGTGGGCGATATGGTCATTGCCCACTTCACAAACCACCTCGACGAGCCGATGACCGTCCATTGGCATGGCATCGAACTCGACAACCCGAATGACGGCACGACCATAACGCAAGACCCGGTCATGACCGGCGAGACATTTACTTACAAGTTCCGCGTGACCCGCCCTGGAGTGTTCTGGTACCACTCTCACTCGATGCCCACGAATAAAGAGTTCAAGGGACTCTTTGGACCGATCATCGTCACGGACCGCGCAGACCGGGAACTGACTGAGCTTGGCGTACTTCCATTGCAAACGCATACCCTGTTGTTGTCGGACACGACGGTCTGCAAGGAACCAGGCAAGAACGATTTTGCAACTTTCCCCGAGGACCCGCAGATACCCTGGGCCTTCAGCGACCAGTACGGCCCTTTTGCCGGCCACTCCGCTTACCCTACGCCGAAAGACCTTTGCGAAACACCGCGGGACAATCACGGCAATCTCCTGGAATCGGGCCCTCTCGCCGCTGGAGAGATTCCCAATGTGATGCCGCCCGGCAATTGTGGCCCGCAGTTCGATTGCCGCGTCAATGAGGGACAGCTCGTATTGACGAACGGACAAAGGGCAACCCCGCGGGCCGGAGCTCCGGACGCACCCGGAGCCGTGGAGGATGGAAACGACCATATCAGTGTGCGGGCCGGTCAAGGAGTGCGCCTGCAAATCCTGAACGCCTCCGTGGCTCGTTACTTCCGGCTGCGTCTCACTGACCAGCGGGGGCAAATAGTCCCTCTCTATCGCGTAGGCGGCGAAGGCGGACTCCTGAACCATGTGCGTCTTGAGGGCGGCGTGCAACAGGGATTGGACTTCAAGTTCGACGAAGGCGAAATTCTCCTCTCGAATGCGACGCGAAAGGACGTTGTCCTGCAGGTTCCCGAAGACGCCGGGATTGGTGATGTACTCACGCTTTGGACGTTGGATTTTCAGCATTATGGGACCCAGGAATATCCGAATGGCTACGGAAACCTACCCACCGTGCCAGTCGCTCATTTTCGTATCGTCGAAAATGCCACGAGTCCCGTGTTCGCTATTGAAGCCGGCGATCCCTTGAGGGTCCACCCGGCAATAGACGATCCGATCGAGGACATTCGCAGCCAGGAAATCAAGGATCATCTCCTGGATCCTTACAGTTTTGATGAACCACAGCCAGGCATAACTGATGAGACAGTAAGTCTGGCCATCGTCGGAATGCGCGAGTCCATGGATGGCATTCACGGCATTCAGCTTGAGGGCACGGAAGCAGGCGATTTCCGCGCGGTTCCTCATGTGTACTCAAGCCGCTGGGCGCGTCTGGGCGACCTTCTGGAATTGCGGATCCATAACCGCACGCAGATGCATCATCCGATGCACTTGCATGGCTTTTCGTTTCAGCCCGTTCGGCTGATTGAGCGCAGAGATGCGGAAGAGACCGTTGTTTTCGAGTATCCGCCCGAGTTCGTGGACACCGTGGACGTTCCCCCAAATCACATTCTCGTAATGCGGGTCCGGCTGGAGGACCGACCCTACATCGAGACCGGCGAGCCGGGCGGTGGCACCGGCCGATGGCTGTTTCACTGCCACGTCTTCAATCACGCGGGGCTGGGCATGATCACTGAGCTCGTGGTGATTGAGGCAGAGTGAACGTGATTGTGATGACTCGCAAGACACCACGGCTGGCCCGACTCGTTGTTGTGTGCGCAATTGTGTTGACAGGCACTACTTGCATAGGAAACGCGAACGGCCAGGCCGACGAAACGCTGATCGAGACTACGAGCGGTCAGTTTCGCGGTGTGATCGAGAATGATGCCCTGGCCTGGAAAGGAGTTCCTTACGCGGCCCCGCCTGTCGGCGCGTTGCGTTGGCGCCCTCCGCAGCCTTTCGCGGCGTCTGCCGAAACGAGAGATTCCAGCGAGTTCGGTCACGCCTGCCCGCAAACCATTCCTGATAGCCGTCCGGAATGGGCCAAGGAACATCTTCGGTCAGTCGGAATGAGTGAAGACTGTCTCACTCTGAATATTTGGCGCCCCGGGCAACCCGCGGGAAAACAACTCCCCGTCATGGTGTATTTTCACGGCAGCTCCTGGAAGTACGCGTCGTCAGGCTGGCCCGTGTGGACCGGTGACGATATCGCCTCCGAAGGTGTGATTGTCGTCACGCTGAATTACCGCCTGGGGCTCCTGGGCCGGTTCGCGCATCCCGCCCTGTCACGTCTCCATAGCGATGAATTGCTAGCAAATTATTCGCTCATGGACGCCATCGCCGCACTTCGATGGGTCAACGATAACGCCGAAGCGATCGGCGGCGATCCGGACAGGATTACGATATTCGGCCATTCGGCAGGTGGCGTCATGGTCAACTTCCTGATGATCACGCCGCAATCCAGGGGACTGTTCCATAGGGCCATTGCGCAGGGCAGCGCCGTCCAGCTGGATTGCTCCCGTCACCTGTCCCAACGCAGTCTTCCGGGCGCGGCTTACGCGTCGATGGAAGACGAAGGTATTGAATTCGCCAAACATGTCGGGCTTTCCGGCACCTCTGATGAGATAGCCCGAGCGTTACGCTCACTTCCGGTCGAAACATTGATCGAATATCCGCCGCCGGACCTTTTGCTGAATCCCGTCATTGACGGCAACTTGGTACCGGGCGATATCGCAAAAATGTTCGAACAAGGGCGTCAGCACAACGTCCCTTACATGACTGGCGTCAGCAATTGGGAGTGGAACCAGATCGACAACGTTCCCCTGATTGCAAAGTGGTTCATGGCGAGTTCACTGCTTGAGGGTTTGAGCGAAGATGATCTTGCAATATTTGATGACAAATGGACGCGAATCGGCGTTTCGCAAAGGTGGTTTGGCGAGGGCTTGTTTATTGCGTCTACCCGACACCTGGCAAAGGAAATGCAATCTGTTGCCGCACCGGCCTGGCACTACCATGTCACCTATCTTCCGGAAAGCCTGCGATCAACTACGCCCGGCGCACCGCATGGAATGGAGGTCCCCTATCTTTTCGGTCACATCTGGGAAGAGCCCGCATACCATCGGCCCGTGGAGGTGGAGCTGAACGATGAGGACAGGCGCTTTGGCGAAATCGTTCGAAGCTATTGGCTGAACTTCGCAAGAACCGGCAATCCCAACGGCCCTGGTCTCCCTGATTGGCCTCAATTTGATACCGAGACGGACTACACGATGGACTTGGGCCCGGTCGCCCAGGCGCGCCAGGCACTCAATAAGGAAACCTCTGATTTTCTTGAAGAGCGGGCGCTCATCAGGCGTTCCGCCCATGCCTGCGGCAGCCGATGATCCGAGACCGGTTTTACGTCGACGGACCGCCGGCAGTCAGGCCGTCAGGCGCATCGAGAAGTCGCAGGCTCTGACGTTCTTGGTCAGGGCCCCCACGGAAATGCGGTCCACGCCGGTGGCCGCCACTTCGGCAATGTTGTCCGGCCCGACCGATCCGGAGGCCTCCAGGATCACGTCGCGGCCGCGCCGATCGCGCTCCCGCACGGCAGCCGAAAGCTGATCCGGTGAAAAGTTGTCCAGCATGACCCAGCCGGCCCCGGCTTCCAGCGCCTCGGCCAACTCATCCAGGTCCTGTACTTCCACCGTAACCGGCAAATCGCCGCCGGGATCCTGGGCCGCCTGTAGCGCCTGGCGCACGCCGCCCGCGGCGGCGATGTGGTTTTCCTTGAGCAGGATCGCGTCGTAAAGCCCCATGCGGTGATTGCTTCCGCCGCCCACGCGCACTGCGTATTTCTGCGCCCGGCGCAGGCCGGGCAGCGTCTTGCGTGTATCCAGAAGCACCGCGCGGCTGCCTTCCAGCGCCTTCACCATGGCGCGTACCTGCGTCGCCACGGCGGACAGCAGTTGCAGGAAGTTCAGGGCCGACCGCTCGCCGCTGAGCAGCCCGCGAACCGGTCCCTCCAGCTCGCAGACGGGCTCGCCCGCCGTCGTCGTACCGCCCTCGGCAACCCGCCAGCGGATCGCGATCCGATCGTCGCAGGCGCGAAACACCTCGTCGAACCAGTCGCGCCCGCACAGCACGCACTCCTCGCGCGCGACGACCGCCGCAGCGGCACGCGCATCCCCGGGCAGCAACGCGGCTGATACGTCGCCGGCGCCCACGTCTTCGCGCAGCGCCCGGCGCACATCATCGCGTACCGCTTCCGCAGGCGCGGCGGGCTGTTCCAGCTTCCCCATCAACTCAAGGGCGCGAGCCGCACCCTAGTCCAGGTATACGTTCATCACCGTGGCCCGGACCAGCACGGCGCCGTCCTTCTCGCGCTTCAGTTCCGCCTCGACCACGGACTGGCGGCGGCCGTTGTGCACGATCTTGCCCTCGCCGAGCAGCGGTTCGCCCATCGGCACGGCCTTGAGGAAGTTGGCGGATATCTGCGCCGTCGTGAACGGGCGCCCGCCGCCGCCGAACCAGGTTGTAGCACCGCTCACGTCGTCGAGTATGGCGAGCGAGTAACCTCCCTGCAGTGATCCGATCGGATTCGCCAACTCCTGCGGGGGCCGGTAGGACGCGGTTACAACGCCCGCCTCGATGTCCACCGAGACCAGTTCTCCGCCGACCGCGTCGCGGCTGGTCAGCCGCGGAAGTTTCGAGAGATCGACCGGCTCCGCCAACGCCAGGACCTGCTGGCCCTAATCCAGCGCGTCGCCCAGGCGCTTGGCCAGCGCCGCCACGTCGACGGGATCGGCCTGGCTGACTTCCGGGTACTCGGTAAAGCGCTCGGGAATCTTGATCGTCGCGTCAATGCCCATCTGCTCGGACTGCACCGGCACGCCCTGGGCCGACTTCGGCGCCGAGGGATCCAGCACGAAGGCCTGGCCGGAGGGGTTCATGATGATGTCCGATACGGGCTGCACCCGCGTCATGATCGCCCATTCCACAGAAGCCAGGTCGTATGGATTGACGTCCGGCCCCACGACGATCACCAGCTTGGCGGTGCGTCCCCAGCGCCCGGCCGCGCCCCAGACGGCGTGCAGCACGTACTTGCCGAACTCCGGATGCGGCTTGGTGGCGCCGTCCACGGAGATCTGCACGATGTAGGTCATGTTGGGCGTGACCACCACGTCCTTGACCTCGGGAATCTTGCGTCCCAGGTCGCTCAGAACTTCGCCTTCCACCGGCAGCAACGCCAGGTAGTTGTGATCGAACGGCGGCACCATCTCCATCGTCGAGTGCCAGATCGGGTTCTTGCGGTGGGTGATGTGGTTGACCTGCATCAGCGGGAACACCTGCACCGCGTCGTAGTAACCCAGCGGATTGGAATGCCAGCCGATCTGCTCCTGCTGGCCCGGCAGGAACTCGCCTTCCAGCACGTATTCGGCGGTGGCCGGAACTTCGATGTCCACCGTGTCGCATTTCACGAGATCGAGCGGCGCGCCGCGCAGGCCGCCGGCAAAGTCGTACTCGTCCTGGCCGAACGGCAGTCCGGTGGCCGAAGCCAGGTGCAGCGCCGGATCGCAGTTGCAGGCGATCGCGATTTCCAGGGTCTTGCCGGCGGCTATGGCCTTGGCCAGGTGCAGTCCGCCGTGATTCATCGGCGGGTTCCAGTAGACGAACACCGCCAGGCAACGGTCCTGATTGTGCTGCGAATACTCGCCGCCGGCCGGATGCTGCGCGTTCCAAAGCTGGGTATGGCGGTACCAGCCCACATTGCGGGCGCCGGTTTCGGGGTCCTTGGTGATCGCGATGCCGTTCGTGATGTAGCCCGGTCCCTCCTTGCCGAACCAGACATGCG